>JAFAFP010000007.1 GCA_023423415.1 Pseudomonadota bacterium | reverse complement strand
CTCCGTAATTACACGGCCGCTTTCGCGCTCCGCCGCCTCCACCACGTGCGCAGCTTCGCCAACTTCGCGATACGCCATTCCGCACCATTGGCGATCAGCATCAACGCTGCAGGCGTGACGATCAGCGTCAGCACTGTCGCAAAGCCAAGGCCGAACACGATGGCGGTCGAAAGGCTGACCCACCATTGTGTCGCAGGAGCACCGACTGTGACTTCCCGCAAGATGAAGTCGAGGTTGACGCCGAACGCGATCGGCAGCACGCCGAGGATGGCCGTCACTGCCGTCAGCACCACCGGCCGCGCACGTTCACGACAGGTCTCCAGGATCGCTTCATAAGCCGCCATGCCTTCATGACGCAGCCGGTCGTAAGTATCGATCAGAACAATGTTGTTGTTCACGATCACGCCGGCATTGGCGATGACACCGATACCCGTCATGACCACGCCGAAAGGCTGCCCCATCACCATCAGACCGATCAGCACACCGATGGTCGAGAGTACGACGGCGCTGAGCACAAGACCGACCGACGTCAGCCGGTTGAATTGCGCCAGCAGGATCGCAAAGATCAGGAAGATCGCCGTCCCGAAGGCCTTCATCAGGAAGGCGCCGGCCTTTTCACGCTCTTCGTCCTCGCCCTTCAGCTTGAAAGTCACACCCGGCCCGAGATCCGTCTTCGCCAGCTCGGCCGCGATCTCCTGCTGGACCTGCGCGCTCTGCACGCCCTCGGTGACGTTCGCCGAGACCGTCATCACACGATTGCCGGCGACGCGATTGATGTAGCCGACACGTTGCGCCGGCACGCGTTGCACGAAATTGCCGATCGGCACCTGACCGGATTGCGTCTGCACGCGCAACTCGTCGATCTGGTCGAGGCTGCGCCGATCATTCGGGAAGCGGACAAGGATATCGACCGCCTTGTCGCTTTCAGCCGGACGATATTCCGTGACCTTCACACCGTTGGTGACAAGTTGCACCGCTGTTCCGACGGTCGTCGGGCTGGCCGCATATTTCGCTGCTTCCGCCTTATCGACATCGATCTTCCAGTCGATGCCGGGCAGCGGCTGACCATCGTCAAGATCACGGATATCGCTGCGTTGCGCGAGGATGCCGGCGACCTTCTTGGCCACTTCCGGTAGAACATCAGGATTGAGTGCGCCGATCTGCACTTGTACCGGCTTGCCGGTCGGCGGGCCGGCGCGCGGCGCCGTCACCTCGACCATGATGCCAGGAATGTCCGCAGTCTTCTCGCGGATCGCATCCATGATCTTGTGCGCTGGGTCGCGGGTTTGCCAATCGCCGAACTCGAACTGGATCACGCCGACCGTATCTTCGGTGATTTCGCCGGAGCCTCGCGGTTGTTCGCCGACACGGGTATAGACCGTGTGGATGCCCGGATAACCGAGCACATGCTTCTCGACTTCGGCCAGCAGGCGATTCTTCTCATCGAGCGAGATATTGCCGCGTGCATGCACCAGCACCTGCCCATAATCCGGCTCGACATTCGGGAAGAATTCAACGCCCTTGCCAAGCTTGCCATACGCCACCGTCACGCCGATGAGCAGCGCGAATGCGAGCGCCAGGGTGGCGCCCGGATAGCGCAGCGCCAGCTTGACGGTACGCATATAGAAGCCGCGGTCCGATGCCCGCTCGTCGTGCGGGATCGGCGACGCCTTGCCCAGGAGGGCGCCCAGCGTCGGCGTGAAGAACAACGCGACCACAAGCGAAGCCGACAGCGTCGCGATCAGTGTAATCGGCATGTATTTCATGAACTCGCCGACGACGCCGGGCCAGAACAGCAGCGGCGAGAAGGCGGCCACGCGCGTTGCGGTCGCGGCGGTGACCGGCCCCGCCATGCGTTTCGCCGCCTGGGAATAAGCCTCCTTCGGCGGCATGCCTTCCGACATCCGCCGTTCGGCATATTCGGATACGATGATGGCGTCATCCACCAGCATGCCGACGGCAAGGATCAGCGAGAACAACACGACGATATTGATCGTCAAGCCTGCAAGATGCAGTCCAAGCACACCGGCCAGGAACGAGGCCGGAATGGCGATGCCGATGAACAGCGAGGCGCGGAAGCCGAGCGCAAACAGGATGATGACGACCACCAGCAGCACACCGGTCGCGACCGAGTTCTGCAGATCCGCCAGCATCTGGCGGATGACCTTGGACTTGTCCTGCGTGAACGTGACCTGCACCGATGCCGGCCACGTCGCTTTCATCTTTTCAACCGCAGCCTTCACGCCATCGACCGTTTCGATCAAGTTGGCGCCGGTGCGTTTCGACACTTCGATCGTCATCGCCGAGCGACCGTTGACCCGTGTAACAGAGGTCGCGTCCTTGAAGGTCGGCTTAACCTGAGCGACGTCGCCGACGGTGACGGTGGCGCCAGCTGTCGCAGCCACCGGCACCTTCAAAACATCCTGCGGCTTCTCAATGAGGCCCGGCACCTTGACGGCAAAGCGACCGGTATTGCCTTCCAGCGCGCCAGCAGCAATCAGACTGTTCGATGCATTGACGGTACTGATAAGCTGATCGAGCGAGACTCCATAGCTCTTCAGCAGCATCGGCTCGACGATGATTTCAACCGCCTCCTCACGTGAACCGCGCAGTTCCGCCGACAGCACGCCCGGCACCTGCTCGATCGCATTCTTGGTGGTGCGCGCGAGACGCAGCATCGAGCGCTCCGGCATCTCACCGGACAACGCGACGACCAGCACCGGATAAAGCGAGAGATTGACCTCGGTCACCACCGGCTCATCCGCATCGCGCGGCAAGTCGCGTTTGGATTGATCGACCTTGGCGCGCACGTCCGCCAGCGCAGCCTTGGAGTCAAAGCCCGCTTCGAATTCCAGCAGCACGAAGCCACCACCCTCATAGGCGGTGGAGCGCATCTCCTTGACGTTGCCGACCGATTTGAGCTGCGTCTCGACCGGCCGCAGCAGCAGCCGCTCGGAATCCTCCGGGCTGATGCCGCGCTGGGTAAGCTGCACATAGATGATCGGAATTTTGACGTCCGGCTCCGACTCCTTCGGGATCGTCCGATAAGACACGAAGCCCGCCAGCAGCAGGAAGATCAGCGTCGCAATCGTAAGACGCGAGTGACTGATGGCGTAGTCGATCAATTTGAACATGACGAACGGCTCGATCGTTTTTTACTTTGTCATGACCGGACCCGAGCCGGCCATCCCGCTTGGGGAGCACATGCCCTCCCGATCGGGATCACCGGACCCAAGGCCCGGCGATAACAATGAAACAGTTGCCCGATACTCGATTGAATTTATTGCACCGATCCGACCGACATTTCCGCAGGAACAGCCGTAACCTTCTGCCCTTCACGCACGAAATCCTGGCCCTGTACGATCACGCGCGCAGCGTCCGGCACACCGGCGACCCACATATGGTTCTGGTCGTCTTCGACCACACTGATCGGCACGAAGTCGACCTTCTCGCCGTTGACGATGCGCACGCCGAGATCGCCCGCCGACGAGAAAGTCAGAGCCGAGCGCGGCACCCGGGTTGCCGGTGCCGGCGCCATCGGAATCGCGACTTCGGCCGTGATGCCATCCGGAATCGCGCCATCCGGATTCTTCATCTCGACTTCGACGCGATAGGTGCGCGTGGTCTGGCTGGCGGATTTTGCGATGTAGCGCACACGGCCTTTTGCCTTCTGTCCAGTCACCAGCCGCACCTCGGCTTCATCACCTAGCTTCAGACCGCCGAGACGCCGTTCGGACACTTCGACAACAGCCAGCATCGGATCGAGCGCGACCATTTGGACGACCGCCGCGCCCATCATCGACAAGGCTGCACCACCGACTTCAGCCTGGGTGTCGGTGATGATGCCATCCCATGGCGCACGCAACACGCCGCGCTCTCGTTCGGCAATTGCTGCAGCAAGGCTTGCTTCCGCCGACTTGAAATGCGACTCCAGATTCACCGCCTCAAGCTTCGGCATCATGCCCTGCTCGATCAGTTTCCGGCGCGCCTCAAGCTCGACCTTGCGCTGATTGAAAATAGCCTTTGCCTGCGCGACCTGCGCTTCGCGCGCATCGTCCGACAGGACGGCAATGATCTCGTCCTTCTTCACATGCTGCCCGCGCTTGACGCGCATTTCGGTGAGCACGCCGCCGGTCCGCGCCGTAATCGTTACTTTCATGTCGGCCTCGGTGCGGCCGGACAAGGTGAGCTTACGCGCATGCGGCGCAAGATTGGCGTTGATCACTGCCACGCGAAACGGCTTAGGTTCATTGTCGCCCGTGCGAACGGCAGCGCGACTTTCCGCAGTCTCATGCGGAAACAGATGACCTGACGCAACCCAGCCGACAGCTGCGACCACGAGGCCGACAGCAACAATACGGCTACCCTTCATAATCCCCTCCCGGCTCGCTCGAGCGACCCTTGCCGCGATCGAGCAGCATGTACCTTGTGATATCGAAGAACATCGGCAACGCGGCTTCGGCATCGAAATCCGGATTGACCGCTCGTCGCCACCAAACCCCATCGGCCATGATCATCAGCATTTCCACAGCCGCGCCGATATCGGCATCGCGTGAAACATCGCCGCGCTCCTGCGCACTGCGCAGCATGGTGATTAGGCGCTCTTTCACCTCGGCATCGAACTCGTTCATGATCTTGGAGATCGCCGGATTGCGGCGTGTTTCCGAAATCATCTCGGCACATAGAGCGATGTCGTCACCGGTTCGTTCGACGAAGTGATGGCGCGCCAGCGCCTCGAACGTCGCGAAGAAGTCCGAAGTGAACTGCGCATCGGCGAGTTGCGCACCGACCTCGGCACGATCGCGTTCGGTGATGCCCGCAATGATCGCTTCCTTCGACGGGAAGTAGCGATACAGGTTGCCGGGGCTCATCCCGGCTTCGGCGCAAATCTGCTGCATCGACGTTTGGTGAAAGCCCGTGCGAGCAAAACATCGCCGTGCCGCATCGAGGATTTCCTCCCGGCGGTCTGAGTGCAGTTGGGCGCTGGCGTGGCGCAAGACGTCCTCCTCCCAGATGTTGCGAAGCAGCATAAAGCGAATGAACGTTCGCTCTGATATTCAGGGCAACTAAGGCAAGTCAATGGCATGCCCAACACTTTTTAAGTGTGTGACTTTGGCGTCAGCAGGATGCTGAGCTAGCGGTCGGCCATTGACCGACGATCGGAACCCATTTGATCTCTCGATGGCTTAGTTTGCTCTCGCCCGGCGAGCCATGTCGTCCACCGCCGCCAATATGCGGTCCGGCGTGGTCGGCGCGTCGAGAACGGGCGCGAGCTTATATCCCGACAGGCTCGAAATCGCGTCGCGGACTGCGAGCCAGACCGACAGGGCCAGCATCAATGGCGGTTCGCCGACCGCCTTGGAATGGAAGACCGTCTCTTCCTTGTTCGGCGCATCTTTCAAGATGCGCGCGCTGAACACCGGCGGCACGTCGCGGCTGCCCGGGATCTTGTAGGTCGAGGGACCGTGGGTGCGCAGACGGCCCTTGTCATCCCACACCAGTTCCTCGGTGGTGAGCCAGCCCATGCCCTGAACAAAGCCACCCTCGATCTGTCCGAGATCGATGGCGGGGTTCAGCGATTGACCACAATCCTGGACCAGTTCCGCACGCAGCACCCGCATTTCGCCGGTCAAGGTGTCGATCGCGACCTCGGCCGCCGCCGCGCCATATGTGAAGTAATAAAACGGCCGGCCGCTGGCGGTTGCAGCGTCCCAATACACCTTTGGCGTCCGGTAAAAACCGGTTGCCGACAGCGACACCCGCTTCTCCCACGACAGGGCCGCCAGTTCGGAAAACGAGATCGACCGATTGCCGGCATAAATTCGGTTTGACGAGAACACGATCTCGGCCTTCGGCACGTTGAAATGATCGGCGGCGACGTCCGCCATGCGATCCTTGATCTGATCTGCGGCATTGCGCGCAGCCATGCCATTCAGATCCGAACCGGACGAGGCGGCTGTCGGTGACGTGTTCGGCACCTTGCCAGTTGTCGTCGCGGTGATGCGGATATTGTCGACGTCAATCTGGAAAGTTTCAGCAACGACCTGCGCCACCTTGATGAACAGGCCCTGCCCCATTTCAGTCCCGCCGTGGTTCAGCGTGACGCTGCCGTCCATATAGACATGCACCAGAGCCCCGGCCTGATTGAGCGCGGGACGGTTGAACGAGATGCCGAATTTCACCGGCATCGTCGCCAGGCCTTTCTTGATCACCGGGCTTGTTTTGTTGAATGTCACAACGCTTTCGCGCCAAGCCTTGAGATCGACGCTGCGATCGAGATCATCGATCACCTGTTCGACGATATTGTCTTCGACCGTCATGCCGTAGGGCGTGACGTTGCTGCAGGTCGTGCCATAGAAATTGCGCTTGCGCACATCTTCAAGCGATAGACCGAGCTGACGCGCAACGAAATCCATGATCGTCTCGATCGCGAACATGCCTTGCGGACCGCCATAACCGCGGAACGCCGTGTTCGACACGGTGTTTGTCTTGCACGACAAACCGCGGAAACGCACAACCGGCAACCAATAGCAGTTGTCAGCGTGACAGAGCGCGCGCGTCATCACCGCCGGCGTATGGTCGGCGACATGACCGCCATTCGCCGCCAGCAGAAGATCGAGTCCCCTGATGGCACCGTCATCGTCGAAACCGACATCGTAGCGGATCAGGAACGGATGGCGTTTTCCGGTCGCGCGCATGTCGTCATCGCGCGGAAGTCGCAACTTCACTGAACGGCGCGTTTTCCAGGCCAGAACCGCGGCGACGCCGGCAATGATCGTCGGCTGACTTTCCTTGCCGCCAAACCCCCCGCCCATCCGGCGCACTTCCACCGTCACCGCGTTGAACGGAATGCCGAGCAGATGCGCGACACCGTGCTGCACTTCGGTCGGATGCTGGGTCGAACTCCAGACCTGGATGTCGCGCTCCTCGCCCGGCGACGCGATGGCGATATGCCCTTCCAGATAAAAGTGTTCCTGACCGCCGCAATGAAATTCCCCGGACAGCCGATGCGGCGCACCCTTGAGGGCAGCCTCTATATCGCCTCGCACCATCTTCTGAGGTGGCGCGACATAATTCTCGCGGGCGATCGCCTGTTCGAGGGTGAGGATCGGTTCCAGCGCCTCATACTCGACGCTGACCAACTTCGCCGCCGCTCGCGCCTGTTCGAGCGTTTGCGCAGCGACAGCAGCAACGATCTGACCTTCATGCTCGACAATACCGGCTGCCAGCAACGGCTCATCGCTTCGGATCGGCGCGATGTCGTTCTTGCCCGGAATGTCTGCGGCGGTGATGACTGTGGCGACGCCGGGCGACGCCAATGCGCGCGATACATCAATGCTCTTGATGCGCGCATGCGGATGCGGCGACAACACCAATGCTGCTTCCAGCGAGCCGGGAACAGCCGGCACATCATCGAGATACAACGCAGAGCCGGTGACATGACCCGCAGCGCTGTCATGGCGCATCGAGGCATGAGCACCACCGCGAATACGAGAAAGGGGTGCGCTCATAGGTCCCACACCTGCAATGCGGCCTTGCCGGTCGTCTCGACCTGCAAGCGACGGATCAGATTGGCGGCCGCACGCAGGCGATAGGCATCCGTGCCGCGATGATCGGTCATCGGCTGAAAATCCTTCGCCAGCGCCGCGTCGATGCCCGTCAGTGTCTCAACCGTCCAGGATTTGCCGATGACCGCCGCCTCGGCGTTCTTTGCGCGCGCGGCCTGTGCAGCCATTCCGCCATATGCAGCGCGAAACTCCTGCACTGTCCCATTGTCAACACGAAGACGGAGCGCTGCGACCACCGTTGAGATATCCTGATCGAAGCGCTTGGACAGTTTGTACGCTGTGAAATTCGTTCCAGGCTTCAAAAACGGAATCGAAATGGATTCGATGAACTCGTCCGCTTCCAACGCCGTCCTGCGATAGCCAAGAATGAATTCTTCCACCGGAACGTTACGCACCCCTCGCCGCGAGCGCAGCGCGACGCTGGCCGAAAGCGCCATCAGGCAGGGAATCGTATCTCCGATCGGCGACGCATTGGCGAGATTGCCGGCGAAGGTACCGAGATTGCGGATCTGTCGTGAGCCGATCCGGCGCACAAGATTCGCAAACGATGGAAAGTGTCTATCGAGATAAGGCAGCGCCTGCGTATAGGTGACGGCTCCGCCGATTTTCAACGCACCGTCATCATCGCCGATCGTTTGCAGAGCTGCGACGGCACGTGTCGAAATGACGGCAGGAAAAGTCTCGCGATCCTTGCTCACACGCAGACCAAGATCGGTGCCGCCGGCAAGAAGAATCGCGTTGGGATGCGACGCCTTCGCCTCGCTCATTTCATCAAGCGTGCGCGGAGCGAGATAGAACTGCTCGCCGTATCGATATTCGCCGAGCCCTTCCGCGCAGCGCGTCTCGCCTTTATCAAGACAACCCGGCGGATCGGCACGCATCACACGGCACGCTTCAACAATCGGCCGATACCCGGTGCAGCGGCACAAGTTTCCAGCCAGCGCTTCGTGGATCTCCTCGTCGCTGCGCGCCTCGCTGCTATGCGCGAATGCGAACATCGCCATGGCAAAGCCCGGTGTGCAGAAGCCGCATTGTGTCGCATCGGCCTCGATCAACGACTGCTGCACCGAATGCAATGCGCCGTCGCGGCCCGCCAGCCCTTCAACGGTCAGCACTGCATGGCCATCCAGTTGCGGCACCACCATCAGGCAGGAGTTGACGGCACGATAACGCGGCTTGCCCTCGCCCAGCGGCGCAATCACGATGGTGCAGGCGCCGCAGTCGCCCTCGGCGCAGCCCTCCTTGGTGCCGGTCAGACGGGCGTTCAACCGCAGATAATCCAGCACTGTCATGCTCGGAGAAACATGGTTCTCCGAGCGCATCCGGCCGTTGAGCTCAAAGATCAAAGACGACATCGGTCCCGTACACTCATGCTCGCGCAACGCGCGCTGGCGAATCTTACTCCGACTGCGCGTGCCGCCTAGAGGCGCCGGCAAGCAAATTTAGCGTATCCCGCGATCGCCCAACGGTCTGCCCATCCCGCGCGTTAAGCAATCCCGCCACCGACGAATGCGACATTCAGCCGCCAAATTGACCTCGTTACCCGTGCCCGCTAGTTTCCGAAAAACGCTATCCTATCCAAAAACTTGGAGTATCCCCGGCATGCGATCAGCCCGGTTCGCAGGATCAACTTGGTTCGCAAAATCAGCATGGCTTGCCGCGGCGGCTTTCGCCGCTGTCATCGGCCTATCGTCCGCCAGCCAGGCCCAGGGCACCGTCAAGATCGGCTTTATCGGTACATTCTCCGGCCAGTTCGCGGATGCCGCGACCCAGATGGATAACGGGCTCAAGCTCTATATGAAGACATTCGGCGATACCGTCGCCGGCAAGAAGATCGAGATCATCCGCAAGGATACCGGCGGCGCCAACCCGGATGTCGCCAAGCGCCTGGCGCAGGAACTGATCGTGCGCGACGGCGTGGATATTCTGGCCGGCTTCGCGCTGACCCCGAATGCGCTCGCGGCCGCCGACGTCTCGGCGCAGGCCAAGAAGCCGATGATCATCATGAACGCGGCGACCGCGATCATCACCACGAAATCGGATTACGCGGTGCGCGTATCGTTCACCTCGCCGCAACTGATCGAGCCATTCGGCGCCTGGGCCGCCAAGCAGGGCATCAAGAAGGCCTTCACCATGGTCTCGGACTACGGCCCGGGCCATGACGCCGAAGCCGCGTTCGTCCGCTCGTTCAAGGAAGCCGGCGGCGAAATCGTCGGTCAGCTCCGCATGCCGATCGCAAGTCCCGATTTCTCAGCCTTCGTCCAGCGCGCCAAGGATGCAAATCCGGAATCGATCTTCGTGTTCGTGCCGGCCGGTGTGCAGCCCGCGGCGATCATGAAGTCGATGGCTGAACGCGGCGTGACGCCGGACAAGATCAAGATCCTCGGTCAGGGCGAAATCACCGACGACACCGCGCTCGCCAGCGCCGGCAATGCCGCGCTCGGCGTGATCACCGCCTATCATTACGACCACAATCACAATTCCGAACTGAACAAGGAATTCGTCAAGGGCTACCGGGACATCTCCGGCAACGTGAACCCGAATCTGTTCGCGGTCGGCGCCTATGACGGAATGCACCTCATCTATGAGGTGTTGAAGAAGACGGGCGGCAAGGCCGATGGTGATGCCTTCATGGCGGCAGCCAAGGGAATGAGCTGGGAAAGCCCGCGTGGCCCGATGTCGATCGATCCGCAAACCCGCGATGTTGTGCAGACGGTCTATTTCCGGCGTGTGGAGAAGACCCCTAACGGGCTTGTGAATGTGGAGTTCGACAAGGTCGAAAACGTAAAGGACCCGGTGAAGGCTCGCATGGGCAAGTAACACGCAAGTCCGCTACGGCTCAATACGGCTCAATACGACTATTGCAACAACGATACCAATAATCTGGAGGAAGATCGCAATGTCTAAGAGATTGTTAGGATTGGGTACTTTCGCTGCGGCGGCGTTGTTCGCCGGCGCAGCCGCCGCGCAGCAGGCTCCGATCAAGATCGGCATCATCCTGCCCTATTCCGGCCAGTTCGCTGACGCGGCGACGCAGATGGATAACGCCATCAAGATGTTCGTGAAGCAGAACGGCGACACCGTCGCCGGCCGCAAGATCGAGTTCATCCGCAAGGATGTCGGTGGCATCGCGCCCGATGTCGCCAAGCGCCTCGCGCAGGAACTCGTGGTTCGTGACGGCGTCGATATGCTGGCTGGCTTCGTGCTGACCCCGAACGCAATTGCCGCCGGCGACGTATCGGCGCAGGCGAAAAAGTTCATGGTCGTGATGAATGCGGCGACCTCGATCATCACCACCAAGTCTCCCTACATGGTGCGCACCTCGCTGACCACGCCGCAGCTCAATGGCGCGCTCGGCGAATGGGCGGTCAAGAAAGCCGGCGTCAAGAAGGTTTATACGATGGCCGCCGATTACGGCCCGGGCATCGACGCCGAAGGCGCCTTCCAGACCGGCTTCAAGGAAGCTGGAGGCGAGGTGATCGGATCGGTCCGCATGCCGGTGGCCAACCCGGACTTCTCCGCCTTCGTTCAGCGCGCGAAGGACCTCAATCCCGAATCGATCTTTATCTGGGTCCCGGGCGGCGCGCAGCCGGCCGCTCTCGGCAAGGCGCTCGCCGAACGCGGCATCGACGCCAAGAAGACGAAGGTCATGGGACAAGGCGAAGTCACCGCCGAAGAGGCGCTGAAATCGATGGGCGATGCCTCGCTCGGCATCATCACCGCCTTCCACTACGACCACAATCACAAGTCGGCCAAGAACGACGCCTTCGTCAAAGCCTATAACGCAGAATACAAGCGCAACCCCGACTTCTTCTCGGTCGGCGGCTGGGACGGCATGCAGCTCATCTATGATGTGCTGAAAAAGACCGACGGCAAGACCGACGCACAGGCCATGGTCGACGCTGCGAAAGGTTCGAAGTGGGAGAGCCCGCGTGGACCGATCGCCATCGATCCGGAAACCCGCGATATCGTCCAGGATGTCTATATCCGCCGCGTCGAAAAGGTGGACGGCAAGCTGGTCAATGTCGAATTCGACAAGGTCGAACAGGTGAAAGATCCCGTCCTCGAAAAGATGAAGAAGAAATAAGCAAGCTGCTTCTGGAGGCGTAAAGCGCCCGGAGCCGATCGCTCCGGGCGCTGTGTTGCGGGGGGATCGCCCCGTTGACTTTTCTCTACCCTCCACCTGAA
>JAFAFP010000190.1 GCA_023423415.1 Pseudomonadota bacterium | reverse complement strand
GGCCGCGCTATTGCCCGTGCCATGAGCTTCCGGCTATGACCCCCGTCTCGCAGTCGTAGGAAGCAACGTGTCCCATAACAGGAAAATCGCCGTCATCGGTCTGGGCTATGTCGGCTTGCCGGTCGCGGTGGCCTTTGCGCGGGCGGGTGTCGAGGTCGTCGGCTTTGACATCGATCAGGGCCGTATCGATGAACTGCGTGCCGGTATCGACCGGACTCGAGAAATTGAAGGGCCGGATCTGCACCTTCCGACGTTGGCTTATACCGCCGATATCGACAAACTGAGCACGGCCGACTTTTTCATCGTTACGGTGCCGACCCCGATCGACAATGCCAATCGTCCAGACCTGCGCCCCCTGCTTGGCGCGTCGCAGACGGTAGGATCGGCGATGAAAAAGGGCTCGATCGTCGTTTACGAATCGACGGTCTATCCTGGCTGCATCGAAGAAGACTGTGTGCCGGTCCTGGAAAAGGTGTCCGGTCTGAAGGCTGGAAAGGACTTCACCGTCGGCTATTCGCCGGAGCGCATCAATCCCGGTGACAAGAAGCACCGCTTCGAAACGATCACCAAGGTCGTCGCAGGACAGGATGACGCAACGCTCGACATCGTTGCGGATGTGTATGCTTCGGTGGTCACCGCCGGGGTGCATCGCGCTCCCTCGATCAAGGTGGCGGAAGCCGCCAAAGTGATCGAAAACACCCAGCGCGACCTCAACATCGCCTTCATGAACGAACTGTCGGCGATCTGTCATCGCCTGGGGATCGACACCGGCGATGTGCTCGCGGCAGCCGGCACGAAATGGAATTTCCAGAAATTCTACCCCGGTCTCGTTGGCGGCCACTGCATCGGCGTCGATCCGTACTATCTAACCTACCGAGCGGAGCGCGCAGGTTATCACCCAGAAGTCATTCTCGCTGGCCGGCGGATCAACGACAATGTCGGACAGCGCGTGGCGCTGGCTTGCGTGCAAAGCCTGTTCAAGCGTCAGCGGACCAACGCGGTGGTTACGGTGCTGGGCGTGACGTTCAAGGAAAACGTGCCCGACACGCGCAACTCCAAGGTCGCGGACATTGTCAATGAATTGAAATCGTCGGGTGTCACGGTGCAGGTTCACGACCCGATGGCTTCGCCAGATGAGGCGAAGCACGAATACGGCATTACGCTGTTGGCACAGGAATCGCTCAAACCCGCGGATGCTGTGGTGATGGCGGTCGCGCACGATGAGTATGTCAGCCAAGGGTGGGGCTTGATTCAGAAGCTGTTGCGAGACGGGGACGGTACGGTGTTCGACGTTAAAGGTACCCTTGACCGGGCAACGAAGCCCTCAGCAATCGAGTTGTGGCGGCTTTGAGCAATTCTCCGATCCTCGTCACCGGCGCAGCCGGGTTCATCGGTTTCCATGTGGCACGCCGTCTGCTGTCGCAGGGACGGCACGTGGTCGGCGTTGACAGCATGACGCCGTATTACGATCCGGCTCTGAAAGAGGCGCGGCGCGCGGAGCTCGCAACCTCCAATCACTTCGAATTCATCAGGCTCGATCTCGCGGATCGCGAGGCTACGGCCACGTTGTTCCACGAACGCAAATTCCCACATGTGATTCATCTTGCCGCGCAGGCGGGTGTCCGGCACTCGATCACGCACCCGCACGCCTATGTCGACGCCAACGTGCAGGGCTTCATCAATGTGCTGGAAGGCTGCCGCCACAACGACTGCCGGCACCTCGTGTTTGCATCGTCATCGTCGGTGTATGGCGCCAATACGCGGTTGCCGTTTCGCGTTCATGACAACGTCGATCATCCGATCAGCATGTATGCGGCGAGCAAGAAGGCCAACGAATTGATGGCGCATTCCTATGCGCATCTGTTCAGGTTGCCAGTGACGGGACTGCGTTTCTTTACCGTGTATGGCCCTTGGGGTCGGCCAGATATGGCGATGTGGTTGTTCGCCGAAGCCATCCTCGCCGGTCGTCCTATCAAGCTATTCAATCACGGCAATATGCGCCGCGATTTCACCTATGTGGATGATGTGGTGGAATCGATCGTGCGCCTCGTCGATCGCCCGGCCGCACCTGCGTCGGACTGGTCCGGCGGAAATCCGGATCCAGCGACGAGTTCTGCGCCGTATCGCATCTACAATATCGGCAACAACAAGCCGGCTGAGCTGCTGCACGTCGTCAGTGAACTGGAGAAATGTCTCGGCAAACCCGCGAAGCGCGAGTTGTTTCCGATGCAGCCGGGCGACGTGCCCGAAACATACGCCGACGTCGATGATCTGATGCGAGATGTCGGCTTCCGGCCCTCAACCCCGGTCGAAACCGGCATCCGCAATTTCGTGGACTGGTATCGCAAATACACGGGAACTTAAGGCCCCCGTGGTTTAAGGCCGCGAGGACCATCGATCACCCTTGCGATTTTAAGTTTTCATGAACCAAACGATCCAGTCTGACCACATTGTTCCGCTCGTTATGTGTGGCGGCGCCGGCACGCGCCTTTGGCCATCGTCGCGCGAAGGGCGGCCGAAGCAGTTTCTTCCGCTGCTCGGCTCCAGGTCCACGTTCCAGGAAACGATGTTGCGGGTTTCGGACGCTGCGGTGTTCGCGCGTCCGATCATCATCACCAACAGCCAGTATCGTTTCATCGTCAAGGAACAGCTTAGCGAGATCGGCATCGAGGCCGATATCCTGCTCGAACCGATGCGGCGCGACTCCGGCCCAGCCATCGCTGCTGGTGCTGTTTTCGCTTCGCGCCGTGACAGCGATCCGGTTCTGGTGGCGCTGGCTGCCGATCATGTCGTTACCGACAAGACTGCTTTCGTTGCAGCGTGCCGAGAGGCTGCAAGCGCGGCGCGGGAGGGGCGCATTGTCACATTCGGTGTGAAGCCTGACCGGCCAGCAACGGAATACGGTTATATCTGTCCCGGCGCGAAGCTGCATGGTGATATCTTTACGGTCGAGCGTTTTGTCGAAAAGCCGGATGCAAAAACCGCGCAGGATTACATTGCGCAAGGCTATCTGTGGAATTCCGGCAATTTCGTTTTTGCAGCAGAGACCCTGATTGCCGAGTACAGCGCGTTCGAAGCTGAGACCGTGACGGCAGCAACCGCAGCGATTGAAGCGGCCGGCAAAGACCTCGGCTTTGTTACGATCGATCCAGAAGGCTTTGCGCGTGCTCGCGCGACATCGATCGACTATGCGGTGATGGAGAAAACAAAACGCACCGCCGTCATTCCGGTTTCCTACGGCTGGTCGGATGTCGGGTCGTGGCATGCGGTCTGGGAATTGTCCGAACGGGACGAAAATGGCAATGCCGCGCAGGGCAATGCTGTTTTTGTCGATTCCAAAAACTCATTCGCTTCCTCCGAGAAGCCGCTGGTCGCGCTCTTCGGTGTGCAGGACCTTGTTGTCGTGGCGAGCGAAGATGCGGTGCTGATCGCCGACCGCAAGAACACAGCCGAAATGAAGCGGCTGGTGCAGACGTTGAAGGACGTGGCGCCGGCTGTTACCGAGGATCACATCCGTGTGCATCGGCCGTGGGGCAACTACCAGTCCCTCGATAATGGCGATCGCTATCAAGTGAAGCGGATCGTCGTGAAGAAGGGCGGTCGGCTTTCTTTACAGTACCACAATCACCGCGCCGAGCATTGGATCGTGGTGCGCGGTACGGCGCGTGTCACGATTGGCGAGCAGGTGACCACGCTGCACGAGAACCAGTCGATCTACATTCCGATGGGTTCGCCGCACCGGCTCGAAAATCCGGGAAAGATCGATCTGGAATTGATCGAAGTCCAGACTGGCAGCTATCTCGGCGAGGACGATATTGTCCGTATTGAGGACGATTATAGCCGCTCTTAAGCCCGCTGCCGTTTTTGTGCTACACTTGGTTCGTAAGCGGACCGGCATGTTCGTATCATGCAATGCACAAAGGCCGACGTCATGGCGATGAAACTCGACGACCTGAAGATCAAGCTGTTCACGGACGGAGCCGACAAGGCTCAGATCGTGGAGATGGCGAAGAACAAATGGATCGCCGGCTTCACCACCAATCCGTCGCTATTGAAGAAAGCGGGTGTGCGCGATTATGAGGCCTATGCGCGAGACCTGGTCGCCGCTGTGCCGGACCGGCACATCTCGTTCGAGGTGTTCTCCGACGATATCCCGGAGATGGTGGCGCAAGGCCGGGTGATCGCCGGCTGGGGCAAGAACGTTTACGTCAAGCTGCCGGTGATGACGACGCGCAAGGAGCTGCTTTACGATGCGGTGCGAGCGCTTTCGTCGGAGGGGGTGAAAATCAACTTCACGGCGATCTTCACCGCCGAGCAAGTGGCCAAGGCGGTGGATGCGCTGCGTGGCGGTGCGCCAGCCTGTGTTTCGGTCTTTGCCGGCCGGCTGGCCGATTTCGGCATCGAATACGCCCCCCTGATGCGCGATTCGATCGCGCAGGCCCGCGCCACGCCGAATATCGAGATCATCTGGGCGTCCACGCGTGAGGCTTACAACGTGATCGAGGCCGAACAGATGGGGTGCCACATCATTACCGCCCCGGCCGACGTCCTGAAAAAGCTGCCAGCGATGGGGACCAAGACCGGTGAGGATCTGTCCCTCGATGCCGTGAAGGCCTTCCGGGACGATGCGATCGCGGCTGGACTGCAGCTCCGCCTGGACGGGCGCGCGGCGGCCGAATAGGCGCCGGACCCAGCGGTTGCGGCAAATTGCACCTCCTTCCGGGAGGTATTCGGTCTTAGGTCGTGGTCTGAGTTCGTAACGCTTTGACTCAAAAGGTGTTTGAACAGGGTAAACGAATTTATGACGCAACTGCGAATGGCGTGGTAGGCAGATTCCAAGTTTCAGGCCGGTTCGGCCGGGGGTAATTCGAGAATGGTTCGTGCAGTCGAGAGCAGCGCCACGGGGCCGCTGCGGGTCGGCGTCATTGGCGTCGGCATCATGGGGGCTAACCACGCCCGCGTTTTTGCGGGGTTGCCCGACGTCACGCTGGTCGGCGTCGCGGATCCGAGTGAACAGCAACGTGAACTGGTGACCCGCATCCTGGGCGTTCCTGCGGTTGAGAGCGTTGACGATCTGCTCGGCCCGGGACTGGACGCGGTGACTATCGCTGCGCCGACCCATCTGCATCACGAGATGGCGCTGAAATGCATCGAGCGTGGGATCCACGTCCTGGTGGAAAAGCCGATCGCGTCGAATGTGGATGAGGGGCGCGAGATCATCGACGCCGCCAAGCGGCGCGGCGTGAAGCTGATGGTCGGCCATGTCGAACGCTTCAATCCGGCAGTGCAGGCGATCAAGGACGCGATCAAGGACGAGGATATCCTGTCCATCGGCATCACGCGGGTCGGGCCGTTTCCTCCTCGCATGTCGAATGTCGGTGTGGTGATCGATCTCGCCGTTCACGACATCGATCTCATTCGTTGGTTCACCGATTCGGAAATCGTCGAGGTGCAGCCGCAATTGTCGAGCGCCGTGGCCGAACGCGAGGACATCGCGCTGCTGCAATTCCGTACGGCGTCCGGTGTGCTCGCGCATATCAACACCAACTGGCTGACGCCGTTCAAGGCGCGCACCGTGCATGTGGCGACGCGTAAGAAGTATCTGATCGGCGATCTCCTAACCCGTCAGGTCACCGAATGTTTCGGCTTCCAGCCGGACGGCAGCTATTCGATGCGGCATTTGTCGGTCGGACACTCGGAGCCGTTGCGCGCCGAGCTTCAGGCTTTCGTCAGCGCCGTGCGTGAGAACAAGATACCTCCGGTGACCGGCGAGGAAGGGGTGGAAAGTCTCGACGTCGCCATGCGCTGTCTTGATAACCGCCAGGCGACGCAGGCGGCCATCCGTGTTGCCGAACAGTTCCGCGCTGCCGGCTAAAGTCTTCGTCCTCCATCTGCAGAGTTTTTGAACGCGATGAATCAACACGCCCGAATCGACCAGCGTCCGATTCCTTTTATCGATGTTGCGGCCCAACGGCGGCGGCTCGGCAGCGTGATCGACGAAGCGACGACGCGCGTCCTCAATCACTGCCAGTTTCTGATGGGCCCGGAAGTCACAGCCTTTGAGCAGCAGCTCGCGGCTTTCTGCGGCGCCAAGCATGCCCTGTCCTGCTCGAGTGGCACCGACGCATTGGTGATGACGTTGATGGCGAAGGGCATTGGCCCGGGCGATGCGGTGTTCTGCCCGACCTTCACCTTCTGCGCGACGGCAGAATGCGCGGCCTTGATCGGCGCGACGCCGGTTTTTGTCGACGTGCATGCCGATACGTTCAATATCGATGCCGAGAGCCTGAAGTCCGCAATCAAGACCGCGAAAGCCATGGGGCTGAAGCCCAAGGCGGTGATTCCGGTCGATCTGTTCGGATTGCCGGTGGACCATGACGCCGTCGCCGAAATCGCTGAGGTCGAGAAGTTGTTCATTCTCGACGATGCGGCGCAAGGTTTTGGTGCCACCTACAAAGGTCGCGATATCGGCACCTTTGGTCATGCGACCGCGACCAGCTTTTTTCCGGCCAAGCCGCTCGGCTGCTACGGCGATGGCGGCGCCATATTGACTGATGATGACGAACTGCTTGCCGTTCTGAAAAGCGTTCGCGTTCACGGACAGGGCACCGACAAATACGACAATGTGCGTCTGGGGCTCACCGGCCGGCTCGATACCATCCAGGCGGCGGTCCTGATCGAGAAGCTGAAGATTTTTCGTGATGAGATCGTGACGCGTGATCGTGTCGCCAAGCGCTATTCGGCTTCGCTAAAGGATGTCGCGACCGTTCCGGTCGTGCCCGAGGGCTATACATCGGTATGGGCGCAATACACCGTCCGTCTGGCCCCCGGAAAGCGCGACGGACTAGCCAAGGCTTTGCAGGCGGAAGGCATTCCCACCGCGATCTATTATGCGAAACCGCTGCATCGCCAGACCGCTTATCGCGATTTCCCGATCGCCGAGGTTGGATTGCCGGTAAGCGAGCGTCTTGCCGACGAGGTGATCAGCCTGCCGATGCATGCCTATCTGGACGAGCCGACCCAGGATCGCATCATCGATGCTGTACTGCGGGCTTTGCGCTAGCCAAGTGGAGAGGCCGCGGCCATCATGCTGCGGCCCGGAATGCCGGGCTGGTGATCGGTTCGGACCAGCAACGTGATCAGACGCATCTTCACAGTTGGCGGCTTCACGCTGCTTTCGCGCATTACCGGCTTCATGCGCGACATCATGCTGGCGGCCATTCTTGGCGCCGGGCCTGTCGCGGACGCCTTCTTCGTTGCACTCCGGCTTCCCAACCATTTCCGGGCCATCTTTGCGGAGGGCGCGTTCAATGCCGCCTTCGTCCCCGCTTATGCGCGCATTCGTGCGCAGAATGGGCCGGACCCGGCCAAGCTGTTTGGCGACCGCATCTTCACGCTGTTGTTCGCAAGTCAGGTTGTGCTGCTGGCTCTGGCTCTGGCTTTTACGCCGGATGTGATTTCGCTGCTTGCGCCGGGGTTCAACGACGATCCCGGACGCTTCGCGCTCGCGACCGAACTGACGCGAATTACGTTTCCGTATCTGCTGCTGGTGTCATTGGTCACGCTCTATGGCGGGATCCTGAATTCGATTCATCACTTCGCGACTCCGGCTGCGGCGCCGATCCTGCTCAATCTCTCGATGATGGTCGCACTGTCGCTGGCAGTCTTCTTCCCGACCGCCGGCCACGCCGCTGCATGGGGCGTACTGATTGCCGGAGTTCTCGAACTGCTGCTGGTGATGGGCGATGCCGGCCGCGCGCAGGTGCTGGCTCGTTTCCGGCGGCCGAGGCTGGATGAGGATGTGCGAAAGTTTTTTCGCGCGCTTGGGCCTGCGACGGTTGGCTCTGCGGGCGTGCAGCTTGCGATGTTCGCGGACACGATCATTGCGAGCTTCCTGGCGGCCGGCGCAATCTCGGCATTATATTATGCCGATCGGATCAATCAATTACCGATCGGTGTCATCGGAATCGCCGTAGGGACCGTGTTGCTGCCGGAGATGTCGCGCCGGATTGCGTCAGGCGATGATGCAGGAGCACGACATGCGCAAAATCGCGCCATAGAATTGACGCTGCTGCTGACGGTCCCGTGCTTGATTGCTTTCCTCATTATTCCAGAACTCATCATGCGGGCGCTCTTTCTGCGTGGAAAATTCACCAGCGACGATGCGCTGGCGGCCGCGGCGACACTCGCGGCCTATGCCTTGGGGCTGATACCCTATGTTCTGATCCGCAGCGTGACGGCGCCATTTTTTGCGCGCGGCGACACCGCAACGCCAGTGAAGGCGTCGCTGATCGCTGTAGCCGTCAACGTCCTGTTCAAGATTTTGCTGATGGGGCCGCTGGCGCAAGTCGGGCTCGCGATCGCAACGGCGATCGGCGCCTGGGTGAATATGGGGCTTGTCGTGTGGTTTGCGGCAAAAGCCGGTCTGATCACAATGGACGCGCGGCTGAAGCGGTCGATGGTTATTCTGACTGCGATTGGCTGCGTCTTTGGAATAGTTATTTTTCTAGCCGCAAAAATCTTGGCATATTTTTATCGCGGCCTGCCGGTTTTCCGCGATGAAGCTACGCTGGCGACGCTCGCGGTGATTGGCGGTTTGGTCTATGGCGCCCTGGTCCTGCTGTTGCTCGGGCGCAACTGGTTCCGCGGTTTTTCGAGCGGTCAATCGGCTACCAAGACCGACACAAAGGCCAGCTAAGACACTGCGCAGCATGGACAATTGCCCGGCCTGCGGCTAAGGGGCAGGGCTGGCCATATGTTTGCAAGTTAAATCGCGCGCCCCTATGTGTCGCCGGATCGATTTGTTCCGGCTGCCGAACGCACTTGAGCCTGTGATGATTGGACAAAAATATAAACGTTTCGGCACTGTGCTGCCGGTTCTTTCTCTGGCAGCGGCGCTTGCGGCCTGCGGTCAAGGTCAACAGCAGCAGGCGGCTCCGCCGCCGCCAGCCGTGACCGTGAGCAATCCGATCAAGCGCACCGTTACCGATCTCGACGAGTATGTCGGTCGGTTCGTTGCGGTCGATTCGGTGGAAGTTCGCGCACGCGTGTCCGGCTATCTTGACAAGATTCATTTCACTGACGGCCAGATGGTAAAGGAGGGCGATCTCCTGTTTACCATTGACAAGCGGCCTTTCCAGACCACGCTGGATCAGGCGAAAGCCAATTTACAGCGCGCGCGTGCAGATCTTGCGTTCGCGGAGGGTGACCTCGAACGCGCGGCACAATTGGTGCGCGACAAGACCATCACACAACAGGTCTTCGATCAGCGCACGCAGGTGAAGCGTGTCGCCGAGGCTGGCGTTGCCGCGCAGGAAGCGGCTGTGCGTCAAGCCGAGCTCGATCTGCAGTTCACCGACTTGCGTGCGCCAGTGACCGGACGGATCGGCGATCGCCGCGTGTCCGTCGGCAATCTCGTTACCGGCGGTACGACAGGCAATACGACGCTTCTTGCAACCATCGTGTCGACGGACCCAGTCCGCTTCGAATTCACCTTCGATGAGGCGTCATATCTCCGCTATGAACGGATGGCGCGAAGTGGCGGCAAGGATTCCAAGAAGAATGACATCGCAGCGCGCGGTGGTTCGACTTTGGTGCGATTAAAGCTGATCGACGAGCCGGATTTCATCCACGTCGGCCGTATGGACTTCGTTGACAACGTGATCGACCGGAGTACCGGCACCATCCGTGGCCGTGCGTCCTTTGCAAATGCGGCGGGTATCTTCACGCCCGGCATGTTCGCGCGTCTGCAGGTTCCCGGTTCTCCGCCCTATCAGGCGTTGCTCATCCCGGATGCGGCCATCGGCAGCGAGCAGGCGCGGAAATTTGTCTATGTCGTTCGTCCTGACAACACTGTCGCTCAGAAATACGTGGTTTTGGGTCAACTCTCAGACGGCGATCGCGTGATCAAGAGCGGTATCGATGCCGACGACCGCATCATCGTTGAAGGTCTGATGCGGGCCCGTCCGGGTGTGACGGTGACGCCGCAAACCGGAGCAGCGCCGCCGGCGAAGGCCGGTACGGCGCAGAAGTAGGTTCGTTCATGAAGATTTCGCATTTCTTCATCGACCGGCCGATCTTTGCTGCGGTCGTTTCGATCGTCTTCATCATCCTTGGCGCGGTTGCATTCGTGCGATTGCCGATCGCGCAATATCCTGAGATCGCGCCGCCGGTGATCAACATCACCGGCCAGTTTCCTGGTGCGAGTTCTGAAACCGTCGCCGATACCGTCGTTGCGCCGATCGAGCAGCAGGTGAACGGCGTCGAAGGGATGCTTTACATCTCGTCGAATTCGACCGCCGATGGTCGCTTCTCGATTTCGGTGACTTTCGATCTCGGGACTGATCTCGACATCGCCCAGGTTCAGGTCCAGAACCGCGTGTCGACCGCCACCCCGCGTCTGCCTGAAGCAGTACGTCAGATCGGCGTCACGGTAGCCAAGAGTTCACCCGACATTCTGATGGTGGTGAATCTCTACTCGCCCGATCAGTCGCGTGATCCGATCTTTCTGACCAATTATGCCAACCTGCAGATCAAGGACGTGCTGACGCGCCTCGATGGTGTCGGCTCGATCACCGTGTTCGGTGCCCGCGATTTCGCGATGCAGGTCTGGCTCGACCCTGACCGTTTGCAATCGCTCAACCTCACCGCTCAGGACGTTACCAACGCGCTGCAAGGCCAGAATATCCAGGTTGCCGGTGGTGTTCTCAACGCGCCGCCGGTGTCGGACCAGCTTGCCTTTCAGGTCGCAGTGCAGACGCTGGGCCGGCTCTCGGATCCGGTCGAGTTCTCCAATATCATTGTGAAGCAGACGGCCAATGCCGTGGTGCGCGTGAAGGATGTTGCGCGTGTCGAGCTGACGGGACAGGACTATTCGTCGTCCTCGTATCTCGGACGCAATGAGTCCGTTGCGCTCGCTGTGTTTCAGCGGCCGGGGTCCAATGCGTTGGCGACCGGCAAGAACATCCGCAATACCACGGCGGAACTCGCCAAGAGCTTCCCGGAGGGGATGCAGTACACGATCATCTACGATCCGACGCAGTTCATCCAGCAGTCGGTCGATGCGGTGATCGAGACCATCTTCGAAGCTGTCATCCTCGTCGTGCTTGTGATCATGCTGTTCCTGCAAACTTGGCGGGCAGCGGTGATTCCGATCGTTGCCATTCCGGTTTCGCTGATCGGCACCTTCTTCATGATGAGCATCTTCGGCTTCACCCTGAACAATCTCTCGTTGTTCGGGCTGGTGCTGGCGATCGGTATCGTGGTCGATGACGCCATCGTCGTGGTCGAAAACGTGGAGCGTAATATCGCCCAGGGCTTTAGCCCGCGCGAAGCCGCGATTCGGTCGATGGATGAAGTCGGCGGAGCGCTGATCGCCATCGTGCTGGTGCTGTGCGCCGTGTTCATTCCGGCCGCCTTCATCACCGGCATCTCTGGCCAGTTCTATCGGCAGTTTGCGCTGACCATTGCCGGCGCGACGGTGATCTCATTGGTCGTGTCGCTTACGTTGTCGCCCGCGATGTGTGCCTTGCTGCTCAAGCCGCATAAGCAGAGCCACGAGGATAAATGGTGGGAAAAGCCGATCCATGGCTTCTTCCGCTATTTCAATGCGGGGTTCGATTGGCTTTCGTCACGGTACGGCTGGCTGACCGGTCGTATGGTTCGGATGTCTGCGCTGGTGTTGGTGTTATATGCAGTCATCATCGGCTTCGGGTTGAACGAATTCCGTAAGACACCACAGGGCTTTATCCCGCAACAGGACCTCGGCTATCTGATCGTCGCCGCGCAACTGCCGCCCGGCGCTTCCCTTGAGCGCACCGATGCAGTGATGAAGCGTGCTGCCGAGTTGGCGTTGGAAACACCCGGTGTGATGAATGTGATCAACATCGTGGGTTTCTCCGGTGCGACCTTCACCAACGCGCCGAACGCGGGCGCGATCTTCGTGATCCTCGATCCGTTCGACAAGCGGGCGAAGGATCCGGCGCAATCCGCTGCGGGCATTCAGGGCGCGCTGTTTGGCAAATATGCTGCGATCAAGGAGGCGTTCCTCATCGTGGTGCAACCGCCGCCGGTGCAAGGCATCGGCAATGCGGGCGGCTTCCGGATGATGGTGGAGGATCGTGCCGGGCGCGGACCTCAGGCTTTACAGGAAGCGGTCGGCGCCATGATGGTGCGCGCGGCGCAGACGCCAGGGCTGATGCAGGTGTTCTCGCTGTTCGAGGTTTCCACCCCGCAGCTTTTCCTCGATATCGATCGTACTAAGGCGCAATTGCTCGGCATCAACATGCCGGATGTTTTCAACGCGCTGCAGGTCAATATCGGATCGTCCTATGTGAACGACTTCAACCTGTTCGGACGAACCTTCCGCGTCCAGGCACAGGCGGACGCGCCATATCGCCTGGAACCGAAAGACATTCTCAATCTGCGAGTGCGCAACGCCAGCGGTGAAACTGTGCCGCTCGGGGCCTTCACGACGGTCCGGGATATTACAGGCCCGTATCGCGTACCGCGATACAACATCTATCCGGCGGCCGAGCTTGACGGCTCAGCGGCGCCGGGCTTTTCGCAAGGCCAGGCGATTCAACTGATGGAAAAGCTGGCGGCGGAGACATTGCCGAGCGGGTTCGCTTATGAGTGGACGACGCTCGCGTTCCAGCAGATCCGGGCTGGAAACACCGCGATGTTCGCCTTCGTACTGGCGGTGGTGTTCGTGTTCCTTGTGTTGGCCGCCCAGTATGAGAGCCTCACGCTGCCGCTGGCCGTCATTCTCATCGTGCCGATGTGTCTGATCGCCTCGATCGTCGGCGTGGTGTGGCGCGGGCAGGATAATAATATCATGACCCAGGTCGGGTTCATTGTTCTCATCGGTTTGGCGGCCAAGAACGCGATTCTGATCGTGGAATTCGCCAAACAGCTGGAAGAGCAAGGGCGAGATCGTTTTGCTGCGGCGAAGGAGGCGGCAGAACTGCGATTGCGCCCGATCCTGATGACGTCACTGGCGTTCATTCTGGGTGTTGTTCCGCTCGCCATCGCAATTGGCGCGGGTGCCGAGTTGCGTCAGGCGCTAGGAACAGCCGTCGTTTCAGGTATGATCGGTGTGACGGTCTTCGGATTGCTCTTCACGCCTGTTTTCTATGTCGTTGTGCGCTGGCTTGAGGATCTCATTCGCGGCAAGACGGCACCGCAGCCTCAGACGGAAACCAAATCCTGATCGTAGGGCAGCATGAAATTTGGCGTCGGACAGGCACTGGCGCGTAAGGAAGATGACCCGCTCATTCGGGGAGCGGGTCATTATGTTGCAGATCTTGCTCTGGCGGGCGCTGGCCATGCCGTTGTGGTGCGTTCGCCCCATGCCCATGCACGATTTCGAATCGCCGATGCCACACAGGCAAACCGTCTGCCGGGTATCCGCGCGATCCTGACGTACGACGACATCTCAGACCTCGGACTGATGCCCTGTGTCGTTGGGGTGCCGGGGCAGCAGATGATCGTGCCGCCCTGTCCAGTGCTCGCCCGCGATGAAGTCTTCCACGTTGGCGACGCGGTGGCCTTTGTGGTCGCAGATACGCTCGATCAGGCGCGCGATGCGGCGGAAGCTCTCGTCATTGAATGGGAGGGAATGCCGCATGTGATTGGTGCCGAAGCGGCTCTTGCGGATGGCGCGCCGTTGGTGTGGCCAGACCGTCCCGGCAATCTCGCCTTCGACATCACGTTTGGCGAGAAGGGGGCCACCAGCGCCATCTTTTCTAAGGCCGTGCATGTGGTGACGCAGAAGGTCGTCAATCAGCGTCTAGTCACCAATTACCTCGATACGCGTGGTGTGATCGCGCAGTACGATGCAGCGCATGAGCACTACACGCTGACGCTCGGCAGTCAGGGCAGCCATGCGATCCGCGACATCATTGGCAAAAGCGTGCTCAAAATCGCACCGGACAAGATGCGTGTGATCACGCCTGATGTCGGCGGCGGCTTCGGCACCAAGCTGTTCGCCTATCGTGAATATGCGCTTGCGGCGATCGCTGCAAAGAAAACGGGTATGCCGGTTCAATGGATCGCGGATCGCACCGAGCATTTCCTCGGCGACACGCAGGGCCGCGACAACATCACCACGGCGCACTTGGCGCTTGATGCCGACGGCCGCTTTCTCGCGCTCGATGTCGATACCATTGCGGATATGGGAGCGTATCTCTCCACCTACGCGCCATATATTCCCTATATCGGCGCGGCGATGCTGCCGGGTGTTTACGATATTCCATCGTGCTTCATCCGTGTGCGCGCGGCCTATACGAACACGGTGCCGGTCGATGCCTATCGCGGCGCGGGCCGGCCGGAAGCGTCCTATGTGATCGAGCGGCTGGTCGATGCGGCCGCGCGCGATATCGGCATTGCACCCGACGAGTTGCGACGACGAAATTTCATCCGGCCCGACCAAATGCCGTATCGGACGTCGACCGGGAAAACCTATGATACGGGTGAGTTCGCTGCACAGATGCAGCGCGCGCAGGATGTCGCAGACTGGAAGGGCTTTGAAGCTCGTGCCAAGGAGGCGCGCAGACACGGCCTGCTGCGGGGCATCGGTATATCGACCTATATCGAAGCCTGCGGCGGAAACGGACCGGATACGGCGACCGTCTCGCTCGAAAAGGATGGTTCCATTCGACTCCTCGCCGGTACCCAGACAACAGGGCAGGGGCACGACACCGCCTATTCGCAGATCATCGCACAACATCTGTCCATTCCGCCTGAATGCGTTCATATGCTCCAGGGGGATACGGCCCAGATTGCGACCGGCACGGGCACGGGGGGCTCAAGCTCTATCCCAGCCGGCGGCAATTCCGTCGCTATGGCGGCAGCCAAGCTGGCGGAGCAGTTGAAGGAAATCGCGGCGGATGCGCTGGAAGCGGCGCCGCGCGATCTCGAATTTGCCGACGGCCTGATCCGCGTTGCCGGCACGGATCGCGCCATCTCATTTGCCGAGATCGCTGCCCATCCCAAATCCAGTCCGAACAAGCTGCGCGCGGCGGATGCCTTCACACCCACAGCGCCGACCTACCCCAACGGCACCCATATTGTTGAAGTCGAGATCGATGAGGCGACTGGCCATACCACGATCGTCAATTACGTCATCGTCGATGACTTCGGGGTTTCCCTCAATCCGCTTCTGCTTGAGGGACAGGTGCATGGCGGGACAGTCCAAGGCATCGGCCAGGCGCTGATGGAAAATACCGTCTATGATTCGGACACCGGCCAGCTCCTGACAGCGAGCCTGATGGACTATGCGCTTCCGCGAGCGGAGGACATGCCCGAGTTCGTGTTTGAGACGCGGAATGTCCCGTGCAAGGTCAACCCGCTTGGCGTGAAGGGCGCAGGTGAGGCCGGGGCTATCGGTTCTTGTCCGGCGGTCATGAACGCGGTCATCGACGCGCTGTGGCGCGTTTACAGGATCGACCACATCGATATGCCGGCGACGCCTGAACGCGTCTGGTGCACAATCGGCGCAGCCAGACGCGCGGAGATCACGAGTTCGTGATTAGTCGGGGTGATGGCGGTCCCGTCACTTTTTAGGAATAACAAAGTAGGAGTCGGGGTTGATACCCGATGTCCAGACGGGACGTTTCAACTCGACCTTTCCACAAACGGGGTAAGCCATATGATATTCCGCATCGCCTGCGTTGCGCTGTCCGTTGCTCTCGGCGCGACAGCCGTTGTCGCCCAATCCAATGCGATTACCGAACGCAAACAGATCATGAAGGGCGTCGGCGCTGCGGCAAAGACAGGTGCAGCATTTGCGAAGGGCACCGAGCCCTATGACAACGCTAAGGCCAAAGCCATCTTCGCCACTTACGCGAGTGCTGCGGCCAAGATGCCGGCCTTGTTCCCAGAAGATTCGAAGACCGGCGGCGAAACGACGGCTGCACCGAAAATTTGGACCGATATGACCGGCTTCAAGGCGGCATTCGCGAAATTTGAAGCCGAATCCAAGGCGGCAGCATCGTCGGTAAAGGATCTCGACAGCTTCAAGGTTGCTTTCGGCGCGATGGGCAAGAATTGCGGCGCCTGTCACGAGTCGTTCCGCGTCTCCAAGTAGTCGTCATCGGCTGAAGCCGGATTGCAAGGCGGCCGTCGCATGGCGTGCCGCCTTCGACTTTTCCGCGCCTTCCGCAGAGCCTAACATCCCGCCGAAAACCGGGAGAATCCCATGCTTCGGAAGCTTGTCCTGCTGGCGATCCTGGTTGCCGCCGTCGGCCTCGCGATCTTCTGGTTCGTGACCGTCCCGGCGTCGCTGCCGGCCAACGCACTCGGGGCGCACAAGGTCAATCCTGAGAACGGCCGCATCATGTTTTTCGCGGGCGGTTGCGCGTCATGTCACGTCACCCCCGATCAGGACGACAAGCTGCAACTCGGTGGCGGACACGCGCTGCATTCTCCGTTCGGTACCTTCTATGCACCCAATATTTCGTCTGATCCGAAGGCGGGTATTGGCTCGTGGACCGAACACCAATTTGTCAATGCGATGCTGAAGGGCACCACGCCCAAAGGGTCTCACTACTTCCCCGCGTTTCCCTATACCTCCTACCAGATGATGACGCTGGCCGACGTGCGCGATCTTTTCGCGCACATGAAAACATTGCCGGCGGCGCAGACGCCATCGCGCCCGCACGACGTACCATTCCCGTTCAACATTCGGCGGGTTCTGGGCGGCTGGAAAATGTTGTTCTTCAACGACAATTCGACTTTTAAGCCCGACCCGACGAAATCCGAACAATGGAACCGCGGCGCCTACCTCGTGAATGGTCCGGGGCATTGTGCCGAATGCCATTCCCCACGCAACTTTCTCGGCGGGATTGTCGCTGGCCAGCGTTTCGCTGGTGGGCCGAATCCGGAAGGGCGCGGCTGGGTTCCCAACATCACCCAGGCCCGGATGAAAGACTGGTCGGAAGCAGATTTCGAAAGCCTGCTGGAAATGGGGATGACGCCGGAAGGCGATTCGGTTGGCTCCAACATGGCGCCGGTGGTCCGCAACACCTCACAATTGCCGAAGGAAGATCGTGCGGCGATGGCAGTCTATCTGAAGTCGCTCGCGCCTGTTGAGGGGCCAAAACGCCCTGAAAAGAAATAGCGATCTGCATCCTTGGCATGCGGGGCAGGGGGTTGCCTGCGCCACGCGTATCGGCGACAGAGGGGGAGCGCTATTCTGTCGTCAGCGCCCCGCCGCGTGCATCCCCATTCGATGAATCCCTACAAGGCCATCCTGTTCACGCTGATTTCGTCGATGCTGTTCGCGGCGATGTCGGCGCTCGTGCGTTTTCTAGGCGAAACATTTCCAGTCGGGCAGACGGTCTTCTTTCGGGCGGCTTTCGCGATCGTACCGGTTTTCATCATTTTCGCGATCCGAGGCGAACTGGTGGCAATGGTGCGGACCCGCCGTCCGTTCGGACATATCGGCCGCGGGATGTTCAGCGTTGGCGGCATGTTTCTCAACTTCGCATCGCTGGCGCGGCTGCCGATCATCGATGCGACCGCGATCTCCTTCACCTCGCCGCTGATCACTGTAGTGTTCTCGGCCATCTTCCTGAAGGAGAAGGTGCGCCTCTATCGCTGGTCCGCCGTGTTGATCGGCTTTATCGGCGTGATCGTGATGCTGTGGCAGCAATTCGATCTGTCTCGCTATGCGAACATGGCCAATGCTGTGGCTGCGGCAAGCATGATCGGAGCGATTTGCGGGCTACTCGGCGCGACGTTCAATGCCGGAGCGGTCATTCAGACGCGCCGCCTGACCGGCAGCGAGACCACCTCGTCGATCGTGTTCTATTTCTCGCTGATCTGCGCGATTGCCGGGCTAGCCACGTTGCCGCTTGGCTGGACGATGCCGACGCCCATTCAACTCACCGCGCTGATCTCAACCGGCATCATCGGCGGATTGTCACACATTTTCCTGACCGAAAGCTATCGCCACGCCCCGCAATCGGTGGTCGCGCCGTTCAATTACTCGACGATGCTGTGGGCCGTGATCTTCGGCTATGTGTTTCTGGGCGAGGTGCCGACGGTAATGGTGCTCGCCGGCGCCGCCATTGTCGCAGCGGCAGGGCTTTTCGTCGTGTATCGCGAACGCCAGCTCGGCAAGCGCGAAATCGACGTGCCGCCGAATCCATGATCGCACTCGACTTCAGAACGCCTTGAAGGTGATGATCGTCAGCGTGTCCTGAATCCCCGGGATGACCTGCACCTTCTCGTTGACGAAGTGGCCGATATCCATCGATGGTTCGATGTAGAACTTGACGAGCAGGTCATACTCACCGGCCGTCGAATAGATTTCGGAGGCAATCTCGGCATCAGCCAGCGCGTTGGCCACCTGATAGGATTTGCCGAGCTGGCATTTGATCTGAACGAAGAAGGGGGTCATCTATGGGCCTCCGAAAGGGAGCGTCCGCCGCCAATGCAAGGCGACAGGCGCTTATTGCGCCGCAATCCAGCAAAATCCCCGCTGATTGGCAAGGCGTCCCGATGACGCGAAGTGATAACACACAAGCTATGCGGCCTTGCGAGCGGCGACAACACTTGCGCCGCGAATGAGATCGACCAGCGCGAGCGGATCGGTCGGCAATGTGTCACCACGCCAGGCGATATGCTGGTCCGGACGCACCAAGGCGAGCTTGTGCGGATAAAGATCGCCGACGATCTCATGCGCGACATCGACGACATGCAGCGGGACGCTGCGGCGTGCGGCGGCTTTCACGAGGTCACCGGCATCAACGGCGCTGTCGAAACGCAAGAGCGAGTAACCCGGTCCGAGCGCATCGTAGAGCGAACGTCCGGCCGGCAGAAAGACGTGTGGAGCGCGGCAGCCGGGCACGGTGGAGGGTGTGAAGTCGTACATCGTGTAAGCGGGGTGTTCGCCACCGTCGTAAGCGATGATGGGCGACTGTGAATAGAAGTAGCCGAAATTCAAGCCGCCGCAGCAATATTGATGCACGTTGAGGTCATAGGCTTCCTGTCCGACCCGAGCGCGTGCGGCATCGCCTTCCGGGCCTTCCATCTCCACTTCGGGCGGGGTGGACTTGCGCTGGCGCATGTTCTTCAGCGCCATCTCCATTGCGAATTTGGAGACCTGTTCGGTGATCGGCTGGCGTTCGCGCTCATAGGCATCGAGCAGGGTTTCTGGCGCCCATCCGTTCAACACCGCCGCCAGCATCCAGGACAGGTCCATGGCATCGGCAATGCCGGCATTCATGCCATAGCCTGCATAGGGCATCCACAGATGCGCCGCATCGCCGGCGATGAAGGCGCGCCGATCGCGGAAACGATCCGCAACGAGACGTCGACCGGTCCAGTCCTCCTTCGAAACGATCTCGTATTCGAAATCCGGACCAACACCGAGAATGGTGCGGATCGCCCAGTCGCGATCAATGGAGTCGAATTCCGGCTCACCGTCGTAGAGATGATTGTGAATGAGCCAGGTTTCGCGACCGTCGATAGCCACGACAGTGCCGCAGCGACGCGGGTTGAGCGACAGATACATCCACGCACGCTTGCCCGGCAGCATGCCGAGCAGTTTCGGTGCGCGGATGCAGGTCGATTGCACACGCTGGATCACCGGCGTGCCGGACAAGGTCGCGCCGATGCTGCGCCGGACCTGCGAGCGGCTGCCGTCGCAGCCTGCAAGGTAGTGCGCGTCAATCTGGAATGTTTCATTGCTGTCGAGATCGCGCGCGGTCGCCACAACGCGATCGTCATTCTGAACAAAGCTCTCGACAATGGTGCGGTTGAGAATGCGCACGCCCGGCATGGCTGCTGCATGCGCGAACATCACCGGTTCGAGATAAGTCTGGTTGATGCGATGCGGCGGCTCCGGCGTCGGCCACCATGTATCCGGCCCGCCGGTCGCGGTATAACGCTCGTTGCGTGCGGGGATCGGAATGCGCGACATTTCAATGCCCGTCGATGTCGTGCGGTAGGAGGCATCGTTCGGATAATCGGCCGGTAGTCCGGTATCGCGGACTTTCTGCGCAAGCCCGAGCCGACGGAACGTCTCCATCGTTCTGGCCGAGACGTGGTTACATTTCACGCTTGGCGGTTCGCCAGGATAGCGTGTCTCGATCACGATGACCTCGATACCGCGCCAGGCCAGATCCATCGCCAGGCTCAATCCCACGGGGCCGCCGCCCACGATCAGAACGCTCGTCTTTTCCGTTCGCATTTCTGTTCTGGTGCCTTGATTTCGTTTCCTCACCGATCTTCTAACACGACTTCCGATCGCCTATCATCGGTTCCGAAGAAACAAAAAATACTTCGGAGGAAACACCAATGTCGGGCATCGCTCGGATCGTCGCTGTATGTGTGACTGCCTTGATCGCGATGACAGCTACGGCGGTCGCGCAAAGTTATCCGAATCGGCCAATCCGCGTGGTCGTCACATTCCCACCCGGTGGCAGCACCGACATTCTTGCTCGCGCGATGCAGCCGCATCTGGAGAAGAGCCTTGGGCAACCCATTGTCATCGACAACCGTCCAGGGGCCGGCGGTGACATTGGCGTCGATGCCGTCGCGAAAGCGGCGCCGGACGGCTACACGATCGGCATCGGCGCGGCAGGTGCGCTCTCGGTCAATGTGAACCTGAAGGAAAAGATGCCCTTTGATCCGCAAAAGGATCTGACGCCGATCACGCTGCTCACGGCCATTCCGTTCGTGATGGTGGCCGGTCCCGGCTTTCAGGGACAGTCGCTGGCCGATGTTGTGAAGACGGCAAAAGCGGGCGTAGAGAAACTCTCCATCGGCCATGGCGGCAATGGCACGGCCATGCATCTGTCGTCCGAATTGTTCAATCATTTGACCCAGGTGAAAATTCCGTTGGTGCCCTACAAGGGCTCCAGTCCCGCGACGCAGGACGTGGTGGCCGGACATATTCCGCTGGCGATCGTCGATGTGCCGTCGTCGCAGGCAATGATCAAGGATGGCAAGATCCGTGCGCTTGGTGTCACCAGCCTCAAGCGCGACAGCCATTTGCCGGACGCACCAACCTTCGTCGAAGGCGGCGTCAAGGGTTACGAGTCGATCGGCTGGTTCGGCCTGATTGCGCCGGCTGGAACGCCGCCCGATATCGTCAAGAAACTCAACACGACCTTCGTTGCGGCCATGAACGATCCCGCGGTGAAAGAGCGCATCTACCAAGGCGGCGCCGAGGCGAGACCGACGACGCCGGAGGAGTTCAGGGCTTTCATCAAGAGCGAAACCGAGAAGTGGGCTGGCATCATCAAGGCTGCTGGCATCAAGCTCTCGAACTAACCCGGACTGGGGCCGTTCGCTTGCATTGGTGGGTGGAGCGGCCTAAATAGCGAGCAATCTCATGGGGTGCGCGGCGGATTGGCTGCCGTGCTGAGAGGCCCTTGGGCCAACCCATCGAACCTGATCCGGGTCATGCCGGCGGAGGGAGTGAGAGATGCGCGCACAACAACACAACCTCCCTGACATCGCCGCCGACACGCTGGAGCGCTTGCGCGAGCGCCGCCCACGCATTCACTGCATCACCAATGCGGTGGCGCAGAATTTCACAGCGAATGTGCTGCTTGCTGCTGGGGCAACTCCGTCGATGACGATCTCGCCGGACGAGGTTGCCGCCTTCGCAGCAATGGCTGACGCGGTGCTGGTCAATCTCGGTACGTTCGACGCCGAGCGGCGCGCCGCATCGGGAGGGGCTATCGCGCAAGCCCATTCGCTCAATCGGCCCTGGGTGCTTGATCCGGTGCTGATCGATCGGTCGCCGCCGCGCGCGGATTATGCGCGCAAACTGGTCGCGCAAGCGCCTGCGGCGATCCGACTGAATGGCGCTGAGTTCAAGGCGCTTGCAACACCATTTGGTCCCGAGCAGTACGCTGCCTCACATCGCACGATCGTTGCGCTGACCGGCGAGATCGATCTCGTCACCGACGGCGAACACACCGTCAGGATTGCGAATGGTCATCCCCTGATGGCGCGCGTGACCGTCATGGGTTGCGCGGAAACGGCGCTTGTCGCTGCCGCGCTGACAGTCGAGCCAGATCCGTTGCATGCCGTCGCATCAGCCATCCTGTGGTTCGGTATCGCCGGCGAAATCGCCGGTGAGATTGCGAACGGGCCGGGCACTTTCGCGGTCCATATCCTCGACGCTTTGTTCAATCTCGATCGCGCAACGATCCATACGCGCGCAAAGGTCTCATCATGACTCCGATTGCCGTCACTATCGCAGGCTCTGATTCCGGTGGCGGCGCCGGTATCCAAGCAGACCTCAAGACCTTCTCTGCGCTCGGCGTCTATGGTGCATCGGTAATCGCGGCGCTGACGGCGCAGAACACCAAGGGTGTTACCGGCATCCACGACGTGCCGCCGGAATTTGTCACCGCGCAGATCGATGCCGTGTTTTCCGATCTTGCGGTGAACGCCGTGAAGATCGGCATGCTGTCGCATCCGGATGTGATCCTGGCGGTGGCCGACGGTCTCGATCGGTTCAAGCAGGACAAGGTGGTGCTCGATCCGGTGATGGTCGCAGCCTCCGGCGATCGTCTTCTGGTCCCGGAAGCGATCGAGGTGCTGCGCAAGGTGCTGATCCCGAAGGCGATGCTGATCACACCCAATCTGCCGGAGGCGGCCGCGTTACTTGAAGCGCCGATGGCACAGAATGAGACGCAGATGCGCGAGCAGGGCGAGAAGCTGCTGGCGATGGGCGCGCGTGCCGTCCTGATGAAGGGCGGGCACGCGAGCGGACCTGAAAGCGTCGACCTCCTGATCGAACCGACATCGGTGGCGTGGCTTGCCGCCGAGCGTATCGGCACGCAGAACACACATGGTACCGGCTGTACACTTTCGTCCGCCATCGCGGCAGGACTTGCGAAGGGTTTACCGCTGGCGGAAGCCGTACGCGAGGCCAAGGCCTACATCACCGCTGCGATCAAGGCGTCGGACCAACTCAGCATCGGTCACGGGCACGGTCCTGTGCATCATTTCCATCGTTGGTGGGGCGAGGGAGACAACGCATGAGCATCACACGCCGCAATCTCATCGCCGGTGCAACGCTTGCCACCGCCGTCGCGGCGCCGAATGTGGCGCGGGCCCAGACCAAGCGCTGGCGCATGGTGACGTCATGGCCGAAGCGTCTGCCGGGGCCGGGCATGTCGGCGGAGCGCGTGGCCGAACGAGTCAAGGCGTTGTCCGGTGGACGGCTGGACATCACGGTGTCGGCCGCGGGCGAAGTCGTACCGGCATTCGAGGTGCTCGACGCCGTCGGTGGCGGTGTGGCCGAGATGGGGCATACGGCATCGTTCTTCTGGCAGGGCAAGGAACCCGCGGCGGTGTTCTACACCACCGTGCCATTCGGCCTGACGCCGGGCGAGCATGTGGCCTGGGTTGACGCTGGTGGCGGACAGGCGCTGTGGGATGATCTTTACGCGCCGTTCGGCGTGAAGCCGTTCATGGGCGGCAATACCGGCGTTTGCATGGGCGGCTGGTTTCGCCGCGAAATTAAAAGCCGCGAGGACATGCGCGGTCTGAAGATCCGTTCGCTGGGTCTTGGTGGTGAAGTCTATCGCCGGTTGGGGGCGACACCGCAGACGACGCCACCGGCTGAAATCCTCACCAGTTTGCAATCGGGCGTGCTGGATGCGGCCGAATTCGTCGGGCCAGGGTCTGACATCGCGCTCGGACTTTATCGCGTTGCGCCGATGTATTACGCGCCCGGCTTCAACAAGCCGAACGGCACCGGCGAATGCATCGTCTCGCTGAAGGCGTGGAATGCGCTCGATTCCGAAATGAAGGCGATCGTCGCGCACGCCTGTGCGGCGGAGGCCGCGTTCGCGCTGTCGGAAATGGAACGTCTGAATATCGAGGCTCTGAATGCGCTGACGACGCAGCACCGCGTGAAACTGGTGACGTTTCCGTCCGACCTGATCGCCGCCGCGTCAAAGGAATCGAGCGGCGTGCTGGCTGATCTCGCCAGTCGCAGCGAGAAGGCGCGGAAAGTGCATGACTCCTATCTGGCGTTCCGCGAGCGCGTGACGGCGTGGTCGAACATCTCGATCAGGGCCGTGCTGGAGGCGAGGGGATAGTCCAATCTCCGCTCATTCCCGCGCAAGCGGGAATCCAGAGTTTGTAGCACTGGGTCCCCGCTTTCGCGGGGACGAGCGGAGTTGATGGGCCTCTGCGGCTTTACTTCTTCAGCGCGACGATCTTCTGCTTCTGCTCGCCAAGGCCCTCAATGCCGAGGGTGACGACATCGCCCGCCTTGAGGAATTTCGGCTTGGGCTTCATGCCGAGCGCGACGCCGGGCGGCGTGCCGGTGACGATGATGTCGCCGGGCTCCATGACGAAGAACTGCGAGCAATACCAGACGAGGTGCTCGACACCGAAGATCATGGTCGTGGTGTTGCCGGTCTGCCGGCGTTCGCCGTTGACGTCGAGCCACATGTCGAGATTTTGCGGGTCCTTGATCTCGTCCTTCGTCACGAACCACGGACCGATCGGGCCGAAGGTTTCGCAGCCCTTGCCCTTGTTCCACTGACCGCCCGAACGGTCGATCTGGAACGCGCGCTCCGACACGTCATTCGACACGAAGTAACCTGCGACCGCGCTCATCCCCTTGCCCTTGTCGAGATAGCGGGCGCGCTTGCCGATCACGATGCCGAGTTCGATTTCGTAATCGAGCTTGGTCGATTCCTTCGGGATGATGGTGTTGTCGTTGGGACCGCAGATCGAGGTCGGCGCCTTGTTGAAGATGATCGGCTCTTTCGGGATCGGCATGCCGGCTTCGGCGGCGTGATCCGAGTAGTTCAGGCCGATGGCGATGAAGTTGCGCACATTGCCGACGCAGGCGCCGAGCCGCGGCTTGCCGGGCACCACCTTCAGGCGGTTGATGTTGGCTTTCTTGATCTTGGCGAGGCCGCCGTCGGCCAGCATCGCGCCGTCGATATCGGGCACGATGCGCGACAGGTCGCGGATTTTACCCTCGTCATCGACGATACCGGGTTTTTCGCGGCCTGCCGGACCGTAACGCACAAGCTTCATATCTTCCTCTTGAGGTAGGTGCTCGACCGAAGGGAAAGGATTTCCGCTTTACGGTCGTGCGGGGATGAGTGGCGCGGGACTATGCGTCGGGAGACGGGGAGGGGCAAGAGATGACGTACAAGACATGCCCCATCGCCCCTGTTGTTAACGGCGCGGGGTACGCCGTCGTCCACCGCAGTCCGTAGCCCTTTTTGTCGTTGCGCATTGGGTACACC
>JAFAFP010000155.1 GCA_023423415.1 Pseudomonadota bacterium | reverse complement strand
ACGCATCTCGCTGCTGGATTTCCCGATGCCGCTCTAAGACGGCGATCTCGAAAACCGGTCGGGCCCCCCCGAAGCCGCGATCATGCTCAAGAAGATGATGCAGCAGCACCACGGAATCTTCATCGCCAGCCCCGAATACAATGCGTCGATCACGCCGCTTCTGAAAAACACGATCGACTGGGTGTCGCGTGTACGGGAAGATCGCGAGCCGCCGCTTGCGGTCTACAAGGATCGCGCCTTTGCTATCGGTGGCGCGTCCAATGGCAACTATGGTGCGATGCGCTCGCTGCTGGCATTGCGTCAGGTGTTGGAAATCGGCTGTGGCGCACTTGTCATTCCCGATCAGATCGCGGTGTCGCGTGCGGCTGATGCTTTCGATGAGATGGACAATTTCAAGGACGAGGCGAACGCGAAGCGTCTGACGGGCGTCGTGCAGAGCCTTATCCAGTTTGCGAGTCACTACACATGACAGCCGCCAGCAAAAATGTCGCGCCGCGCGAGCGTGTGATTGTCGCGCTCGACCTTCCCTCGGTGAAAGAGGCGGAAGCGCTGACGACAAAGCTCGGCGACAGCATCTCTTTCTATAAGATTGGCTATCAGCTCGGTTATGCAGGCGGCCTCGACTTCGCGCGCGATCTGATTTCGGATGGCAAGCAGGTCTTTCTCGATCTCAAGCTGCATGACATTGGCAACACTGTCGGCAAGGGCGTCGAGAGTATTGTCAAGATCGGCGCAAACTTTCTCACCGTGCATGCCTATCCGCAAACGATGAAGGCGGCGCTCGATGCGAGTCGCGGCTCACCGCTGAAAATTCTCGCGGTCACGATCCTCACGTCCTACAACGATGCCGACGTCACCGACGCAGGTTATGTCGGCAATGCGCAGCAACAGGTCGAGCGTAAGAGCCTGCAGGCTTGTGGCCTGGGCATCGATGGCATTGTTTGCTCGGCGGAGGAATCGGCGATGCTGCGACCGTTGGTCGGTGACCAGCGGCTGCTGGTGACGCCTGGCATTCGGCCGGCCGGCGCCGATACGGGCGACCAGAAGCGCATCATGACACCTGCTGCGGCGATCAAGGCGGGTTCGGATTATCTCGTGGTCGGCCGCCCGATCACTGGTGTCGCCGATCCGAAGGCGGCGGCGGACGCGATTGTGCGTGAAGTGGCCCAAGCAACATCTTGAGGAGACGACGATGCCAAAGGGTTACTGGATCGGGCGGGTCGATGTGCACAACGAGGAGGTCTACAAGTCCTACGCAGCGGCCAATCCGGCGATCTTCGCCAAATTCGGTGGTCGGTTCCTCGTGCGTGGTGGCAAGTTCGAGAGCCCGGAAGGGCCGGCTCGCAGTCGCAATGTTGTGGGTGAATTTCCTGACTATGCGAGCGCGCTGGCCTGTTACAACTCGCCGGAATACCAAGCCAACATTAAGGTTCGGCAACCTCATTCGACCGGCGATATCGTGATCATCGAGGGATATGACGCCCCAACGTCGTAGGTGACTCGCAACATTGTTGTGGCGCTGACAGGTTCTGGAGAGAAACAAATGTCCGATATGCGGCTGATCGTGGCCGGAGCAAGTGGTCGTATGGGACGGACGCTGGTGCGCGCTATCGCGGAAACCAAGGGCGTGACGCTGTGTGGTGCCTTGGAGCAGTCCGGCTCGCCGATGCTCGGGCGCAATGCCAGCGATCTCGCCGGTGTGGGTGGCCAGGATATTCTGCTGACTGACGATGCCGAAAGACTGATGCGGCAAGCTGATGGTATCATCGATTTTACTGCCCCGAGCGCGACGGTTGAACATGCTGTGCTCGCCGCCAAGGTTGGCATCGTCCATGTGATCGGCACGACCGGTTTTTCCGCAGATGACGAAGCGAGAATCGCGGAAGCGGCGAAACGCGCGATTATCGTGAAGTCCGGCAATATGAGTCTCGGCGTCAATCTTCTCGCCGCGCTGGTGAAGCGCGTGGCCAAGACGCTCGACGAAGATTTCGACATCGAGGTCGTCGAAATGCATCACAACAAGAAGGTCGATGCGCCATCGGGCACTGCACTGCTGCTTGGTCATGCAGCAGCCGAAGGACGCGGCGTTGATCTTGAAAAAACGTCCGTGCGCTCCCGTGACGGCCACACAGGCGCGCGCAAGGCTGGAGATATCGGCTTTGCTACGTTGCGCGGTGGCACGGTGGTAGGAGACCACACGGTGATTTTCGCTGGCACGGCAGAGCGCCTTGAGCTTAGTCATCGTGCCGAAGATCGCATGATTTTTGCACGAGGCGCAGTGAAAGCGGCGCTGTGGGCGAATGGCAAGAAGCCAGGGCTCTATTCGATGGCTGATGTGCTGGGGTTGGGGGACATCTAGTCATCTAAGTCACTCGCGGAGTTTTGATCCGCGAGTTCTCTCTGTAAACGAAGGAACTCGAATGTCGGAACGTCTTCTTGTGCTCGTGCGTCACGGCCAGAGCGAATGGAATTTGAAAAACCTGTTCACCGGCTGGCGTGATGTCGATCTGACCGAGCAGGGCGTCAACGAAGCCAAAGAGGCGGGCCGCAAACTGAAGGCGCAAGGGATCACGTTCGATATCGCCTATACGTCGGCGTTGAAGCGCGCGCAGCGCACGCTCGATCTGGCGCTCGCGGAAATGGGCCAGACGGGCATTCCGATCGTCCGCGATCAGGCTTTGAACGAGCGCGACTACGGCGACCTGTCCGGTCTCAATAAGGATGATGCCCGTAAGAAATGGGGCGAAGAGCAGGTGCATATCTGGCGCCGCTCCTACGACATCGCGCCTCCCGGCGGAGAATCGCTGCGTGACACGCTGGCGCGCACGTTGCCCTATTATGTCCAAGAAATTCTGCCGGGGGTGCTGCGCGGCCAGCGTACGGTCATCGCGGCACACGGCAATTCGCTGCGCGCGCTGGTGATGGTGCTGGAGAAGCTGTCTCCCGAGGGCATTCTGAAGCGCGAGATCGCGACCGGCGTGCCGATCATTTACCGGCTCAATGCCGATGCGACAGTTGAATCGATCACGGATTTAGCGCAGGTTGCCACCCGCGGGTAGTGAGACCAGCGATGCGCCATGCACCGCAAAGTCCTCACCCGCATGC
>JAFAFP010000141.1 GCA_023423415.1 Pseudomonadota bacterium | reverse complement strand
CTTGCCTTCAGCACCAGGCAGAAGCGGCGCGATGATCGACCATTCGGCGTCCGTCAAATCAAAACGTGCCATCAAGGCCTCCTTCGGAAGGCCTTGAATCACTCCGCAGCAGCCTCAACAACAGGTTTGAGTACAGAACCTAGAACATCGGCCGACTCAGATTGAAGCGCCATCTGACAGGAGTCATTTGAGTTGTGTTGATGAAAGGCAGAGATACAGTTCTGGTCATATTTGCTTGGTGAATATTGATAGAAGGAATTCCCATTTCTCCCCCACCTTCGCGTACGTCAGAATACGCCACAAGCAAGGTAGTGGTTACAGCCTGCCTCAGCTCACGCTGGCCGAATGCGCGACTGGTGTCAGCTTTGTGGAGGCTGCGCTCAAGAATGGGAGGGTTCAATGAGAGCAAAAGCGATTCTGGGTGCCTTTTTAGCTGTGCAGTGCTTTGGGTACGCTCACGCTGATTGGCCAGAGCGTCGGGTAGAGGTCGTGGTCCCGTATGCAGCGGGTGGTGGAGTCGATTCGTTTGCGCGACCAATCGTGCAAAAGCTTGGCGAACAGCTGGGACAGCCCGTTGTAATTGCCAATCGGACGGGGGCCGGCGGGACGATTGGAGTTGCCTTCGCTGCTCAAGCCGCAAAAGATGGCTACACGTTGCTGTCGGGTGGCGTGCATCAGCCAATGGCTGAAGCGCTTTATCCTAATCGGGGATATCAGATCGACAAAAGTTTTGCGGTAATCGCAATTACAGCCGTTGTCCCGAATGTTCTTGTGGTGAACCCTGATTCTGGAATTGGAGATGTAGCAACGCTGATTGCTCGCGCTCGTGCCAACCCGGGATCCCTTTCCTATTGCTCGTCCGGCCCTGGAACATCGCAGCACATCATCGCGGAATCGTTCCTTCGGGAAACCGGATTGAAAATGGTCGCTATCCATTATCGGGGAACAGCGCCCGCTCTCAATGATCTGCTGGCGGGACAGTGCCAGTTGATGTTTGATGGGATGGGAACGTCGGCAGGTCATATCGAATCAGGAAAGCTCAAAGCTCTCGCAATGACGTCGGCCCGTCGATCGCAGCTGTTTCCGAATATCCCGACGATGGCTGAGGCAGGTGGGCCCGCCATGGACGCCGGCACTTGGTATGCATTTTGGGCCCCCGTGGGAACGCCTGAACCAATTGTTTCTCGGTTGAGGTCCGAAATCCAACGAGCCGTAGCTTCTCCGGAAGTGTCGCGCCTTTGGGCGAAACTAGGGGCTGAGGTGGCGAATATCCCAGACGCGGAAATTGACGAATTCGTCCGCACGGAGACGGCTCGATGGACCCAAGAAGTTCGGCAGTTGGGTGTAAAAATCAACTAGCACAGCAGCGGCGGAACCAATGCGGCTTTCGATTGCGCGGCTTGAATGGGTTGCCTTAGGTAAGTGAGATGGCAGCCTCGGTTATCTTTTCTCGAAGCCATGAGATGGCCGGATTCCCATCATGTCGTCGATGCCAGTACATTTCCCAATTATATGCGTCTGACGCGAAGGGAAGAGAGCGGGTAACGAGCGCATTTTTCCCAATCGCCGATGCGAGCCGGTCGGACATTACTGCAACCAGATTTGTCTGCATCAATACGTGTGGCACAAGGAGCCAGTGGGAAACATTCAGGGCGACGTCACGTTTAAGCTCTTCTCGGGCGAGGATGTCGTCCACGAAGCGAAGATCAGTCGGCGACATCGAAACGGTGAGGTGGCGCTGCTTCAGAAAGCGACCAAGCGTCAGCTCATTCTTTGCGAGCGAGTGTCCCCGGCGCATGACGCAAACCATTCGATCGGAAAAGAGAATTCGAGACCGAATGGAACTCGAATGCTGAAGGCCCATGCTAACGGCAACATCTATCTCGTCCTTCTCTAGAGCTTCTATTGTTCGGTTTGGCGAGAGATGAAGTGTGTCCAGTCGGACATTTGGCGATACTTTCTCAATTCGCTTCGTCAGCGTCGGTAGCAAGAGAAGTCCTAGGAGATCTGAGAGACGGACTACAAATGTGCGATCGGAATGGGCCGGGTCATAGGCGGCATCGCCTTCAAGAACTCGCTCAATTTGTCGTAGGATCTGCTTCGTCGGAGCTACGAGCTCCAATGCTCTTGGCGTCGCTTGCATGCCAGATGCTGTGCGAACGAGAAGTTCATCTCCGAATATCTGCCGGAGTCGACCTAATGCGTTGCTTACCGCCGGTTGACTGAGCCCAATCCGTTCGGCTGCTCGCGTGACGTGCAAATCGGTTAGCAACGCGTCAAGTACAACAAGTAGATTTAGGTCGACCGTGCGTAAGTTCATAAAAGCTGCCGTTTGATATTTGCGGTATTCATAGCGAAGATATTCGTAGCTTCATAATTCATTTCGTTAATGTTCGTTGCGAGACGTTTGGAACCTCGAGACGGGCGGCTGAGTGTTGGCGTAGCCAACGACAAGCCTTGGGCGTTATTGCTGCCGGAACACGATCGACCGCTCATTAACACCACTTTCAATGAGATCGGCGACGATCTGAATAGGGTGGCGCAGAGCAAGCTGATCAATCAATTTCACTTGTGAGCGGCACGAATAGCCAGTTGCCAGCAGACGCTCCCGATATTCGGGCTTGCGGATGAGCGACGCCCAGCTCATGCTGTAAATCTGCTCCGAGGTGCGACGATTCACAGCCTCGTGGCCATAAGTTCCCGCCATTCCGCAGCAACCGCTCGGTAGAACATTGAGCTTCGCTCCAAGCGAAGCAAAGACTGTCATCCAGTCGTTGACCGCTGCGATTGCATTTGTGCGTTCGGTGCAGTGAGGCAAGAGGAAGAATTCGGTGGATGTCCCCCTGGAACAGGCACGACCGCCTAAGGCGGACCGAAGCCACTCTTGCGGCAATAGGACTTTAGGTGCCGCGCTGCCCAGCGTGCTTCGATATTCGGAGCGATACGTCAATGTCATAGAGGGGTCGATACCCACCAGGCTAACGCCCAACGCCGACAGTTCATTCAACATCTTGGCATTGTTGGACGCCAGCTTATGGAAGGCCGCCAAACGGCCGTTCACATGAAGCGGCTTTCCGTTGGGTTTGAAGGGAGCAAGCCAGGCCACAAACCCCAGCCCCTCGATCGACCGAACCAGGTCGCTTAGCAACTGGGTTTCAAAGTAACTCGTAAAGGCGTCCTGAACGATCACGGCGCTTCGCTGACGTTCATCGGGGCTCAGACTGCGGATTTCTTCCGCTGTGGCTGTGCGCACCCCAATTGTGGAAAGCGACACCTCCGGGCGTTGCCCAGTGAGGCGTGGTGTGGCCACGAGCCCTAGCAAGCGAAGCAAAGCCCTTCCGGGAGTGCTTGAGATACTTGCATTGTAAACCGCCGGGAAACGCGCCGCGATCGGCAAAGCGGGTTCCAGCACGGCCAGCAGGAGATCCCTCGGCGGTCGCAGGTAGCGCCCATAGTACGCTGCTAAGAATTTCGATCGAAACGCCGGCACATCCACCTGGATCGGACACTGCCCGACACAAGACTTGCAGTTCAGGCAGCCATCCATTGCGGCCTTCACCTCATGGGAGAAATCGGTCTGACCGAGCCAAGCCTGGAAACTGTTCCAGGCGCGACGAGGCAGTGACAGCCAGGATGGTTGGGCCCGATCGCGCGATGGATCAAATCCCTGCATCGCGAGCAGGCGCAGCCACTCTCGCACCAGTGCCGAGCGCCCCTTGGGGGAATGCCGCCGATCGCGCGTCACTTTCCAGGAGGGGCACATCGCATCATCGGGATCAAAATTGAAGCAGGCGCCATTGCCGTTGCAATACATCGCTTCGCCGAAGGCAATCCGAGCCTGTGGCGAAATCTGGCGATCCAGTTGACCGCGCGTTGTGATCTCGTCGACCTTCAACAGGCGCCCATCGACCGGTGCGACGATCTTCCCCGGATTGAGCCGGTTGCCGGGGTCAAAGGCTGCTTTGATCTTTTGTAGCGCCGGATAGAGAGGGCCGAAGAAGCTTGGAACGTATTCCGAGCGCAAACCCTTCCCGTGCTCGCCCCACAGCAGGCCACCGTATTTCAGCGTAAGCGCTGCTACCTCGTCGCTGATGTCCCTGAGCAGGAGCTCCTGTTCAGGATCCTTCATATCGATGGCAGGTCGGACGTGAAGGACGCCGGCGTCAACGTGCCCGAACATGCCATACGCCAGTCCGCGGCGATCCAGCAATTCGCGAAACTCGGCGATATAGTCAGCAAGCTTTTCAGGGGGAACCGCCGTGTCCTCGACGAATGGAATGGGCCTCTTTTCACCGTGAACGTTGCCGAGCAGCCCCGCGGCACGCTTGCGCATCGTCCAAATATTCTTGGTTTCCGTTTCGCCGCGCGCAATGGTGTAGCCGAGCCGCTGACCGCCGTTCGTCAAACGTCCCAGAGCGCTCTCGACTAGAAACAGTCGGGCATCCAGTTCCGCTTCCTGCTCGGCAATGAACTCAACCAAGTTGATCGCCTGAGCGGGCCCCTCCGGATCATCAGGGAAGTACTGACCGACGCCCGCCCAAGAGCTGTCATTGCGACCCAGCGACAGCACGAGCGAGTCCACGGTCTCGACCGAAGCCGCCTTGAGCTCGATCAGCGTTGAAGCATCACGCAGTGCGGCATCGAAGCTGGCGTAGCGGATGTTTACGATGGCGCTGCATTTCGGAATCGGCAGCACCCGAACTTTCATTTCCGCATGGAAGCCGAGGGTGCCTTCGGAGCCGCAAAGAATGGCGTTGAGATCGAAGAGCCCATCCCCATTCCGGATGTGCGCAAGATCGTAACCTGTGAGGCAGCGATTCAGCTTTGGAAAGCGCTCGGCGATTTCTTGAGCATGGTCTCGCTGGATCTGATCTACCGTCCGATGGATCGAGCCGATACGATCGTCGCGAGATTTGATGGTGGCGAGTTCCTCGTCATCGATGGGGCGAGATGTCCAGACCGAGCCGTCGAGAAGGACGGTGGTGAGCTCCAACACGTGATCGCGGGTCTTGCCATAGAGGCACGAACCCTGTCCGCTCGCGTCGGTGCTGATCATTCCGCCGATCGTCGCGCGGTTCGAAGTGGAAAGCTCCGGAGCGAAAAACAGTCCATGAGGCCGCAGCGCTCGGTTGAGCTGGTCCTTGACCACCCCGGCTTGCACCCGAACCCAGCCTCCCTCAGGGTTGATCTCAAGGATGCGGTTCATATTGCGCGAAATGTCGACAACGATACCGTCGGCCAAGGATTGACCGTTGGTGCCTGTCCCGCCGCCTCTCGGCGCAATCGTCAGCTTCCGATACGCTTCTTCGTTGGAGAGGCGTGCAATGAGCTCAATATCTGCGATTGAGGTTGGACACGCGACCGCTTGCGGAGTGCTCTGGTAGACCGAATTGTCTGTCGCGACGACGTTTCGGTCGGAATATGTTGTCGAAAGCTCGCCCGCGAAGCCGCGTCGGCGGAGCTCATCAATGAACCGGGCATGCAGAGCGTCGGAATTCTCGGCGGAGAGGCGCGGGATCATCAGAGCCACCGACGATTCTGATCCACGGAAAGCTTGTTTGAAGGCAGCGGTCGAAAAGTCCCGGAGGCAGGTAATGGCTCTTTTAGTCTTTGACGGAAGTTCTGCCCGCCGCAGCTAACACGACCGGTATTCTCACTCGGTGACACCAGTTGTACTCTCATGAGGGCCGCTGGCGGCCGGTTGTCTCAATTGTTGCCGCCGAGGAGGGAAATTACACGCCCAGCTTTTTTGTGCGGATTGCCGCGCCACTTTAAGCGGTCTTGAGAAGCTTCCACGTAGCAGTTGCGTGCGCAGCGAGCTCGCCATCGCTACTAAATGCTTGCGATTGCAGATACGAAATGCTCCTTCCCTGACGCAGGAAAGACGCGCGGCAGGTCACTAATCCCTGTTTGATCGGCGCGATGTACTGAATCTTCATCTCGAGCGTCGCGCCGGCGCTTGCGCGATGACGGAGCAAATGCCCCATGGAAATGTCCATGGCGGTGGCGAGTACGCCACCATGAAGCGTGCCTTGAGGATTAAAAAGGGTAGGAATCGCGTTGAACTGCACAACGCATTCCTGCCCGGGGTACGAAACTTCAAAGCCGAGCAGCCTGGAGAGAAAGAAGGAGTTGAACTCCTGGCGGCTCTCGCTGGTCGCGCGCTCGAACATTTGCGCTCCAACGGATTTCCAGTCGTGCTGTGCCTCGCTCATACGCCCTCCTTGAGACTCGCCTCGGACTTTCCGAACGCGCCTTTGTCAGCAAAGTTTGCAATCTCGGCGTCATCCATCGACAGCCATTCAGTCAGAATCTCGTTGGTGTGCTCGCCGAGGAGAGGCGGCCTTCTTGCGTCTGGAGGTGGTTGATCGTCGAAGCGGACGGTGCTCGCCAGATAACGCAGGTCACCAGCTGCCGGATGCTGCATGCTGCGAGCAACACCTCGGGCCACAAGTTGAGGAGCCTCGCAGACTTCGCCAACTGATTTAATTGCACCGCACGGAATGCTCGCGCCGGCAAACAGCGCTGTCCAATAATCGCGGGGCCTCTCCCGGAAAATCGGCTCCAGGACCGCCTTCAGTTCTGAACGCAGCGCGGCTCGGTCTGCGGCGCGAGCGTAGCGCGGCTCTGCCATCAGATCGGGACGGTCCATGACCTTACAGAAAGATGCCCAGAACCGATCATTGGCGACGCCGAGATTGAACCAGCCATCGGAGGCCTGGAAGGTCTCATAGGGGCTGATCGTGGGATGCGCATTGCCGCGCCGCTTCGGGCTCTTGCCGGAAGTATAGTACATGCCGGCGTTGAACGTCAGTAATGACGCCATGGAATCGAGCATGGAAACGTCGACCCGACCTCCCTTTCCCGTGCGTTGGCGCTGAGCCAAGGCGGCCAAGACCGCCTGTGCCGCGTAGAGGCCGGTGACGAGATCGGCGATGGAGGTTCCGACCTTGGTCGGAGGGCCATCGGCATCACCGGTGATGTCCATTACTCCGGACTCGCCCTGCAGGATCAGATCATAGCCTGGCCGATTAGCCTCGGGGCCCGATCGTCCGAAACCAGAAATCCCGCAGTAAACTAGGCGATCGTTGGCCTTCCGGAGCGTCTCGAAGCCAAGCCCCAGCCGCTCCATCGTGCCGGGTCTGAAATTCTCGATCACAACGTCTCCAGCCGACGCCAAGCGGAGAATCAACTCTTTGCCTCCCTCCGATTTGAGGTCGACGGCGCAACTGCGCTTATTCCGGTTGACGGACAGAAAATAAGCGCTTTCGCCGCCGACAAAGGGCGGACCATAGGTCCGCGCTTCGTCGCCGTTGTTCGGCTCTTCGATCTTGAGCACGTCGGCTCCCAAATCTCCCAGCAGCATCGTTGCGAAAGGTCCCGAAACGACGCGGCAGAGATCGAGGATCTTTACGCCCTGGAGCGGAGCTCCGTCAGACCAATGCATTGGCGAGGTCCGTCATAGTCGGCACAGTGACGTCCGGCTTATGCGGGGTGCGCTCGAACGGACGGTCGCGCCGGTTGATCATGGCGGTGCGCATGCCTGCGGACTTGGCCCCGATAACGTCGAATGCGTGGTTGGCGACGAACAGGATCTCGTCCATGCGAAGGCCCAGAAGTTCGGCAGCTTTAGTGTAGGTCGCGACGTGAGGCTTGAACGAGTTGGCCTCGGCGACCGAAATGACGCGATCGAACGGGACCTTATGGTACCTTTTTGCGGTTTCTAGCATGTCCGGGTCGCCATTCGACAGCACCACCAGTTGGTACTTCGTCTGCAGCTTGGCGAGAGCGGCCGGGACTTCCGGGAAGCACTCAAGCTTCTCGATCTCCGAGACCAGGTTGCGAACCTCGTCATCCGTGTGCTGGATGCCGCAACGGTTGAGGACGTGGTCAACCGCGCGGAAGCCGATCTCGCGATACGGCGTGTGCTCCCTATGCAAGAGAGCGTCGATCATGGAGTTCTCGAAGTGCGTTCGCCGCCACCAGGTGACGAACGAATTCGGGTTTCCCTTCCAGCCTTTGGATACGAGGTACGGCGTGGCGATCTTGGTGAGCCCACCCTGCATGTCCACGACCGTGCCGTACTGGTCGAACATGCAAACTTTGATCGTGTCCTTCAGATTCTGAATGTCGGTCACCGGTGTTTTCCTTTTTCGCCCAGAAGCGCGTTGTGATCACCGCGATAAGACCTCACGAAGCTTCATCAGCGAAATTGATTGTTGTTCTGGCCATATTGGTTGCGTGAATGTCCATTGGCGGACATCTGGTGAACTCCGTGTGGACTTAAGAACACGTTGCTCACCAGACACTCGTCGTCCAGGGTTCCTGCTGGGCTCGTCCGAAGCCATCGCGGCGCGAATGCGGGATGGACGCTCATCGGCCTGCCCCATTGCCGTTGGCAGGTCTACAACGCGTTCAGAGCTTTAATCAGCAACCTCCAGCCTAAGACTGGTATCGCCCACCTGTGCTAAGCCGCCTACCGACCGTCATTCGCAATGTGCAGTCTGGCACCGTACGGGCGTTTGCTGTCGCGAGTCCGCACCGGTTGCAATCATTTGCCCGATGTCCCGACCTTTGCCGAAGCTGGTGGGCCGGGCTTCAACGCTTCGTCGTAGTTCGGGCTGTTTGCGCCAACTGGCACACCTAACTACGTCACGGCAGGTCATGGCCAATGTGAAGAAGATTCTGGCTCGCCGGGTGTTTCCGAAGGATAGGCCGGTCTGTAGTCCACCCATCAACCCTCAGATCTGCGATTTTATGAAAGACCGGCAGATAGTACAAAAGCTCTTGCAGAGGTCCCAATTCCGATCCTTGCCGACCTCAATGATTTCAATAGCTTCCACCAGATTACGAATCTGGGGTCAGAGGTTCGAATCCTTTCGGGCGCACCATTTTGCGTACAAAATTGCGAACCCCAAGTCTGATTTTGCGGAGCCCGCGACAATCTGTTCGAGGGACACGCTACTAGCGATGATCTGGGTCGCGTGATCGTCAATCTCGCTTCAAACAACAGACAGAGTGTAAGCCTTGCGGAATATCGCCGCGGGCGATGCGCTCGTGCATGAGCGTCTGAACAAGGGCAGGAGCTTCCGGGTCGAGCCAGACCGACGACGACCGGATGTGGTTACCGATCAGCGGATAGTCACAACGGAATTGTCCGATTGCCGCCACACAGCTCGCGTCAACCGCTTGGTGATCCGATGGCGCGCGACGAACGGTTCTCCAGGCCCGCTCCCAACCTGTGGGGTAAGCGCTAGCCGTTGCAGGCTGTGCTTTCGCTGATCTCAAAACCTTACGCAATGATCGTCACCGATTGGCCTCTGGGTATTCGTCGCGCCGTCTACGCTCGACCGCGCGGCGCAAGCGCGGATGAGCAACCCCATTGGCTTCGGTACTTGGGCGGATTCCGACGCAATCAGACCTTTGGTCTATGGGCGAGCGCTCCTTGCGGTCTCGCGAAACAAAGTCCGTTCCACAATCCAGGCTGTGCCGGGACAATGAACCGCACGCGTTGTCCGGCATAGGGTGCATGGAACTGCAAGAAAAAATAACTTAAGGTCGCGCAAAACTATAACGGGGGAAACGCCAAGTGGAAACGCCACGGCTTCCAGCGTTGCGATCCTATCATTCGTGGATCGCCAACGAAACACTGGAGGACTATTCTTTACGTTACACTGCAAAATCTTTTCGACGCTGGTCTCCATTCGTTATCAGCAATACGGCGCTCGGCGGCATCTCATTTCTTGCGCTGGAGGCGATTGGGGGCGCGATCACGTTCAGCTACGGCTTTACCAACGCGGCTCTCGCCATTCTCGTTGGCTCGATCTTCATTTTCATCACGAACCTTCCGATTTCCTATTATTCCAGCCGATACAATATCGATCTTGATCTGCTGACCCGCGGTGCAGGATTCGGGTATATCGGATCGACCATTACTTCGCTGATTTATGCGAGCTTTACCTTCATTTTCTTTGCGCTTGAAGGCGCCATCATGGCGCAGGCGTTGAAGCTATATGCGGATGTTCCGCTGGTGGTCGGCTACATCGTTTCATCTGTCATCATCATTCCGGTGACGATAATGGGCATCACCATGATCAGTCGCCTGCAATTGGTGACGCAACCGCTCTGGTTGCTGATGATGATCACGCCATTCGTGATGATTGTATGGAAACAGCCGGAAGACCTCCGGATCTGGACGAATTTTGCGGGGACTGACGGGAGTAAAAGCGGATTCAACAGCCTTGCGTTCGGCGCAGCCCTTAGCGTGATGTGCTCACTCGTTGTCCAGGTCGGCGAACAGGTGGACTACCTGAGGTTTCTGCCGAACAAGACCCCGGACAACCGCGTGCGCTGGTGGAGCGCAGTGATTTTTGCTGGCCCCGGCTGGATTCTGATTGGCGGCCTCAAGGTATTGGGTGGAAGTCTGCTCGCAGTTCTTGCTCTGAGTGGGGGGCTGTTGCCGGCAGTCTCGCTTGAGCCGGTTCACATGTATATCACCGCCTATCATTACGTCTTCAGCGATGCGTCGACGGTTTTGTTTGCGGCAACCTTCTTTGTCCTGCTCTCGCAGGTCAAGATCAACGTCACCAATGCCTATGCCGGTTCTCTTGCCTGGTCGAACTTCTTTTCGCGAGTAACTCACTATCATCCGGGTCGCGTAGTCTGGCTTGTTTTCAATATCCTGATCTCTCTGCTACTGATGCTGCTCGGTATCTTTCAGACGCTCGAGCTCGCTTTGGCGGTCTATTCATGCATTGCGACGGCATGGATTGGAGCTATTTTCGCCGATCTGTGGGTGCTGAAGCCACTCAAGATCAGTCCTGCCTTCATCGAATTCAAGCGAGCTCATCTGCCGAATTTCAATCCGGTGGGATGTGGAGGCATGGCCCTTGGTTCTGTTGTTTCAATTGTAGCATTCAATGGATTCTTTGGCTTGACGGCGCAGGCCTACTCGGCGCCATTGTCATTTGCCATCTCATTCACGACCGCCATCCTGGTCGGCATTGTCACTCGCGGCCGATATTACATCGCGCGTCAGCCGCCGCCCGCGTTGACGGGCATGGAAGGTGCGGCCTTGCGCTGTGAGATCTGCGATCATTCCTACGAGCGCGAAGACATGGCCTATTGCGGCTTCTATGAGCGGCCGATCTGCTCTCTCTGTTGTAGCCTCGAGGCGCATTGCCACGACTCCTGTAAGAAATCGAGTCATGCGCTCGAATCTTCGAGGTCGCGATACTTTGGACCAGGTTTCTCGCGCAGACTCGCGCCACATATGCCGCAACGGCTGCTCAAGGTCGGAGGGCTCCTGCTGGCGTTATCGGTGGTCGCCGGCGCCTTGTTTCTACTGACTTATCGTCTGATTGAACCGAGTGCGGATATGCCGCATCTTGCGAGCGATGCGCTGTTGCTACGCGTGTTTCTTGCGCTGCTGCCGCTGCTGGCGGTCAGCGCGTGGTGGATCGTCCTTTCCAATGAAAGCCGAGAACTTGCGCAGCGAAATCTGATCGCATCGCTCGAGAGGCTGCGGGATGCCCAGGGAGAGCTTGCCAAGGCTGAACGCCTTGCGACGATCGGTCAGGTCACCGCAACGGTCAGCCACGAACTGCGCAATCCACTGGGGTCGCTGATGAATTCCGTTGCAGTTCTAAGGCGTTCTTATGGAAAAGAGGGTCCCGGGTGGCAAAACGAGCTTGATCGGGTTCAGCGCAATGTGGAGCGATGCGCCCGGATCATCGAGGAGCTTCTTCATTTTTCCCGGCGACCGCATCCGAATATGGCGCCGCTCGCCATCGACAGCTGGCTCGAACTCCATGCCGGAGAGCTTCGCGAACTGTCGCCTGTGCCGATCGAATTTGATCTGAGGTCCGGCCGCTTTATTCAGGCGGACGGTGAAAGATTGCGGCAGGCTTTGGTCAATCTCGTACAGAACGCTATGCAGGCCATCGGCGAACGGCGTTCAGACAACGGGAAGGTCGTGTTGTCGACCGAGAATATTGGTGATGTTGTCCGTCTGACCGTTACGGACAACGGTGTCGGCATGACGGAGGAAGTGCGCTCGCGTGTATTCGAACCGCTGTTCAGCACCAAGACATTCGGCGTCGGCCTCGGCATGGCGCATGTCGCCAGGATTATAGAACGCCACAGTGGAACCATCACGATAACTTCGCAGCTCGGAGAAGGCAGTCAGGTCGAGGTAAGGCTCCCAGTTTCGGATGTGGAAGGCACAGGCAATGGATGATGTGATCTTTCCAGGCGACAAAGGGGCAGGAGGCGTGCGGCGCATCCTTATTGTCGACGACGACGTCGATGTTGCCGGGAGTCTTGGCTCGCTGCTCGGACTCGAAGGATATCATGTTGAAATCGCATATGGCTCTGAAGACGCTCTTCCGCTTGGTTTGAACGTTGATGTCGCGCTGGTGGACATCAGACTCGGGCATGCCGACGGAGTTCGCCTGGCAGCGGAGCTGCGCCAGGCGAATCCGGATATCCTTGTCGTCATGATGACGGCCTATGCCTCGGTGCAGACCGCGATCAAAGCGCTGCGGGTTGGAACTTATGACTATCTCTGCAAGCCTTTCGATCCCGACGAGTTGCTCGCGACACTCAATCGTTGCTTCGAGCGTCTCGACCTGCTTCGATCACGACGGGAGGCTGAGGAGCAACTGCGGCGTAGCCGACGCATGGAGGCGATGGGTCAGCTCACCGCAGGGATCGCTCACGACTTCAACAACATTTTGTCGGTGATTGTCGGCAATCTGCGCCTCGCGCAAGAGGATCTGGCGGGTCCATCGATCGTCGACACGAATGTGTTGCGCGAACTTGTCGATGATGCGCTTGATGCGGCGCTTGGCGGCGTTGAAACCATACGCCGTTTTCTGGCGATCGGGCGGAATCAGCCTCAGTCGCCCGAAGTCATGGATTTGCGACTATTGGTCGACGATCTCTCGCGTCTGCTTGGGCGCACTCTGGGTCTGGATATTGTGGTCAGCGTCACGGCTCCCGATGCAGCATGTCCTGTTTTTATCGACCGCCATCAGTTCGACGCCAGTCTGCTCAATCTCGCCATCAATGCGCGAGATGCGATCGCAGCAGAAGGTCGCGTTGCGTTCGATGTCGCCAGGATCGAGTTGTCCGAACAGTCGCCGATTCTGTTGCCCGATATGGCGCCGGGTTGCTATGTCCGGATCAGCGTGGCCGACAACGGCTGCGGCATGACTGCCGATGTCCAGGAAAAGGCGCTGCATCCGTTTTTTACAACCAAGACAGAGGAGCAGGGTAGCGGCCTAGGGCTAAGCGCCGTCTATAGCTTTGTCCGACAATCGGAAGGCAATCTCACCATCGAAAGTTCTCCGGGGCTTGGTACCAAAGTATCGCTCTATCTGCCGTTGTGTGCCGCCGAGCAGAAGACTCCGGCGGAGCTTCCCGAACCGTTCAGGAGCCGGAAACGGATTCTGTTGGTGGAGGATCAGGCGCAGGTACGGATCTTGCTCATTCGCCAGCTCACGCGCCTTGGATATGAGGTCGCAATGGCTAGGAATGCTGAAGAGGCCCTGCAGATCCTGGAATTCGGACGTTCCTTCGACCTCCTCCTCAGCGATGTGATGCTGCCGGGATCGATCAACGCGGCCGAGCTCTGTCGAATGGTGCGGCAACGCTGGCCCGCTACGGCCCTGCTTCTGGCGACGGCTTTGCCGGCGACTGCGTTGAAGACGCTGTGCGAGGAGGATGCGGAGATCAGCATACCGATCCTGCAGAAGCCGGTGGAGATAGATGTATTAGCGGCCGCGTTGCGTCAGGCGCGCGCTCAATGTGACGTTTCAGGCGAGAGCGTGAAGACGTAGCCGGCGCCTCGGACCGTCTTGATGATCTGATTTCCCTGGCCGTTGTCATTAAGCTTGCGGCGAAGCTTTCCGATCAGCACGTCAATGCTACGATCGAATGGTGTCCAGTGTCGGTTCGCAATCAGATCGAGGATCTGATCGCGCGTCAGGACGCGTCCGGCCCGTTGCACAAGCGTGACAAGGAGATGAAATTCCTGGCTGGTCAGGGGCACGTTTCCCGCAGTCGGCGAGGATAACTCTCGGCGGGAAAGATCGAGCCTCCAACCCGCGAATAGCAGGACATTGCCGTTTGTTGATGAGGCGAATGTCCGGTTTGACTGCGCGGATTTGGTGCGGCGCAGCACGGTCCGGATACGAGCCAGCAACTCGCGTGGCTCAAATGGCTTGGTCAGATAATCGTCAGCACCGATTTCGAGACAGGTCACTTTGTCCAGAGTGTCGTGCCGACCCGAAAGCATGACAAGCGGCGTGTCGTAGCGGGTGCGGATTGCGCGAGCGAGGGTGATACCATCGTCGCCATTGGGAAAGGTTAGATCGAGAATAATAAGATCGAATGGAATATTCGCCAAGGCCTGCTGCATGGCATTGCCATTAAATACGAATTCAGCAGCATAGCCTTCCCGCGAGAGAAATTTGGTGACAAACCCACACAGGCGCGGATCGTCGTCCACCATCAGGATACGCTGACTTTGCACAGCACTCCCCCTTGCTCGTACGGCTTCACTCTGCTGGTCCGTCGAGCAAGCCGATCATAGCCGAATTTGCCCCTGTGTGAGGCTGCGGCACAGGTTCCAGTTACAAAAAATTACATTGGCGCCCCGTTCCGATCACACGCCGCTTACATTCGCATTCTAGCCTCGCTGTAAGTGCGGGTGTGCGGCGCGGTATTTGTGAGAGCGCCCTCAGTAAAAAAACAACGTCAGACGCGACACAGGAGGACAACGTGGCCAAGACTGTATTCAAGATCGACGTCAACGGAGCCCCGGAAGACCAGTCGGTTAAAACCCATAATCGCTGGCATCCCGATCTTCCGATGGTCGAGACCTTCAAGCCGGGAGCGGAGTTCCGGGTCGAATGTTACGATTGGACGGGCGGCCAGATTAAGAACAACAACAGCGCCAACGATATTCGCGATGTTGATCTGACCAAGGTCCACTATCTCAGCGGTCCCTTTGGCGTTGAGGGTGCAGAACCTGGCGACCTGATGGTCGTGGATATTCTCGATATCGGCGCGATCGAGGGTTCGGAGTGGGGTTTCAATGGTCTGTTCGAAAAGAATAACGGCGGCGGCTTCTTGACCGAGCACTATCCCCATGCAGTCAAGTCATGCTGGGATTTTCATGGCATCTACACCACCTCGCGCCACGTGCCGCGGGTGCGCTATCCAGGTCTGATCCATCCCGGTCTGATCGGTTGCTTGCCCGATCACAAGCTGTTGGCGGAAGCCAATAGGCGCGAAGCAGCGTTGGTTGCTACCAATCCCGATCGCGTTCCGCCGCTTGCTGCTTTGCCTTATTCTGATACGGCGCTGATGGGCCAGATGAAAGATGCGGCGCGCGACAAGGCCGCAGCGGAAGGCTGGCGCACGGTGCCGCCGCGTGAGCACGGCGGCAACTGCGATATCAAGAATCTGTCGCGCGGCTCGCGCTGCTACTTCCCTGTTTATGTTAAGGGCGGTGGGCTTTCGATGGGCGACATCCACTTCTCCCAAGGCGATGGCGAGATCACCTTCTGCGGCGCGATCGAAATGGCGGGCTGGATCGATATTGGCGTTGGCCTGATCAAGGGTGGCATGGCGAAATACGGTGTCACCAATCCGATCTTCAAACCGAGCCCGATCGACCCGCATTTTGACGACTATCTCATCTTCGAAGGGATCTCCGTCGATGAGCATACGGGGGAACAGTATTATCTCGACGCCCATGTCGCCTATCGCCGCGCCTGCCTCAATGCCATCGAATATCTGAAGAAGTTCGGCTATTCGGGAGAACAGGCCTATACCATCCTCGGCACGGCGCCGGTGGAAGGACGCATCGCGGGCATCGTCGATATTCCCAATGTCTGCGCGACAGTGGCCATTCCGACAGCGATCTTTGATTTCGATATCAACCCCAACTCCACCGGGCCGACCAAGCAAGTGACGGGGCCGGATGTCGCGAGAACGAGCTGACCAGTTCAGGTTCAAGCAATTGACAATACGGCAGCCCGGCGTTCGAGCCGGGCCAGCCGTTGCTCGGGAGAAAGAGCGATGCTGCTCGGATTGGCATTACTTTATGTCGGTGCGGTGTTGACCCTGAACGGTCTATGGCTGCTCGGGAAGATCGAGGACCGCGAGATCATTGTCGTTAATGTGATTGCAGGGGTCGTGACGCTGTGTGTCGCGCTGTACTCCGCTTTCGGTCCTGGCGCGGATGCCGCGTCTATCCGTGGGGCGGCACTGACCCTGTTGTTCACCAGTACGTATTTGTGGGTCGCATATAATCGCGTTGTCAGCGTCGACGGCCGTGGTCTCGGCTGGTTCAGTCTGTTCGTGGCGATTACCGTCGTGCCCGTTGCGCTGCAAGCATTCACGACAGCGTCGAGTGCTTTGGGCTTCTGGATGGCGCTAAATTGGACGGCGTGGGCTGTTCTCTGGTTTCTTTATTTCCTGCTGCTGGCGCTCAAGCGGCCCATTCTTCGAGTGACAGGCATCGTGACCTTGCTGGTTGGCATATTTACCGGGTGGTTGCCCGGGGTGCTGATGCTCGAAGGAAAAATCTAATCCAGATGCCTGTCGGACCCGACATCGGCTGATGAAGACGATCTTCAGGAGAGAATGATGCCGCTGTACAACTATGCCTGCGATGATTGTGGTCCTTTCACAAGCTGGGCGGAGATGTCAGACGCCGAAAATCCCATGTGCTGTCCGAGTTGCGCCGTGGATGCGAATCGCATGATGGCCACCCCTCATCTGAGTACGATGGCATCTGGGTTGCGCCGCGCGCTTGCGCGATCTGAAAAAACAGCCTCGGAACCACGCGTGGTCTCGCGGGAGCATCTTGGCAATTGTGGGTGCTCGCTGTGCGCAACCCGAAAGAAAAAGCCAACGCCAATCGAGCGGCGCTGGTCGCTTGGGCATTAATTTCAGAATTGCCGGCAATGTCCGATGTGAGCCCTGGCAGGAGAGCGGTATGGGCGGCGCTGTACTGCGTTCAACCGTTGCTGTGGCGTTCGGCAGGGATGAGAATTCCGGCTGGCGAGAATGCTTCTTTCGAATAGATCCGTGTTTCATTGGTACGACATGAATCGCGCAATGATCTGGTCGCGCGAAAACATCAGAATAACTTTCGCTTCTTGGCCGATTAGCCTTCCGTGATGCAGCAGGCATGCATCAGTCGGAGCGCTTGTTTAGCGGCGCGCTCCACATTCCGGCGCTGTGTCATTATCAGTTTGGCTTGCTTCTGGAATCGCGTTTGGAGGCACGCGGCCGCGCGTGCTTCCTTCACGACTGCGACGCGACAAACGCCGCTCGCCGTAGTCAATGATCGATCGTTGCAGAATCCGGCCCATGGCATCGACGCGGAGCCTTGCGTGGCGTCCCCGATAAAACAAGTTCAGTCGGAACGTGTGTTGATCTGAATTAATGCCGGTCTCGCAGACGCTTGTGATGCTATTGTTCCGCATCAGCGCCGGGACGTCGGCGGCTGGAACGTTGAGCAATTCCCCGATCAATGTCGCATCAATGATGAAATCGCCTTCGATGCATTCGATCGGCGGGGTTTGCTCTCTTCGGGTGGGCGCCGCTGCACTCGGCGCCTGATCCGAGGAACCGAGTGCAGGTTTCGGTATGTGACCGTCTTGCATGGCACCTGACTCCATTCACCCAAGGAGGCGCGACCTGACATCGCCACTGTTGTCCTTGTGTGAAATAAAGAAGTATTTTATATGCATCTTATTATCGATCGAGGATAGATGCAATGGCTCCAGATCAGTCGGATCGAAACAATGGCTGGGCGGTCGGCGTGCTGGCGCTCGCTGCAGTCTGGTTCGGGATCCTGGTTGGCGTTTCCTTTATCGCCACGCCGGCGAAGTTTTTGGCGCCGAGCCTCTCATTGCCGGTGGCGCTGGATGTCGGCCGACACACATTTGCGGTTTTCAACCGAACCGAGTGGATCCTCTCAGCCACATTGTGCGGCCTGGTGCTGTTTGGAGCGCGGAGCCGACTAAGTGTGATCGGCGTAGTGATACTCGTTGCGTTGGTGCTCGCGGAGACGGTGTGGTTATTGCCGTTGCTCGACAGCCGGGTCGGCCTGATCATCGCAGGCCAGCAGCCCGCGCCATCCAATCTGCACATGATCTATATCGTTTGCGAGGTGGCGAAGCTTCTCAGTCTCCTTCTCATCGTGATCGATACGGCCGGACGTTTGGCGAGCAATAAGCAATGGACGACCTCGCGGCCGGTTCGATCGGAGTTCAATTCAGCCGACCGATAGAAGCCCGGAGCGACGAAGGCAACGCGATGCAGGATGCCGGGCTCGGGAAGTCATATGCGACAAGCCCGGAAGTGTCTTGGAAGAAGTGTCTTGGAAGAAGTGTCTTGGAGGAAGTGTCTTGGAAATGCGTGGCATTAAAGGTCTCGCAAAGACCTCCACCGCCGCAGTGCGTACATGGCGACGGACCAGCTTGCGAAGCTCCCGCCAATAACGATTGCAGCATGATGCCTGACGTCGCCGGGCCGGCCAGTTCGACCATGTGGAGCAGGACGTGGAGTACGCCTGCCAATCGGCTATCGCGTTTCATGTAATTTTACATGTTGCATGATTGATCAGGCGTCGAGATTCAGACGTCGGAATCCTGTTTTTTTGCGTGATTGGACCTATCGGGAGAGGATCGCCGATCCTCTTCGCTTCAGCCGATGAGAGGTGCAGTGAGTGGTTGAGGAACTTTGTGGGATAAATCCTACGAAATGTCCCAATCAGAGGGGCAATTCGTGTAAGCCCCTTGCTCTGTTTCCACCGAGCAAGAGCGTACCATGCAAAGAAACAAGCCGCCCTTTCGCGCCGATCAAGTCGGCAGTTTCCTTCGCCCGCAAGCGCTGAAGCAGGCCAGGGCCCAGTTCGAGAAGGGTGAGATCACAGCCAATCAACTGAAGGCAGTTGAGGACGACGAAATCCGCAAGCTCATCAAGAAGCAGGAAGAGGTTGGCCTGCAGCTTGCGACCGACGGTGAGTTCCGCCGCTCCTGGTGGCATTTCGATTTTCTCGGCCTTCTCGATGGCGTGAAGTTGGTGAGTGCGGATCAGGGCATCCAGTTTGCCGGCGTGCAGACCAAGGCGCAGACCTTGAAGATCGACGGTAAGGTCGATTTTCCGTCCGACCATCCGTTCCTCGAGCATTTCCGCTTTCTGAAAGCCAACACCAAGGCCACGCCGAAGATGACCATTCCGTCGCCGACGGTGTTGCATTTCCGTGGTGGTCGCCGCGCGATCAGCGAGACGGTCTATCCGGACATGGATGGGTTCTTTGAGGATACGGGCAAGGCCTACGCCAAGGCGATCCGTGAGTTCTACGCCGCCGGCTGCCGCTATCTGCAGTTTGACGATACGGTCTGGGCTTATCTGTGCTCTCCGGCTGAGCTGCAGAAGGCCAAGGATCGTGGCGACGACCCGGCAGGTCTGCAAGAAAAATACGCCGCCATGATCAACCTCGCGCTGAAGGACAAGCCAGCGGATATGGTGATCACCACGCATGTCTGTCGCGGTAATTTCCGTTCGACGTGGATTTCCGAAGGCGGCTACGAGCCGGTCGCCGAGGTGATGCTCGGCAAATGCAACTACGACGGCTATTTCCTCGAATACGACACTGAGCGAGCCGGCGGGTTCGAGCCGCTGCGTTTCCTGCCGAAGGGCGAGAAACAGGTGGTGCTGGGTCTGATCACGTCGAAAAGCGGTACGCTGGAAAAGAAGGACGACGTCAAGCGCCGCATTGATGAGGCCGCAAAGTTCGCTCCGCTTGAGCAGTTCTGCCTGTCGCCGCAATGCGGCTTTGCCTCGACCGAGGAGGGCAATGAGCTCACTGAGGACCAGCAATGGGCCAAGATGCGTGAGGTTGTCGAACTGTCGCAAGAAGTCTGGGGCAAGTAACACGTCACCCTGTAGTGCAGCTATGGTCCGGCGCGGTTTCCTGCGCCGGACCATTTGCTTTTGAGGCGGCCCCGTGTGGGCTCGAAGCATGGCCGCGCCAGATGCGACATCCCGGCGTGCGCAATGGCCTCGAAGGTTAGTAATTTACTAACCTAATCGGTAAAATCTTCCAGGCCACGATACCGAGATGACATGGACTCGGCGATGGGCCTTGACGGCGTCTCGATCCAGAGCATTGCGGGTAGGAGAGGCGGACTACTATGCAGGTAAGAAGTATCTCTATTTCGGCCAAGCTCTATGCCCTGTTTGCGCTGCTCGGCTTTCTCACTGTCGTTCTGGCGGGATATGCAGTGGTCAATTCGCGCAACAATGCGCGACTTTCGCAGCAGCTGGAGATGGCTTTCGCCGGCTCCCAGAACGTCGAGCGCGTCAACAGTCTGATCTACGCGGTGGTTATGGAATCGCGCGGCATCTACATGGCGGCCGATAAAGCTGCCGCCAAACGCTTCGGCGACAATCTGCTGCGGTTCAACGCTGAAATCTCGAAGGTCGTCGAAGCATGGAAGGCCGTTGTTCAGGCCGACGATGCTGCAGCCTTCAGCGAATTCTCAAAACGCGTTGCGCAGTTCCAGGATTTTCGTCGGGAGTTGGTGCGGCTTTGGGTCGAAGTCAGCCCCGCTGCCGGCCGCGAATGGGGCGACAATGATGCCAACCGCAATGTGCGGACCGCGCTCAACAAAGACCTCGAAGCGTTGGCCCAGCTCTATCAGAAGCGTACCGCCCGCATTAATGAGCAACTGGCTGCAGACATTGACCGGATGACTCTGGTTATGAGCGTTCTCGGCATCATTGCGATGTTGTCCGCTGTCTGTGGTGTCGTATTCACGGGGCGAAGCGTCATACGGCCGCTGAAGAAGCTGGTCGGAACCATGGGTGGTCTTGCCAGTGGAAACTTGACTGTCGACGTGGTGGGACAAAATCGCAGTGATGAAGTTGGCGATATGGCCAAGGCTGTTCAGGTGTTCAAGGATAACGCCCTTGCATTGAAAGCTTCCGAAGCGCGCGCTGCGGAGCAGCGCGAAATGGCGGAGCGGGAGCGTACGCAGAACGAAGCTGCCAAGGCGGAAGCGGCACGGCAAGTTCAGCGCGTCGTCGATGGTCTTGGTGTCGGGCTCGAACGATTGGCGCAGGGCGATCTGACCTATCGCGTCGATGACAACTGGACGGTGGAATATGTGAAGATCCGCGACCACTTCAATTCGGCGATCGGGCATCTGCAGAGCACGATCAAGAATATCGCAATGTCGAGTGCGGAGGTGTCGAACGCTGCCGCGGAAATCTCAACAAGCACGACGGATCTGTCTCAGCGAACCGAGGAGCAGGCGGCAAGCCTGGAAGAAACGTCAGCCTCGATGGAGGAGATTGCGGCGACGGTTCGGAAAAATGCCGAGAACGCCCAGCATGCCAATCGACTGGTGCAAGATACGCAGGAGATCGCAAGTCGCGGTGGAGCCGTTGTCACCAACGCGGTGAATGCGATGGCTCGGATCGAGGAGTCCTCGGGCCGCATGTCCGATATCATTTCGACCATCGATGAAATCGCACGACAAACCAACCTGCTTGCGCTCAATGCGGCGGTCGAAGCGGCTCGGGCCGGGGAGGCCGGCCGGGGCTTCGCAGTGGTCGCATCGGAGGTTCGCAGCCTTGCGCAGCGTTCGTCACAAGCCGCCAAGGATATTCAGGGTCTGATCGGCAGTTCATCGTCGCAAGTGCGCGAAGGCGTGGAGCTGGTGAATGACGCCGGGCGTTCCCTTAACGAGATCGTCGGGGCGATTGAAAATGTTGCGCAGATCGTCGCAGATATCGCCAATTCAAGCACAGAGCAGGCGACAGGAATCGATCAGGTCAACCGGGCCTTGACCCAGATGGATGAGGTCACGCAGCAGAACTCTGCGCTTGTGGAGGAAAATGCCGCGACGGCAAAAACTCTTGAACAGCAGCAGGTCGCGATGAGCGAGCAGGTTGCCTATTTTCGATTCAGCGACGTTGGCGAACCGCTCTCGTCCTCTTCGTTGGCGGAGCTGCGTCGTTCGGCGGCGTAGATGGTCAGCATCTCATCCGTCTGATCGGAATGCGCTCATCGTCTCATCGGTGACGAGCAGCAGGATCGCCGGACTTTAATGTGTCGCTAATACGGCCAGCGCCGCAAGTGCGGACGCAAGTCCCGCGAGCTTGCGCGCGGTTACGCCCTCTCGCAGGACAAAGACGCCAAGCAGCGCGGCGACGATGAAGCCCATTTGTGCGATCGGCACAAGCACACTGGCCGGACCAAGGCTGAGGCCGCGCAGCAGGAACAACGTCGCGCAGACGAGCACGACCGATGCCGGAAGGCTGTATCTGAAGATGCCTTTTGGCAATCGCAGATTGCCGTTGGTGCGATACGTCACAAGCGTTGCGACCGGCATGAACACCGCTGCCTGCGCGACCATCAACGTCTCCGGTGATGCGCCTTGTCTCAATCCCAGGGCATGAAAAAAAGTCGCTGTGCCGAACGCAGTCGTAGCGATCCCGACTTGAAGCAGCGAAGCGCGCCGTCCACTCATCGTTGCAGAAGGCTTGGCCGAACCGGTGCTTACCAGCAGCCAGGTAGCGACCAGAGCGAGGGCCAGTCCAGCGACTTTGGCAATCGTCAAAGGTTCGCCGAGCAGAGCGATCGCTAGAACAACCGTGATGATGAAGTTCAAGCGGAAGATCGTCGAATTGGTGCTGACCGATCCGGTTGCGAGGCTGCGGACGAAATAATAGAAGCCGATAAAGTAGAACAATCCAGCGAGCGCACCCCATAAAGCCGCGGGTGTCGCGGCGAAGCTGTGCGTCGCAAGCGCATAGACAATCACCGTTGGACAGAAGATCCAGGCCTGCGCCATCAGGAAATGATCCGCCCGCATTCCGGCGGCGGCGGCTTGCTTGTAGATGAAATCGGATAGTCCGTAGCAGGCCATCGCCAGAACGGCGTAGAGGATCGGTAAGGTCATGCGGCGCTTTTGGAGCATCCCGAGCAAGGCGGGACGGGAATTGGGCAGGATTAGCTGAGTTGCAGCATTCTCTCTATGCCAGGTTCGAAGGCAAGGGCTTTCAGCCGCTAACGTGTTTGGGCTGGCCGACACGGCTGATTGACCAGAAAACAGCAGGGTCGTTGACCGAGCGACGTGTGGCAACGCTCGAACTGGTAGTGCATTCAAAGCGGGAATAAGTCGGGGCGCTAAGCCGAGTCGGATTGCGCTCGGCCGGTGAGATCGCCGAGCTTGGCAAGCATCGCTCGGCAGCGATCCGCGAGCGTTTGCCAGCGATTCTTATCCTCTTCGTTCTGAGTGTTGTCGGCCATGCGCTGGCAGTGATCGGCGTGCAGCTGCAGTTCTGCCGCGTCGTCTTGTTGATCCATTCCAGTGTTCCCCTCTGCGTAGGAGAAATGCCTTCCCTACGTCGGGCGTTCCCCGCGGATAGTTCACTACGGCGTGAATCTTTGTGAGGTACACGCTGTGCGCGATGTATTGGCAGCAAAGGAGCGCGATCTCCCTGTGCGGTGGAATTAGATGCGCGCGGGAAGAAAAAATACAATGATTTCAATTGGGTCAGGCGGAGGGACAACGACGGCCTTCCACCCTTCTCCCGGCTACTCACTTCAGTTTCGACGGAAACCGAACTTCAGAAGCTCGAGAGAGCGCCTCGGCCCTTTGCGGCGGCGCTGAACGCGTGAGCCCCAATCATTGTCCTTGAATAGGGCGGCGGCTCGACGACCCGAGGAGCCTTTTCCAAGGCCGCCGTCATGCGGCGCAGGCTTTGTCGGGCCGGCGGTACGCGCCGGCTCCTGCGCCACCACCACGCCGCCACACCGTCGCGGCAATCAGGAAGAACGTAGGATCGGCAGGACTAAAATGGCGTGCAGGCCTCCGCTTGACCTATTGCTGAGTGTCAGCTTTCCGCCATGGACCTGTACGATCGATTGAGCAATGGCGAGGCCAAGCCCAACACCGCCAGTGTCACGATTGCGAGAGCCTTCCACACGGTAAAAAGGTTGGGTCACGCGCTCGATCTCGTTTTCGGGAATTCCCGGACCGTCGTCGTCGATTACGATCTCGATCGAGTTTGTTGTTGCGCGCAACGATAGACGCGCACGCTTACCGTATTTGACAGCATTGTCGATAAGGTTGGTAAGCGCGCGTCTGAGTGCCGCTGGTTGACATGTGAGCAGCATTGGCCCGGCCGGGGCCATTGCCACATCAAGCCCGGCATCGGCCATGTCATCGACCAGGCTCTGTGTCAACGCGCTGATGTCGGTGGAGCGGCGCGGCTCCACGCTAGCCTCCTCACGTGCAAAATTCAGCGTTGCGCCAATCATGGCATCCATCTCCTTGACGGTCGCGAGCATCTTGTCGCGTTCGTCAACGCTCTCGACATTCTCCGCACGCAGTCGCAACAGCGTCAGCGGTGTACGTAGGTCGTGTGACAAGGCAGCCAATATCCTAGTGCGATTTTCGATCAAGGCATGAAGCCGCGCCTGCATGTCGTTGAAGGCATGGGCTGCCTGACGCATCTCGATTGTCCCGTTCTCCGGCAAGGGCGGTGCGTTCATGTCGCCGCCGAGTTTCTGAGCGGCTCGTGCGATGGTTCCAAGTGGTGCGGTCAGGCGGCGCGCGGCCCAGATTGAGATCGCGATGATGAACAGTGCCATCACCAGCATCGAGATCAGAAACTGGCGCGAAAATCCTACGCTTGCTGCGGGCAGGCTGGTTGCGAACGCCAGCCATTGTCCATCCGCAAGCGGCACGGCGACTTGCAGTTCGAGTGGTTGTACGAGGCCGCGCATCATTGGTCCATGCCCCATGCCGTGTCCGCGACCGAAACCCCAGCCGAACGGCGACTCCAGGTTTTCGGACGCGAGAACAATGGGTTGGCGGGAAGGGGCCAGCTTGAGTTGTTGCGCGAGATAGTTACGGATTGCTTCGGCGACGGCACCTGGATCGTGAGCTTGAGCAATGGTCGGATTTTCAGTCAGCGTCACCCGCAAGCTCTGATCACTCAGGCCGGACACAAGTCGTCGCCGCCATTCTGTGGGAACCTCATCGACTAGACGCGCCACATTGGCAATACGTTGCGCGGTCGCCAGTCCGCCGACGGCGCGCACTGCATTTTCACGGTCAAGCGAATAGATCCACGAACCGAGCGCGTGCGATATCACCAGCCCTGCGAGCAGTAGCAGCAGCGTCTGCCCGAACAGGCTCTGTGGTAGCAAGCGATTCATTCCTGGCTCACCGCCGCAGTGAAGCTGTAGCCACCGCCCCACACCGTCTTAATGATCTTCGGATCAGTCGGATCGCGTTCGATCTTCTTCCGCAAGCGACTGACCTGAGTGTCAATGCTCCGGTCGAAGGTCGAGGCCGCCCGCCCGCGGGCCAGATCGAGCAGTTGGTCGCGGTTGAGCACACGTTGCGGTCGTTCAACGAAGGCCATCAAGAGATCGTATTCGCCGGTGCTGAGCGGCACGGTCACGCCGTCATCCCGCAGCAATTCACGTGCAGCGATATCCAGCCGCCAGCGGTCGAAACAGTATTGTGCCGGCTGTTTGGCGTTCGGTTGTCCTCGCCTGAGCACCGCTCTAATCCGTGCGA
>JAFAFP010000138.1 GCA_023423415.1 Pseudomonadota bacterium | reverse complement strand
GTGGTGGAAGGCGGTGTCACGGTCAAGGTGATCGAACGGCGCGATGGCGAGCTTTGGCTGATGCCGCGCTCGCGCAAGCAGAACTATCCGCCGATCCGCATGACCGAGGATTGCGAAATCTGGGGCGTCGTCGCCGGGGTCGTGCGGCGCTACCCGGTCGAATGACCCATGGCCGATCCGCTGGCCCTGATCGACTGCAACAACTTCTACGTATCCTGCGAGCGCGTGTTTGACCAAAGGCTGGTCGGCGTGCCGGTGGTGGTGCTGTCGAACAATGATGGCTGTGCCGTCGCTCGGTCCGATGAGGCCAAGGCGCTCGGCATCAAGATGGGCGAGCCGCTGCACCTCTTCCGCGACAAGGTCGAGCGCAACGGCATCAAGGTGCTGTCGTCCAACTACACACTCTACGGAGACATGAGCCGCCGCGTCGTCGGCGCTCTCCATGCTTTCTCGCCATCGCTCGAGGTCTATTCGATTGACGAGACCTTCGTCGATCTATCCGGCTTCGGCGGCCGCATGGTGGGACAGGCGCGGGACATGCGTCAGGCGGTGCGCCAGCTGACAGGCATCCCGACCTGCGTCGGCATCGGCCCGACCAAGACGCTGGCCAAACTCGCCAACCATGTCGCGAAGAAGAACCCTGTCTTCGGCGGCGTCTGCGACATGATGGACGCCACGATCCGAGCTATTTGCCTGCCTCACATCGCGGTCAACGAGGTGTGGGGTGTCGGGCGTCGCACCGAGGCAAAGCTGCTGGCGCAAGGCATCAAGACCGTCGCCGATCTACGCGATATGCCGATGGTGCTGGCGCGCAAGGTCGGGACCGTCGTCCTGGAGCGAACGGTCGCCGAGCTGAACGGCGTTCGCTGTCTCGATGTCGAAGAGGTCGAGCCGCAGCGCAAGGGCATGGCCGTCACGCGCTCACCCGGAACGCCGATCACGGACATCGACACGATGGGCCGGGCGATCACTGCTCACGCGACGCGGGCCGCAGAGAAGCTGCGCCGTCATGGGCTTGTCGCCGGAACAGTGACCGTCTTCTATCACACCAACCCGCATCGACCGGACCGGCCGCAGCGCCATGCCAGCAAGTCGTTGGCGCTCAAGCCGATGTCAGCGGACACGTTCGATCTGGTCGAGACAGCAATGCGATGCCTGCGGGCGTCATGGCGGACTGACAGGCCTTACTGCTTCAACAAGGCAGGCGTCATCCTCGATGACCTGCTGCGGCCTGACGAAGCTCCACAGATGTTGTTTGCACCCACTCGTCCCCGCGACGGCCGCCTGATGGACGCCCTAGATCAGGTCAATGACCGCTTCGGCAAAAAGTCGCTCGTGCTGGCCAGCGAAGGGTTCCGCGACAAGAGCTGGCACCTCAAGGCTGAGATGCGGACGCCGCGATATACAACGCGGTTGGCGGACTTGCCTATATTGGTTGCCTCCTAAGGACGTCCGCAACCGACCCCATCTTTGTCGTTCCAGGACGCCGACGGCTTCCCCGAAAGCTGCCGGCCTTGGCACGCATTAAACCGGGCGCAACTGGGCTCAATTGCCCGCCATGCCTCTCAGTTCAAAGCCCCTAAAATGCAATGCAGCTTTGAACCTACAGAGCGAGCGTTTCGGGCTCCGAAGCATCCTCAGCGGCGACGCGGCCTGAGTGCGCCGAGAGCTGCGTTTTCGTCGTGCAGTTTACGCCAACGCGAGAAGCGGTTGGGGTCGATCAGCCCATTTGAAACTGCTTTGAGCACGGCACAGTTCGGCTCGTGGCTGTGAGTGCAGTCGCTAAATTTGCATTGGGTCTCCAACTCCGCGATCTCGGCGAACACCATGTCGAGCCCGCCGGCCATCTCGCCGAGATGCAACGAGCGAATTCCAGGCGAATCGAGGACCCAGCCGCCGCCTGCAACCGGATGCAGAGAGCGCGCCGTCGTCGTATGGCGACCCGAGGAGTCGTGCGCGCGAATGTCGCCGGTAAGTTGGGCGGTGCCCGAGTCGTTGGCCGCCAGCGTGTTTACGAGCGTCGACTTGCCTACGCCAGAGGAACCTGTGAGTGCCACTGTCTTGCCCCTGCCGAACCAGGACTGCAGCTTTTTGCGCGCCTCGGTCTTTCGCGGATCGACGACAACCACCGGCAGGTCGCGGGCGAGGTCGGCCACCTGCCCGGCGAAGGATATCGCATCTTCGTTCGTCTCGGCCTTGGTGAGGATCACGACCGGAATGATTTCGCACTGTGCAGCCATCGCCAGATAGCGCTCGAGTCGTGGAACGCTAAAGTCACCATTGCAAGAGGTGACGATAAAGAGCGCATCGACATTAGCGCCGGACAGCTGCGTACTATGGTCACTCAAGCGTCGGCTGAGAAGCGACTTTCGCGCGAGGCGTCGCCGCACAAGCAGATCGCCAGGCCCTGTGAGTACGAAGTCGCCAACGGCATAATCGTAGCGCTCGCTGTTCGCCGACAGCACCAACTCCATGGGACCCTTGGCGGATTTTCCGCTCAAGCGTGAACGGTGAATATGCGTGATGCGGACGGGTTCCAGGCCGATTTCTTCCGCGCTGACTTGGTCAGCGAAGAAGGAAGACCAGCCTAGATCGGTCAGGACCGCCTCGCGAATGGGCTCAACCATTCTCGTTGTCCGTATCCAAGACGCGGTCTGCATTCAGGAAGAAGCGCACCATCTCGCGGGATGCGTCTGGGCCCTTCGCATCTGTGTAGGAACCTGCAGGCCTGCCACCAAACCAAGCATGTCCCGCCCCGTCGACAACCCACTGCTCAACGGTCGCAGATCCTGTCTGATCCACGAAAACCTTTCGCGTCACGGTCCGTCCGTGGACAGTAAATCTCTTCACAACGGCTCTGCCTCCGTGGGAGAGCGCGGCCGTCGCCACGATCCGCTCCGCATTGGCGGGATGGACCGTGCGGTCGCCGTTTCCGTGAAACACGATCGTACGTACTGGGGCTGGAGAATTAGCTGCCGTGGACGAACGGACACCGGCCTGAGCGCTGGTGTCTCCACGCATCGCGGAAAAGGCGGTCATGACGTCGTTAGCTGAACCAAACGCCAGGCCTGAATGAATGCCGACACCCGCATAGATGTCTGGGTAGGTTTCACCCAGTACGGCTGCCATCGCTCCACCTGCCGAGAGGCCGGCAATGAAAACCTGGCGGCGCTCGAGTCCGAACTCGAACATGATCTCCCACGTGAGGCCGGCGATGATCGATGGCTCCCCGCTGTCGCGCCGCTGGTCGCCTGGCCGGAACCAGTTCCAGCAGGACGAGGCATTGTCGGACCCAGCTTGTTGCGGATAGGCGACGAGCAGCCCATTTTTCTCGGCGACCGCATTCATGTCCGTGCCGGTCGCGAAGTCCTCGGCGTTCTGCTTGCATCCATGCAGCATGACAACGAGGCCGTGTGGCTGGTCGGGCGCGGAGGCTGGTACGTAGAGCCGATAGTGGCGAGCGCCTGCTGTGCAGGTGAAGTGCCGCGCTAGGAATTGAGCCCCCTCCGGCAGGACAGAAGGCGCGGCACGTCCGGTCGATCCTGTCGGGCCGATGCCGGCAAGTCCCATGGCGTTGGCCGCCAGCCGGCCCTCACGCAGGATCCGAACTGTCTCCCCCAGCGGCTTGCGCGATCTCTTCGAAGATAGAGCCTTGCTTGGTCTGCCTACTGGCATCGTCGGTTCTTCCGAGGGTTCCACGAGGTCGGCATCGGGATCAATTTGGAAAGGCTTCGGATGAGACTGCGCCTCGGGAGCCAGGATTTCAGGGCGTTTGGTATTTGGCTCGGCTGGGATCGCGCGCCCCAGCAGGACATCCTGAATGACGCGGGTCGCCTCCGCGACGTTTGAGGCGCGCGTCGCCCGGGTCGCACGACGCATGGCGGCGACAAAATCATGATTCATGATCATTTCCTGGTTGTGGGGCGGGTACGGCCCCTATCGGATGCGTCCGGCAAGGGCCGCTTTCAGTTCCGCGCTGGCCTGCAACACGCCCAGAACGGTGATGGATTCGATCGTCGCGAGTGCGAGTTCAGCCGATACGTCGGACGCGATGCGCGCGAGGCCAACGACCTTTATGTGCAGCCTCTCGCCGGCTGCTTTCAACGCTTCAAGATCGGCTTTGCTGTAGTCGCGGAGCCCCAGCTCCAGTGTGTGCCTGACGATCGATTGCGTGACCACGTCGGCATGCGCCGCAAGCTGGGTGCGGATGGCGGTTCGAATGAAATCGGTACGGTTGGAATAAAAACCTTCCTGCACCATCAAATCGACCCGGCCGAGATCGACGTAGCCGAGATTGATCGTAATCTTCTCGGTATCGCCTCCGCGCTCGCGCAATTTGATCGGATCGTCTGGCATCTATTATACATCCATGTGGATGGTATGTGGGAGGTTATTGGCTGATAACAAGGGCTATGAGTCGTATGGTTCCCAGATGTTCGGCCGATCGCTTTGCCATCCGTCGCAACCAGAGGCCTCAGGCTGCGGCAGTCCAGCTGTAATGCCAAAACGATTAAGGCAGGCTCGTCTCGCCAAGGAGGAAGTTGAGCTCGCGGCGGTCCCAAAAGCTAAACGATCGTAGCGCCCCAAGTTCAGCTGAGGGTGGCGTCGTCATGCCGAGCGTGCCGATTGTCTCCGCAAGAAAAAGGCGACGGTAGATGATCGCTCGCACCCCCAATTGTAATCGGTTTCCCGTCGCCATCGGGAGTCGGGTATCGTTGCGAGTTTGCCATTGGCCGCCATTCGCTGAGCACAACAAGCGCTTCAACCGGATACGTTGCCCCAAATTGCGAAAGGGCTTGTTCCATCATAGCCCGTCACGGCGGAAACCAACCCAAGACATCCAGCGCATCGTGCAGTTCCTGGCCGTTCTCCGACAGGCTAAGCGAGTTGGCAGTTGTTTCGCAATCGGACACCCACCCTACACAGATCAAGGTCTCCAGTGTACGCGGACCGACCTCCGACCCGCGATCGAGACCGATAAGCCGAAGCGCCTTTCTCTGGTGATAGCTGACTTGCCGCGCACGTGCCGTTAGCTCGCGACTAATCACGTCTTTAGGCATTGTCGGCACTACTGCGGTAAAGCGGGCGTTCCGGTGCCAAGAATGTCGCTGCCGAAATAGTACCAGACAATGGCGAACAGGACCGCCGCAAAGATCAAGCCCATGCCCGTGTAGCGGCTGATGTCGTGGTCCGTCTTGGATAGGATGCTCATGCTCGAAATCCTTTCTTGTGAGGTGTCGCGACCGCGTCGGTCACGTGATCTGACGTCGCCAGAATGAGTATGCCGCTGCATTGGCGGCCCGAAGTTCGTTGTCGGTTGCACCACTGCCGCCCTCGCTGAAGCGGATCAGTCGGTCGAGCGCTTCATCCTTGGTCAGACCGGATGGAGCGAGACCTCGTTGTCGCGCTTCGAGTCCGGTGAACACCTCGTATACGGGCCAGGAGCCGTCGGACTCGATCCGACGTCCGTAGTCGCCCAAGCGATCCGGTGAGGCGGGAGCACCGCCTTCATTTTCCCATTCGCAAAGAGAATCCTTTAGGCCGGCCCGCATTATGCCGTGGTCTCTCAGGCGCTGACGCAACTCGTTCTTGTCCCGAATACCTTCTTCGATGCATTTCGTCAGAAGCGCACCGGCTGCAGCCTCTTCGTCAAGACCCCAAGCGGCAGCCTGGGATCGGAATTCTGTGAGCAACGTCTCAGCGAGCTGACTGTCTTGTGATGAAAGATGCGCGGAAGACATGCCGTCCTCCTTTGGTTTGGGGCTAGGGAATGATCTGCGCCCTCAATCGGCAGAGCCCTGAAATGGCTGCCGACGAAACATCATAACACCGCTCGATAGCTCCGGCCTAACGATCAATTGGCTAGTTTGTCTGCGCCAGTATCCGCACATCGAATAACGACGCGGTTATGGAGAGGCCGAAATTTCATGGGGGTTCTTTCTGAGGCCGGCGCATAGGCGACCACCACATCCACATAGCGCCTTTGGCACTCATATGATAGGAGCGCTAAATTTATTACGTTGAAAATTTGGTATTTTAACAATTCTTCAATTCTATATATGCAAAACTTGTTGCTTTTATTGCTTCATTGCTGATTATTTTTAATATTTCCATTTTCATGAAAGAGATATTATGCAGCGTCAAATAAAATAAGATGCGCCTGCTCCTTGCTTAATCGGCACGCAAGGCACATATATAAATCTCGTTGATTTGGCCGATTTGGCTTTGAGCGGTGTCAGAG
>JAFAFP010000122.1 GCA_023423415.1 Pseudomonadota bacterium | reverse complement strand
ACTTTGTCCTCGCTTGCCGGCGGAGCCGGGCTTATCACGTTCCCAAGCTTGCTCGCAGTGGGGCTTCCGCCTGTTGTCGCCAGTGCATCCAATCTGGCCGCGCTGATGCCGGGCAGTTTCCTTGCAGCATTTACCGACCGCACGCAATTGCCGCCGCTTGATCGTGCTTTTGCTGGGCTCATCGTTGCCTCGGTGGCCGGCGCTGCATTGGGCGCCGCGCTGCTGACGGTGACGTCAACGCGCATCTTCGAGCTGCTGGTGCCGCTGCTGCTCGGCTTTGCAACCATCCTGTTCGCCTGTGGCGATCGGATCAGCGCTGCAATTCGTGCTCGTTCGCTGGCGCGCCATGGACGTGAGCCACAGATCAAGGTCACATCGGTTCCGATGGTGTTGCCGGTCTCGGTATATGGCGGTTATTTCGGTGCGGGCGTCGGCGTTCTGATGTTGGCCGTGATGTCGCTCGCAACGGCGGGTGAGTATCGTCCCGCCAACGCCGCCAAGAACCTTGTGACCGCGTTCAATAGCCTGGTTGCCCTCTTTGTTTTTTCCGCGCAGGGGGTGATTAGCTGGCCTGCTACAATTGCCATGATGGGCGGGGCCTTGATCGGTTCGCAGATCGGCACGCGCATCGCGCGCTATGCGCCGCGCGAGGTGATGCGCTGGGTGGTGATCACCGTCGGTTTGCTGCTGACGGTGACCTATACGTGGCGCTACTGGCTCTGACGCACGTCAGCCCGCTTTTGTGAGCTGGCAAAGCGCGACAAGGCGGTCGACCATCGCGCTGTTGGGATCGGCTAGATCCGCAACGACATTGAAATGATGTGTGCCCGGAATTTCCTCGTACCGGACTTTGACGCCTTCCGCGCCCCATCTGTCGGCCATTGCTTTGGATTGCCGCACGAATTCCGGCAGTTCGTTCTGCCCGACGACGATATCCAGCGTCTTTCCCTTTGGCGCAGGCCAGAACAGCGGCGAGGATACGCGCGCGCTCGCGTCGTCGAGTTTGTAGTCGATATTCATCTCGGTCTGAACGAGCGGCGTCAGATCGAACACGCCTGAGATCGCGTAGCCGACCGGAATGAGGTCGGCGGGCGCGCTCGCGTCGAGCGCCTTCCAGTCGGTCGCCATCAGACAGGCCGCGAGATGTCCGCCGGCCGAATGGCCATAGATCATCATCCGTTGTCCGAAGCGCTTCCACAGGAACAGCACGGCCGCGCGCATCTGCTCGGTGATCTCGGCGATGGAGGCCTGCGGGCTGAGATCATAGCCGGCCATCGCAACATTGATGCCGCGTTCGGTCAGGCCGCGCGCGAGGTGACTGTGCTCTTTCGGGCTGAGGGCACGCCAGTAGCCTCCGTGGATGAAGACCGCCCAAGGCGCGTTTTTGTCGGCGTGAAACAGATCGACGATCTGCCGTTCGGTCGATCCATACCGGACATTGAGTTCGGCGCGGTCCTGCTTGGCCATGGCCTCGCGATAGGCGGTGCCGTCCTTTTCCCACTGCGCGACGATCTGGGGGAATTCCGGCACATGTGCGCGATTGTTGTAGGCCGCGTTGTAGTCCACCGTCATTTCAAATCTCCCGCGCACTGCCATGCAAGGCGCGGGAGATTGCTTCAACGATCCCTTGGGATCAAGCGGTCACCGCTTAATCTGAGCCTTCAACGTGGATTGCACCGCGCGGTCGAAGGAGTCGGCGGCTTTGACCGGCTGTTTCTTCTGCTGCTCGGCGACGAAGGCATCGCGTTTCTTGACCAGTGCGGTCATGCGGTCGTTCAGCGCCTTGCGCTCGGTCATCTGTTTCGAAATAGCCGCCTGACGCTCCTCAGGTTTCATCGTCCGCAGGGCATCGGGCAATTCATCGTCCTTCACCGTCGAAAGCGCCTGACGCCCGGCGGCAACGTCAGCCACGAGATCGCCGCCGCCGGTGATTGCCTCCGCCGCGCTCGCGGTGCGGGTTCGTTTGTTCAGATAGCCGGCCATATCCGCAGCGGCCGGCTTCGGTGCGCTCGCCACCTGGCGTGTCTTCTCTTCGACACTGGAGCGCTGGTGTCGTGGACCATACGGGATCACCGTGCCGTTGAGTTTCTCCTGCAGTTCGATGATCTCGATGTCGAATGGCGTTTCGATCACCACCAGCTTGCCGCCGTCCTGCGGGATCGGAATGTACTGGCCGTCCCCCATCTGCGCGATCTCGCGCCACACACGCAGCGTATCGCGCGCGTCGCCGGCCTGAACGGCGTTGACGACGATGTCCTTCTGTTTCGCCAGCGCCAGCACCTGCGGATACTTCATGTCCTGCTGGTAATCCATGTGCGGCGGCGCATCGCCGACGAGAAAGACGATGCGGCTCACCTCAGGCCCGGACGTCCAGGAGAGTTTTGTGATGCCCTCGTGCAGGGCTTCGTTGACGCTCTCCGGCCAGTCGCCGCCGCCGCGGGCCCGCAGCTCCAGCAATTGCGCGTAGAGATCCTGGATATCGGCGGTCAGTTCGACCCGCTTGGTTACGTATTCATCACCGATGTCGCGATAGGCAACGAGGCCCATGCGGATATCGACGCCCGGATTCTCATCGATGATGGTCGTGGCGATAGACCAGACCTTCCGCTTGGCCCCTTCGATCAGCGAGGCCATCGAGCCGGTGGTATCGAGGATGAACGCGACTTCGACGGTTGGTTTGGCCTGGTCAGGTTTAGCTTGGGCGGGAAAAGCGGACGCGACGCAAGACGCAGTCAGGAGCGCGAGCGCGCAGGCCCGCGACAGAAAGGCTGTCATGAATTTTTACCCCTCAGAAGGAATCCTTCCACCAAGGGAACTTTCGAAGGTGATCGCGTCGGCTTCGGGCCGCAATTGCGGCAGCGGGCTGGCGGATTTCCGGTCTCTTTCGCAAAGGCTGGCAAGGTGGCTTCTGCCGGAAGGCTTGGCCGGTTTGTCGAACCGGGTTATTTCTCGGCGATGAAGATCAATGGCAAAGCAACGCGCAGCATCTGGCTGGAGCCGGACGGCTGGTCGGTCGGCATTCTCGATCAAACCCAACTGCCGCATCGCGTCGGCTTCTTGCGACTGACGACGGCGGCGGACGCCGCTCACGCCATCTCCAGTATGCAGACACGTGGTGCGCCGCTGATCGGCGCGGTTGCCGCCTATGGTCTTGCGCTCGCCTTGCGCGACGAGGCATCCGACGAAAATCTCGAGCGAACCTATGCTGCGCTGCTGGCGACGCGGCCGACAGCGATCAATCTAAAATGGGCGCTCGACGAGATGATGGCGGCCGTGCGCAACCAGCCGCGCGAGGAGCGCGTCGCGGGGGCCTACCGGCGTGCCAAGGAAATCTGCGACGAGGATGTCGCCATCAATGAAGCGATCGGTCGTAACGGCCTCAAGATCATCGAAGAGATTGCAGCGCGCAAGAAGCCCGGCGAACGCGTCAACGTGCTGACGCATTGCAATGCCGGTTGGCTGGCGACAGTGGATTGGGGCACGGCCACCGCGCCAATCTACATGGCGCATGACAAGGGTATCCCGGTCCATGTCTGGGTGGACGAGACGCGACCGCGCAATCAGGGCGCATCACTGACCGCGTTCGAACTCGGTCAGCATGGCGTGCCGCATACCGTGATTCCGGACAATACCGGCGGCCACCTGATGCAGCACGGGCTGGTCGATATGGCGATTGTCGGCACCGACCGCGTGACGGCGCAGGGCGATGTCTGCAACAAGATCGGCACCTATCTGAAAGCGCTGGCTGCGAAGGACAACAACGTGCCGTTCTACGTCGCGCTGCCGTCGCCGACGATCGACTTCAATGTCGGCGATGGCGTCGCCGAGATTCCGATCGAACAGCGCGGAGCCGACGAGGTCGCGACCATGACCGGCCGCACGAAGGATGGCCGGATCGAAACCGTGACCATTGTGCCGGACGGATCGCAGGTTGCGAATTACGGCTTCGACGTTACGCCGGCGCGCCTTGTCACAGGACTGATCACCGAACGCGGCGTCGTCGCTGCGACGCGAGAAGCTCTGGATCGCGCCTTTCCCGATCACGCCTCGCGGCGGAGCCCGAAAGAGGCGGCCGAATGAGCGCACTGATCAGCCGTATTTCCGAAGTGCCGGTCGATGGCCGGCAATCGGAAACGGCTTTGATCGTTGCGCGCGGAACGATGCGGTTGCTGCTCTCGCACGGATTCACCTGTGTCAGCGAATTGCCGCTACCGTCCGGCCGCAGGGCCGATCTTGTTGCGCTCGGTCGCAACGGGGAGATCTGGATCGTCGAGATCAAATCATCCGTTGCCGATTTCCGCGCCGATCAGAAATGGATGGACTATCGGATGCATTGCGACCGGTTGTTCTTTGCGACGACACTCGAAGTGCCGTGCGAAATCTTCCCGAAGGATACCGGCCTGATCGTCGCCGATGGCTTTGGCGGCGAGATCGTGTGCGATGCGCCGGAGCATAAGCTGCTCGCACCAACGCGCAAGGTGATGACGTTGCGTGTCGCGCATTGCGCAGCGTTGCGGCTGCAGTCGCTGATCGATCCGGCCGGGCCTTACATGAATGAGATGGGGTAGCTGCGAGCGAAGCGATAGCTGATGTGTCCTCTCCCGCAAGGGGGAGGATGCAATAACTGCGGGCCCTGTTCGTTGCTTACCGCGGCGCGCGCTTGGCGAGGATCCGCTGCAGCGTGCGGCGATGCATGTTGAGCTGACGCGCGGTTTCCGAAACGTTGCGGCCGCACAGCTCGTAGATGCGCTGGATGTGTTCCCAGCGGACGCGATCCGCCGACATCGGATGCTCTGGCGGTTCCGGCTTCTTGCCCTCGATCGATAGCAGCGCGTTGATGACATCGTCGGCGTCAGCCGGCTTGGCGAGGTAATCCACCGCGCCGAGCTTTACCGCATTCACCGCCGTGGCGATATTGCCATAGCCGGTGAGTACGATGCCTCTGGCCTCAGGCCGGCGGCGCTTCAGGGCCGAAATCACGTCGAGACCGTTGCCGTCGCCCAGTCGCATATCGACGACCGCATAAGCCGGTGCGGATTTCTCCACCTGCATCAGCCCTTCGGACACGGTTTCTGCGGTTGTGACGGTGAAACCCCGCCCTTCCATCGCGCGGGCGAGCCGTTGCAGGAAGGACTTGTCGTCCTCGACGATCAAGAGCGAACGTTCCGCCGGAGCTGCCGGGGTCAGGTTCATCGCGGTTTCCATAGCGCCTATACCTAAGCGTTCGAGGCCTTGGCCTCAAGCTCACCGGATGCGGCAAAATCGAATGTTGCCCGAGGCCAGCGGACGGTCACAATTGCGCCACGCTCCGGAAAGTTCCGGTTCACAAAGGTTAACTTGGCCCCGCTGCGCTCCAGCAGGGTCTTGGCGATGAAAAAGCCCAGTCCCATTCCGGTGTCGCCGGTCGCATACATGCGCCGGAGCCGCCGGCTGCGGACATAGGGTTCCCCGATCCGGCCGATCACCTCGGGCGCGAAGCCGGGGCCATCGTCGGCAATCACCACCGTGACAGCGTCGGCAGTCCAGTCGGCGGTAATGTCGACGTGCTCTCTCGCGAAATCGACGGCGTTCTCGACCAGGTTCCCGAGCCCGTAGAGGATCGCCGGGTTGCGCGCAGCCACTGGCGAGGGTTCCGTGGCCGGTATCTTCACGTCGATGTTGATGCCGAAATGCCGGTGCGGTTCTGCGACCTCCTGCAGCAATGTTCGCAGCGGCATCTGGTCGAACGGCGCGCCCTCGGCCTGCAGCTCGTTCAGCTTGGCGAGAATATCGCGGCAGCGTTGCGCTTGCTCGCGCAACAGCTTGATGTCGTCGGCATGCGGCGATGTCGGTTCGATCTCGCGTTCCAGTTCACGTGCGATCAGCGAGATGGTCGAGAGCGGCGTACCCAGCGCATGCGCCGCGGCAGCCGCAAGGCCATCGAGCTGCGTGACATGCTGCTCGCGCGCCAGCACCAGTTCGGTCGCGGCCAATGCGTTCACCAGTTGTCGGGACTCTTCGCTGATTTGCCACGCATAGACACTGATGAAGAAGATCGCGAGCACGATCGAGAACCACACGCCGAGCATATAAGTGTCCGGCAGCACTGGCATCGGCCCGTATTCCTCCGACCACGGCAATGGTTCGTGGAAGAAGATCAGAAGCGTCAGACACAGTATGGCAAACAGACCGATCGCCATCGTGAGCCGTGGAGGCAGGGCGGTCGCCGACAACAGCACCGGACCAAGGAAGAAGAACGAGAACGGATTGTCGAGGCCGCCGGTCAGATACATCAGCACGGCGAGTTGCCCGACATCGAACGCGAGCAGCCATGCCGCGCGGCTTGGCTCCAGCCGCCGGGCCTGCTGGAAACGAATACGCAGGGCGACATTCAGCCAGGCCGAAAGCGCAATGACCGAAAGGCAGGCCCAGATGGGAAGGTCGAATTCCAGGCCGAAATAGACGACCAATACCGCCGTGGTCTGGCCGATCACAGAAAGCCAGCGCAGCCGCACGAGCGTGTCCAGCCGCACATGGCGGCGTGGCATTGGCAGCCGGTCGAGGTCGATGGTCGGTGTGTTTGACATGGACTCAGTTTAACCGCCGCCGTGCGCGCTACAAACTGCGCCTTTCCGCGCAGTGCTCCAATGGCCGCAACCCTTGCGCTGTCCGCAACGGAAGGGCACATCAGTCGCCTTGAATTCAACTCACGCGATTGCCGGACCGTTCATGTCACCTGCCGAAACCGCCATATCCCTTGATCGTGTCGTCAAGATTTACAAGGGCGGCACAGCGGTCAATGGCATTTCGTTTGCGGTCAAGACCGGCTCTATCACTGCGCTGTTGGGTGGGAACGGCGCCGGTAAAACCACCACCATCGCCATGATCATGGGGTTGGTGACGCCGACCTCCGGTCACGTTCAGGTTCTCGGCGCATCGATCCCACAGCAGCGCCATCGTGTTCTGCATCGGATGAATTTCGAAAGTCCCTATGTGGACATGCCGATGCGGCTCACGGTGCGGCAGAACCTCACCGTATTCGGCAAGCTCTATGGTGTCCCCAATGTGGCGCAGCGCGTGCGCGAGCTAGCTACGCAATTCGACCTCAACGATTTTCTGGATCGACCGACAGGCAAACTGTCTGCCGGACAAAAGACCCGGGTCTCGCTCGCCAAGGCGCTGCTCAATCATCCGGAGATTTTGCTGCTCGATGAGCCGACCGCATCGCTCGATCCCGACACCGCGGATTGGGTGCGCGCCGAGATCGAGCGCTATCGTGTCGAACGCGGTGCAACGATCCTGCTTGCATCGCATAACATGAACGAGGTCGAGCGCTTGTGCGATCGCGTCATCATGATGAAGCGCGGCGAGATTGTTGACGACGAGGCGCCCGAAAAATTACTCGCACGATATGGACGAGACACCCTTGAAGATGTGTTCCTCGATATCGCGCGGGGGCGACGGCAGGCGCAGGAAGTGACGCGATGAAGATGAATCCGCAGCCGCGTGCTTTTCAGTCACCCGAGCCGATTGCGTTCTCGCCGAATCGTATCTTCGCAATGGTGCTGCGTTATTGGTATCTGCTGCGTTCATCCTGGCCGCGGCTTCTGGAGCTGATCTATTGGCCGGCAGTGCAGATGCTGATGTGGGGCTTCCTTCAGCTCTACATCTCTGAGAATGCCGGCTTCTTTGCCAAGGCCGGCGGCACGTTCATCGGCGCAGTCCTGCTGTGGGATATTCTGTTCCGTGGCCAGCTCGGCTTCTCCATCTCCTTTCTGGAGGAGATGTGGGCGCGCAACATGGGTAATCTGATGATGAGCCCGCTGCGCCCCGGCGAGTTCATCTGTGCGCTGATGATCATGAGCATCATCCGCCTTGCCATCGGCATGGTGCCGGTAACGCTGCTGGCGATGGCCTTCTTCAACTTCAATCTTTATGGGCTGGGCTTCGCGCTCGCAGCGTTCTTTCTAAATTTGATCCTTACGAGCTGGGCTGTCGGAATTCTTGTTTCGGGGATCGTGCTGCGCAACGGAATGGGAGCGGAGAGCATGGCCTGGACGATTATGTTCCTGCTGCTGCCACTGACTTGTGTCTACTATCCGGTGTCGGTGATGCCCGTCTGGCTTCAGCCGGTCGCCTGGCTGCTGCCGCCCACCTATGTTTTTGAGGGCATGCGAGCCCTGTTGATAGAGCAGACCTTCCGGGCGGACCTGATGCTGTGGGCGTTTGCGCTGAATGCGATCTATTTTGTTGCTGCAATCATTGGGTTTTTGGCTCTCCTCAGGAGTGCCAGGTCGGTCGGTTCATTGATGCAGGTCGGCGAGTGACTAAATTATAACCAGTACAGCTTATATTGACGCCGTGAACAAAAGGCACGATGCTGCGTTGCAGCAACGATGCCGGGACACAACAATATGGCGATTGGGGAATTTGGCGGGGCGCCGGCTTTGCCGGTGGAAGGCGGGCCCGCATTATCTAATGGGATGTATTGGCTCTATGAGATGAGCCACGCAGCTCTCAACCCGGCCCGCGCTGTCACAGATGTGGCGCGGCTCTACCTCAAAAATCCTCTGAATCCCTGGTCGCACACCGCGGTCGGCAAAACGATGGCCGCCAGCGCCGAGATGTTCGAGCGCTTCACCCGCCGCTACGGCAAGCCGGAATGGCAGATCAACGACACCGTGGTGAGCGGCCAACATGTGCCTGTCCACATCACGCCGGTCTGGGAGCGGCCGTTCTGCCGCCTTCTGCATTTCGAGCGTGTGTTCCGCGCGCCCCCGCGTCGGCCGCAGCCGAAGCTGGTGATTGTTGCGCCGGTGTCGGGCCATTATGCGACGCTGCTGCGCGGAACTGTAGAAGCGTTTCTGCCAACTCATGACGTTTACATCACCGACTGGATCGACGCACGCCTGGTGCCGCTGTCGGAAGGCCGCTTCGATCTCGATGACTACATCGATTACATCATCTCGATCCTGCATGCGCTCGGCGGGGACTGTCATGTTGTGGCGGTCTGTCAGCCGGCTGTGCCGGTTCTTGCCGCTGTTGCGCGTATGGAAGCCGAAGCGGATCCCTACGTCCCGCATTCCATGACGCTGATGGGTGGACCGATCGACACGCGGATCAATCCAACGGCGGTCAATCGGTTGGCGGAAGATCGCGGTCTCGAATGGTTCCGGCGAAACGTTATCACCAAAGTGCCATTCCCTCATCCGGGCATGATGCGCGATGTCTATCCGGGCTTTCTGCAGCTCAATGGCTTCGTCAGCATGAATCTCGACCGGCATCTGGATGCGCACAAGCAGTTGTTCTTCAATCTCGTAAAGGGTGATGGCGACTCGGCGCAGAAGCATCGCGAGTTTTATGACGAGTATCTCGCCGTCATGGACCTGACGGCCGAGTTCTATCTGCAGACCATCGACACGGTGTTCGTGAAACACCAGCTCCCGAAGGGAGAGATGACGCATCGCGGCGTACGGATCGATCCGGCCGCGATCCGCAAGACCGCATTGCTAACGATCGAAGGCGAGAAGGACGACATCTCCGGCGTCGGTCAGACCGAGGCGGCGCATGCCCTTTGCATGAACATTCCGCCGGAGCGAAAGGCGCATTACCTTCAGCCCGGCGTCGGGCATTATGGCGTGTTCAACGGATCGCGTTTCCGCTCGGAGATCGCGCCGCGGATCGCCGACTTCGTCCTGAGCAATCAAAGCGCCGCCAGCAGCAAGCCACGGTTGGTCCGCGTCGTAAGCTGAACCCCGCGGCCGGGTCGAATCAGTCAGATTCGAATTTGGCGGACCGGGCAGGCAGTTCGGCCGCCTAGCGTATTGTTTTTCCTAGCGTTTTCGAGGCGTTCGCCTGATTGCCCGGGTAGTTGTGCGGCGTCGGGCGAGTGAATTTCTGAATAAAGATTCGTTCCTTTAAGCGCAATATATTGTGATGATTGGCGTCATTCGGTCCCATATTTTGGGTTTATCACTTTATTTTTTTCGACAAGCTTTTTGTAGGCCGGGCTATGGCAGTATCAGCAGCGAAGCAGGCGAGGGTGTCATGTCGCTTCGTGCCCTTTTGTACCGGCGGCCGGCCGAACCGAAAGCAATCCAGGTTGTTCACGACAAGCACATCTATCTCGTGCGTGTCAGGCGGCATCGTCAGGCGCGTCGTTACACATTGCGGATTCAGGCGGCGACCCGTGAGGTCGTGCTCACCATGCCGCCGCGCGGTTGTTTGAAGGAGGCGAAGGACTTCGCGCAGAAGCATGGCGGCTGGATCGCGTCGCGGCTCAATCACCTGCCGAAGGCTGAGCCGTTTGCGCACGGGACGATCGTGCCGTTGCGCGGCCATCCGCATCGTGTTGTGCATCGCCGGGGAATGCGCGGCACCGTGTGGATCGAAGTGGCCGAGGATGGCGAGCGCAAGCTCTGCGTTGCCGGTGACACCCCCTACATCGATCGCCGCGTCGGCGACTTCCTGCGCCGCGAGGCCAGGAGCGATCTCGAGCAGGCGAGCCGTGTGTTTGCCGAACAGCTCGGCGTGACCATCAAGCGGGTGTCGGTCCGCGATCCGTCGAGCCGCTGGGGTTCATGCTCGACAACCGGGGTCCTGTCCTATTCCTGGCGGCTCATCCTCGCGCCGCCCTATGTGCTCGATTATCTCGCTGCGCATGAAGTCGCTCATCTCGTCGAGATGAACCATTCCATCCGCTTCTGGCGGCTGGTCGAACGTCTGTGCCCGAATGTGAGGCGTGCCAAGAACTGGCTTGACAGTCATGGCACCGACCTTCACCGCTACGGCCTGCCGAGCGCGCGGCCGATTGCCGACGTCCCCGTGAACGGCAAGCCTCGTTCACGGCACTGAGCCACCGGCATTCATAAAGCGCGATGTTCAAACCCAATACGTTTGCGCTCACCGCGCTGCTCGCGGCGCTGACCGCGCTAGGGCCGCTTTCGACGGATCTTTATATACCGGCATTGCCGGATATTGGGCGAGCTTTCGGTGTCGCGCCGGCACAAGTGCAGTTGACTCTGTCAGCCTATCTGGTTGGTTTCGCCATCGGTCAGATCGCCTATGGACCGATCTCCGACTGGTATGGCCGGCGCTCCGGTCTTCTGATCGCGCTGCTCTGCTTCTGTATTGGTGCGCTGATCTGCTTCGCAGCATCCTCGATCGAAATTCTGATCGGCGCGCGCGTGCTGCAGGCGTTCGGCGCATCGGGCGCGACCGTGTTGGCGCGGGCGGTGGTACGCGATCTCTATATCGGGGCGCGGGCCGGCAAGGAATTGTCGCTGATGAGCCTTGTCATGGCGATTGCTCCGGTTTCAGCGCCACTGATCGGCGGGATATTGCATTCTGTCTTCGGCTGGCGTTCTCCCTTTGCCGCTCTTGTGATGGTTGGCGTGGCGGTACTGGCCACGGTCTGGCGGAAGTTGCCGGAAACACTCGGTGAACGGCTCCCTGAGCGCCTGTCGATCGGCACGCTGTTATCTGGCTATCGCCAGATGCTGCAGAATGCCATGTTCAGTCTGTATCTGCTGATCGGAGCTGCCGCATATACGTGCCTGCTGGTGTGGCTGATGACAGGCCCTTTCATTCTGCAGGCTCGTCACGGTCTGGTTCCGCTGCAGATTTCGGTCGCATTCACGGTCTGCGCCTGCGGTTATCTCGTGGGCAATCTGTTCGCGACACGCGTGGTGCTCCGCCTCGGTATTGTTCGCACCATCGGTTACGGCGCTACGATCATGATCGTCGGCGCTCCGATCGTTTGCCTCCTGATAATGCTGGATATCGCATCGGCAACGATACTCGTTGCGGCGATGGCGTTCACTCTCATTGGCTTCGGTCTTGTGTTCCCGCTGGCTCTTGCGGGAGGCCTCTCCTGTTTTGCGGAGCGAGCCGGTGCGGCGTCGTCGCTATTGGGATTCAGTCCCCAATTCATGGCGGCGATCGTCAGTACGGGCGTCGCGTTTGCAATGCACCGATCGGTGTGGGCAGCCGGGATCGCCATCATGGCCATGGCTTTGATGGTGTTTGTGTTGTGGCTGTTATTGCGGAAGACATCGCGGCCATTGCCGCAATGATCCCAGAGACGCTCTATCGGCGCGGGCCGAGCAGACGATCCAGCAGCCAGCTATCCATGCCGTCGTTGCGGGTGGCTGACACCGGCGTGGACCCTGTCGGGATCGAGCCCGGTGGCACGGGTCTGTCGTTGCGGACCATGCCCGGCGCCTCGTTCTGCTGCGTGGGATAAGGCGGATAGAAGCCGCCATGCGCGCCGGGCAAGCCTGCGACCGGGGTGCTGCGGTGAGCGTTCTTCATGAACCGAGCCCAGATTTCCGATGGCAATCCACCGCCGGTCATCTTCCTGGTCGGCGATGAATCGTCATTGCCGAGCCACACGCCGGTGACGAGTTGCGCCGTGTAGCCGACAAACCAGCCATCGCGGAAATCCTGGCTGGTTCCGGTCTTGCCGGCGGCCGGGCGTCCGCCGAGATCGGCCTTGCGGCCCGTTCCGGTCAGCAGCGTTTCCTGCATCATCGCATTCATCATGCCGACATAGCGCGGCTCAATGATCTGCCCAAGGCTCTGTGGTCGCCGTTGATAGCGTCGCTTGCCGTCCTTCCCGCGAATGCTCTCGATGACATGCGGCGAAATCGCCATGCCATTGTTGGCGAACGGCGCGAAGGCCGAAACCATCTCCAGCAACGACACCTCCGATGTGCCCAGTGCTATCGAAGCGTTCGGTTCGAGCTTCGATGCAATGCCGAGCCGGTGCGCGGTGCGCGTCACCGCAGTCGGACCAACCTCCATCGTCAGTCGCACCGAGACGGTATTCAACGACATGGCCAAGGCCTGCGTCAGCGTCACCGGCCCGTAATATTCGCGCGTGTAGTTCTCCGGTTTCCAGCCTTTGATGGAGATTGGCTTGTCTTCGCGAATGCTATCGGGCGTCAGTCCGCGTTCGAGCGCGGTGAGATACACGAACGGCTTGAATGACGATCCCGGCTGACGTTTCGCCGCAACCGCACGGTTATACTGGCTCTCGGCATAACTCTTGCCACCGACCATCGCGCGCACGGCGCCGTCTGGCGTCATCGCGATCATCGCACCTTGCTCGACGCCGAATTTGCCGCCCTTGCCAACCAGTTCTTCGGTGATCGCCTGCTCGGCGAACAGCTGCAATGCAGGGTCAATCGACGTTTCAACAACGATATCGTCTTCGACACGACCGATCAGATCGTCGAGCACATCCATGATCCAGTCGGCCACGTAGTTGATAGAGCCGTTGCTGGTTTGCTTCAGCGCATGAGCCGGCTGGGCAATCGCGGCCGCCGCGGTCTTGTCGGTGATAAAGCCCGTGTCCGACATCGCTGCGAGTACGACTTGCGCGCGCCGCTGGGCGCCATTCGGATTGCGGGTCGGCGCCAGCCGCGACGGAGAGCGCACGAGGCCGGCGAGCATGGCGGCTTCAGACAGCGACATCTCGCGCGCGTGTTTGCCGAAATAGCGTTGCGCCGCAGCTTCCACGCCATAGGCGCCGGCGCCGAAATAAACCCGGTTCAGATAGAGCTCTAGAATCTCGTTCTTGGAGAATTTCTGCTCGAGCCACAGAGCAAGCACGAGTTCCTGCAGCTTGCGCGTGAAAGTACGCTCCTGCGTCAGGAACAGGTTCTTGGCGAGCTGTTGCGTGAGGGTCGAGCCGCCCTGGGATACGCCACGGTGCAAAATGTTTGTGACGGCGGCGCGCGTGATGCCGATCGGATCGACGCCGAAATGCGAATGGAAGCGCCGGTCCTCAATCGCGATGAAAGCCTGCGGAACGTATTTCGGCAGATCGCGGATTTTCGCCGATACGCCGCTATCGCCACGCACGGCGAGGATGCGCCCATCAATGCCCGCGATCTGGATCGAGGGTGGGCGCTTGGGCACTTCGAGTGATTGGATCGGCGGCAGATGGGCGCCGACCCAGACGACAAGCCCTACGAGGCCGATGACCGCCCATAATGAGAGAACGACACCCCAGTAGATCATCCGCCCCGGGAGCGACCGGCGGCGTTTGCCACCGCTGCCGCTTTTCTTTTGCGATTTCGCCGGAGCCATACTGTCGTTTGCTACTTCCGTCTTTGTGTTGCTGGCGGTATTGCGCGCGCGTGGGGTCCGCGCCTTGGCACGGGGCTTTTCGTCTTCGATCGCCGGAAGCCGTTCGTCGGGATCAGCCCGCAGCTCACGCTTGGGGCCGCCGACGTCGAACTTCGGCTCGCGGCGCGCGGCCTTGTCCCGCCGTCCCAAAGCCATCCCCCGCAGCATCGGACGTCCGGTCGCGACCGCGCTTCCGGACCCAGGCTCGACGCTAGGGGAGGGAATTTAAACAGCGGTTAAGGTTCGGCGTCCGGCCTGTTGCGAAGGTGCGACTGATCGGCGCAAAACCTAACAAAAGGCCTGTAAAACAAGCGCTTTCGCGTTTCCACAGGGGTCTTTTTGTGCTTTGTCGCGTCGGCCGGGGGATACCGGTTTTCAAACTCTGGGGAATCCAATGCGTAAAAGCGCTCTCGTTCTTGCACTCGCTGTCATGGTTGCCGCTCCGTCGGCCGCCCTCGCCCAAAAGGCAGCACCCAAGGCTGCGGCCAATCCGAACGCCGCTGGCCAGAAGTTCGTGCAGAACGCGTTCATGCAGCCCTACCTGGCTTGGCAGTCGGTGTGGGCGCCGAAGGCCGCTCCTGTGAAGGCAGCCGCTCCGGCCAAGAAGAAGGCGCCTGCGAAGAAGGCAGCTGCACCTGCGAAGAAGAAAAAGAAGTAAGCCGTTTTCCGGTTTCTTCCTGGAAGGGCGCTGGAGCTCTGCTCCGGCGCCTTTTTTATTGGTCCTGCGTGGATTTGCCGGCCGGCTTTGTATCGGCGCTTGGCCGCGAGAACAAAGCCAGCAATGCCCGCTTGATCGCGGCCTGTCGCGTCGGCGAGGCGATCTTCGCACCTAAGAGATCGGTCACGTAGAACACGTCAACCACGCGCTCGCCGAATGTCGCGACATGTGCGGACGTGATGTTGAGTGAGAGTTTCGAGATTGTCGCGGTCAATTCGTAGAGCAGACCTGGCCGGTCGAGACCCGTCACCTCGATCACGGTGTAGCGGTTCGACCATTCGTTGTTGACGTTGACGTCCGGTTCCAGCGCGAAGGCTTTCAATCTTCCCTTCGGTGCTGCGCGGCGTGCGACGATATCCGGCAGTCTGATTTCGCCCTTCAGTGCTTTTTCGATCGTGTCGGCGATGCGGCTCGCGCGCCGGTCCTCGTCCTCGTCGCGGTCGAATTCACGTGTCAACGAGATGGTGTCGAGCGCGAGGCCGTCGGTCGTGGTGTAGATCTGTGAATCGACGATGTTGGCGCCGGCGACCGCACAAGCGCCGGCAATCACTGACAGCAGGCGAGGATGATCGGGCGCGATCACCGTCAGTTCGGTGACACCGCGAACTGCATCGAAATCAACCCGTGTTGCTAGCGTGCGGCCCGCACGCCAAGTTTCGCGCAGGAAGTTCGCGTGCGCAACCTTGTGCGGTAGATCGACCTTCAACCAATAAGGCGGATAATGCCGGGCGATATAGCTGTCGAGCTCGCTGTCCGGCCAGTCTTTCATTTCGGCGCGGAATTCCGCCTGAGCGATGGCTACGCGGCGTTCGCGGTTCACTTCGGAGAATCCGCCGGTCAACACCGGTTCGGTCTCGTAATACAGCGTACGCAGCAACTGTGCTTTCCAGCCGTTCCACACGCCGGGACCGACCGCACGGATGTCGGCGGTGGTCAGGATCACCAGCAGTTTCAGCCGGTCGAGCGACTGCATCATGCCGGCGAAAGTCTCGATGGTTTTGCGGTCGGACAAATCGCGCGATTGGGCGATCGTGGACATGACGAGATGGTTCTCGATCAGCCAGGCGACGGTTTCCGTTTCGGCATTGTTCAGGCCCAGACGCGGGCAGAAGCGCCGCGCCACGCGGGCGCCGGCGATCGAATGATCTTCGACCCGGCCTTTGGCGATGTCGTGCAGGAATAAGGTGATCCGCAGAATGTCACGCTGCCGCGGCTGCAATTTCTTTACGAGCTCGTTGGCGAGCCCGTATTCCTCGTTTGTGCCGGCCTCGATCTCGGAGATCACACCCATGCAGCGGATCAGGTGCTCATCGACCGTGTAGTGATGATACATATTGAACTGCATCATCGCGACGACACGGCCAAAGGCGCGCACGAATGCGCCGAGTATGCCGGCTTCGTTCATTCGCCGCAGGACTGTCTCGACGTCGTTTTTTGACGTGAGAATCTCGAAGAACAATTCGTTCGCTTCGGGATTCTCGCGCACCTCCTTATTGATCAGATTGAGCGACCTCGTCGCCTTGCGCATCGCGTCCGGATGGAAGGCAAGGTCATGCTTTTGCGCGAGGCGGAAAATGCGGATCAGATTGACCGGATCGCGCTCGAAAACATCCTGCTTCGCGATATTGATGCGGTTGTTGTCGACGATAAAATCGTCGGACTCGCTCAAAACACGGCGACCGGCGCGCGGCCGGAATCGCGCGATCATTCGGCCAAGCGCAGGTGCGCTCTTGGTGTGATTGGCTTCGAGCGCCGCGCACAGAATGGCGGTGAGATCACCGACATTCTTGGCGGTGAGGAAGTAGTGCTTCATGAAGCGCTCGACATCGCGCATGCCGGGATGTTCGGTGTAACCGAGCCGCACCGCGATTTCGCGCTGGATATCGAACGACAGGCGTTCCTCGGCGCGACCGGTGACGAAATGCATGTGGCATCGCACCGACCAAAGGAAGTCCTCGCAACGCAGGAACAGCTTCAGTTCGTCGCCGTCGAACACGCCGTGATCGACCAGCTCTTCAAGGTTGTGAACGCGATAAACGTATTTGCCGATCCAGAACAGCGTGTGCAGATCGCGAAGGCCGCCCTTGCCATCCTTGACGTTGGGTTCGACGACATAGCGTGACTGGCCGGTGCGGCGCAGGCGGTCCTCGCGCTCGGCGAGCTTTGCGGCGACGAATTCCGCTGCTGTTCCCTGCACGACATCCTTGTCGAAACGACCGGCCAGTTCATCGAACAAGGCGCGATCGCCGTACAGATAGCGGGCTTCGAGAATGGCCGTGCGGATCGTCATATCGGCTTTGGCCTGGCGGATGCATTCATCCACCGAGCGCGTCGCATGACCGACCTTTAGCCCCATGTCCCAGAGGCAGTAGAGAATGGCCTCGGCAATCGATTCACCCCAGGCGGTCTGCTTGTAGGGAAGGACAAAAAGCAGATCGATATCCGAGCCAGGCGCCAGCAATCCACGGCCATAGCCGCCGGTGGCGACGACCGACATGCGCTCGGATTCCGACGGGTTCAGAGACGGGTACAGGCGCTTGCTGGCGAATTCGAACAGGACACGGATGATCTCGTCCTGCATGACGCAAAGGCGTTCGGCACAGCGGCGGCCATGCCGGTCTTTCAGCAGCAGCTCCTCGGCCTTCTCGCGGCCGCGCGCCAGTTCGCTTTTCAGGTATTGCGCGACCGACGTGCGCAGGTCGCTCTCGAGTCCGGAATAGGACGAGGCGAGCGCATCCAGTTCCTGCGCGGCTGCCTCGGCGTCGAAGATCTCGCTGGACGCCCGCGGCGTCTGGTCGGGAGAGAGCATGGCAGATGGGGATACCGGAGCGTTTCTCTTGTGTCACGGCCGATCATACCGCAGCGGGGCAAAGAAATTTTATGAATCAGGCAGAGTGTGGAATGCCTGTTTCGTGAGCATCCGAAATTTGCCATTCCATTTCATTGACGGTTCCCAATAACCCTTTAATTTCAGGGTCTAGCGCCGATTTGAGCGAGCAGCTTGCGGGCGCTTAACAAATGCAGCTAAAGCGGTCGGGGCCCGCCCCGTCGCCATCAGCCGCGGGCGGGTGGTCTAGAAAACTCCCGCTTTTCATCAATCCGGCCCAACACGCCTTCGGCGTGATCGCGGTCCTGTGCGTGGAGGTTATTATGGCTTTCTTTTCCCGCCGCTCGATTCTCACATCGGCGCTGTTTGTCGGCCTCGTGCCGAGCACGGCCTTGTTCGCGCAGGACAAGCCGAAGGAAATCCGCATCGACTGGGCGACCTATAATCCGGTCTCGCTGGTGCTAAAGGATCAGGGGTTGCTCGAGAAGGAATTCGCCAAGGACGGCATTGCGGTCCGCTGGGTGCAGAGCGCGGGCTCGAACAAGGCGCTGGAATTCCTGAATGCGTCCTCGATTGATTTCGGTTCGACCGCGGGCTCCGCGGCGCTGGTCGCCAAGATCAACGGCAACCCGATCAAGTCGATTTATGTGTATTCACGTCCCGAGTGGACCGCTCTTGTTGCCGGCAAGAATTCCAACATCAGCAAGATTGAAGATCTGAAGGGCAAGCGCGTCGCGGTGACCCGCGGCACCGATCCGCACATCTTTCTCGTCCGTGCGCTGCAAAGCGCGAAGCTGACTGACAAGGACATCACGCCGGTTCTCCTGCAACATGCCGACGGCAAGGCCGCGCTGGTTCGCGGCGATGTCGATGCCTGGGCCGGACTTGATCCGATGATGGCGGCGGCTGAAATCGAGGATGGCGCCAAGCTGTTCTACCGCAACACCGATGCCAACACCTGGGGCATCCTGAATGTACGAGAGCAGTTCCTGAAACAGCACCCGGATCTGGTGAAGCGCGTGCTCAAGGTCTACGAGGACGCGCGCAAATACGCGCTCGCCAATCCGGAACAGGTGAAGAAGACCTTCATCGCCGTGACCAAGTTGCCGGACGCGGTGGTCGAGCGTCAGTTGAAAGAGCGCACGGAACTCACGCATTCGCAGATCGGCACTTCGCAGAAGGAGTCGATCCTCGCTGCCGGTGTCGCCCTGCAGCAGGCCGGCGTGATCGCGGCCAACGTGGATGTGAAAGCCACGGTGGATGCGCTGATCGATGACAGCGTTGCCCTGACGAATTGATCGTCAGACTCGCCGTTCCCGGGCTGGCTTCCTCCCAGCGGTCCGGGAACGGTGCACTTGCCAAGATCGTCATGCAGTTCGTCATTTCCTGAATGCAAAATCCGGTTGCGCCATGTCTATTTTCGACATGACATTCCCCGCCACCCAGCAGGCCGAAGGCGCTGTGTCTGAGACGCGTGTGCGCAGACCCGTGCTGCTGCACCCTTTGCTGCTGGGCCTGATCCTCCCCGTCGTCGTTGCCGTGGTGTGGGAACTGGCGGTCTATTTCGGAATCTCCAACGGACGGCTGGTGCCGCCACCGTCCGTCATCGGCGAAACGCTTTGGGAGCTTGCCAGAACCGGCGAGCTTTGGCGCCACGCACAGGCCACCATCCTTCGTGTTGCCGTGGGGTTCACTCTCGGCGTCGCCGCAGGGACATTGCTCGGTGCGATTGCCGGCTATTCGGCACTGACGCGCACGATCATCGATCCGACATTGCAGGCGCTGCGCGCCATTCCGTCGATCGCGTGGGTGCCGCTGTTCATCCTCTGGCTTGGCATTTTCGAAGCGTCCAAGGTCACGCTGATTGCAGTCGGTGTGTTCTTCCCGGTTTATCTTGGCGTGATGGGTGCGATCCTGTCGGTTGATCGCAAGATCGTCGAAGTTGGCCGCGCCTTCCGTTTGTCCGGTCCGGCGCTGGTGCGGCGTATTCTGCTGCCGGCCGTGTTGCCGGCGTATGTCGTGGCGCTGCGCTCGGGACTTGGTCTCGGCTGGATGTTCGTTGTCGCCGCCGAATTCATGGGCGCATCCGAAGGTCTCGGCTATCTGTTGACCGACGGTCAGCAGCTTGGAAAGCCGGCGCAAATCGTTGCCGCGATCATCGTCTTTGCAATCCTCGGCAAGGCCACCGACTGGTTGCTCACAGCCGGTACGGCGCCGTTCCTGCGCTGGGAAGATCGCTTCCACGCGCGGCAGGAGGCATAACCGATGTTGTCGCTGGCCCGTGTCGGGAAGACATATCCGAACAATGTTCGCGCGCTTGAAGGTGTGACGCTCGATGTTGCGCCGGGCGAGATCGTTGCCATCGTCGGCGGCTCCGGGTGCGGAAAATCCACCTTGCTGCGTGCGATTTCAGGTCTTGATCGTCCGTCGCAGGGTATCGTGCATCTCGACGACGAAGTCATCAGCAAGCCGCATGAGAAGATCGGCATCATCTTCCAGGAGCCGCGCTTGTTGCCGTGGTTGACGGTTGCTGAGAATGTCGGTTTCGGTATCGCTCATCTGTCGGCGGACGAACGCAAGGAGCGCGTTGCGCGCGCACTGGATCGTGTCGGACTTGCCGACAAGGCCGAAGTCTGGCCACGCGAATTGTCGGGTGGTCAGGCGCAGCGTGTCGCCATTGCGCGCGCGCTGGTGCCGCGTCCGGAAGTGTTGCTGCTGGACGAGCCGTTTTCGGCGCTCGATGCTTTCACTCGTGCGGATTTGCAGGACCATCTGCTCGATCTCTGGGCAGATGCCAAACCGACGCTGATCCTGGTCACGCACGACGTTGAAGAAGCGATCGTGCTGGCGGACCGGATCATCGTCATGCAGCCACGGCCTGGCCGTCTATTCGAGGAGATCGAAGCCGATCTGCCGCGGCCTCGGGATCGGCAGTCGGCAGCCTTCGATCACGTGAAGCGTCGCGTTCTGGCCGCGCTTGATCGTTCGCTGGGCCGCAATATCAGCGTCGACGATCGGGCTACGAAGTCTGAAGACGGCGCTGCGATGTGGTGGTGACACTATCGAGCAATCTCAATATCGTCATGGTGCCCTTGGACCGAGCATGACGGATGAGGATGCCATGAAATCCTACCAAGTCTGCGACTGCGGCGCCCCGCTGCAACTGCGCGAGGAGCCAACGCCGGAGCCTGTCGGCACCGAGGTGTTACTCCAGGTTACAGCAGCCGGCATCTGCCACAGCGACATTCACTTTTGGGAAGGCGAATATGACATCGGCGGCGGCAAGGTCATGCGCCTGACCGATCGCGGACTGAAGCTGCCGATCACGCTTGGTCATGAGAATGTGGGCAGGGTGGTTGCCGTCGGACCGGATGTGACGGGCGTAGCCATCGGCGACGAACGGCTGATCTATCCGTGGATCGGCTGCGGAGACTGCGTGGTCTGCAAACGCGGTGATGAACAGCTTTGTTTGAAACCTCAGTTCGTCGGCGCATTCCGCCCCGGTGGCTTTGCCGATCACATCATGGTGCCGCATCCGCGCTATCTGGTCGATTACGGTGACATTCCTCGTGAACAGGCAGCGCCGCTCGCCTGCTCAGGCGTGACCGCCTATGGCGCCCTGAAGAAGTTTGGCGATCGTCTCAAGGATGAACCGATTGTCGTGATCGGCGCCGGTGGTGTCGGCCTGATGGCCCTTGCTATCCTGCGGGCCATGCAGGTACGCGGCGCAATCGTGGTCGATGTCGACACGAGGAAGCGAGCAGCCGCGATGCAGGCCGGTGCAATCGCAACGGTGGATGCCAATGCGCCCGATGTGGCCGCGCAGATCCAGACCTTGGTCAACGGACGGATTTGGACCGTCGTGGATTTCGTTGGATCCGGTGCCACGGTGAAGCTCGGCAGCGATCTCTTGACCAAGGGCGGCCATCTGATCGTGGTTGGGCTCTTCGGCGGCGACATCACAATCCCAACGCCTTACATCCCAATGCGCGCCATGACGATCCAGGGGTCATACACCGGAAGCCTGCCGGAGTTGACCGAGCTCCTCGCGCTATTGCGCCGCACACCGATGCCCTACCTGCCGGTGCAAATCCGCCCGCTCGAGAGCGTAAACCAGAGCCTGCACGACCTGAGGAACGGGCATGTCGTTGGTCGCGTAGTGCTGGCCCCGAATTAGATTATCTATGCCATCCTAAAGTATGAGGACTATGACAATGGATGCAGCCGAGCTGCGCGCGATTCAGGCGCCGATCAAGGACCGTTACAAGACCGATGCCGACGCAGCGCTCATTACGCTGAAGGCAAAGGGCGCGCTCGACGACACCAATATCGCCTGCAAGGTCGAGACGGGCCGGGCGCTCGCCGTAGCCGGCCTGCATCCTGCGACCGGCGGTTCCGGTATGGAACTTTGTTCTGGCGATATGTTGCTGGAGGCGCTCGTCGCCTGTGCCGGTGTGACCCTGAAGGCCGTTGCGACGGCTTTGGAAATATCGCTGAAATCTGGAAAGGTATCTGCTGAGGGCGATCTCGATTTTCGAGGGACGCTCGGCGTTGCCAAGGATGCCCCGGTCGGGTTCCGTGAGATTCGGCTGACGTTCGATGTCGATACCGATGCGCCTCAGGACAAGCTCGATCAATTGCTCAAGCTGACCGAACGATACTGCGTGGTCTATCAAACAATTAAATCGGGACCACCGGTCACGGTATCGATGAACCGAGGCTAGCGCCCAGTATATTTTTTGACATCGGATAGTTCCAATCGGTTGGAGCCATTCATGTTGCGTAAATCAGCCATTCTTACACTCGAATTTTGCGGCAGGCTCTAGGCGAGCGATAGGAAAACCGTTACAGCCTTGGCCAATCCGCAACCTTTGCGGGAAGTGTATCCTCTCCATCCGGGAGAGGAACAATGCCGGTTCTCCTCCGCATGTCGCCTGCCGATTACTTTTGGCTTTCGCTTCTACTCAAAGCGGCGCTGACGGCGACGATCATCGTCACCGCGTCCCTGATCGTGGAGCGTGGCGGGCCGTTTCTCGGTGCGATGATTGCGTCGCTGCCGACGTCGGTCGGGGCGGCCTACATCATCCTAGCCCTCGAACATCCGCCGGAATTCATTTCGAATTCTGCGGTCGGAAGTCTTGCCGGCAATGCTGCAGGCGTCACCTTCGCGGCTGTCTATGCGTTGCTGGCGCGGGATCAGTCGCTCGTGATCAGTCTTGGTGGTGCGTTGCTGGCCTGGTTTGCCGCCGCGTCTTTGTTGCAGTTTGCAGATTGGGGAATCTGGGAGGCGATCGCATTGAATGCGGTGGTGGTGACCATTACCATCGCCGTGACCGCCCGCGCGCGTACCGCTGCGGTGACGAAGCCCGAGACGAAGCCGCGGCCCTACGACATCCCTGCACGCGCGGCACTGGTTTCGCTATTCGTCATTGTCGTCACCACGGTCAGTCACTCGATTGGTCCGTTCGCCTCCGGCCTGTTCGCCGTGTTCCCGATGGCGATGTCGAGTTTCATCGTGATCCTGCATACGCGCATCGGCGGGCCGGCGACATCGAATGTCATTGCACATGCGCAAGTGCCGATGCTCGGGCTCATTCTGACGTTCGTGATTGTGCATGCTCTGACAACAGTGACCGGTGTGTGGATGGCGCTGTTCCTCGGGCTGTTGGCGTCCGTGATGTGGAACGCCTTTTTGTGGGTGCAGCGCACGAGGTTCGTGGCCAATATGCCGCTGGAATAACGTGGGCGGCGGCGCCCTATTTTCCTGCGGCAGCGAGCTTTTGTTTCAGCGCATAAAGCGCATCCAATGCCTCACGCGGTGACATCTCATCGGGATGAAGCGCATTCAGGGCTTCGGTCATCGCTGATAGCGCACCGTCCTGCTTCAGAGCCGGTGACGGCCGGCTCGCTTGAAACAGTGGTAGGTCCTCAAAGCCGCGCAACGCGGGCTTGCCGCGATCGTCAGCCTCGAGTTCCGCAAGCACAACCTTCGCCCGTTCGATCACGCTGGTTGGAAGGCCCGCCAGCTTCGCAACCTGAATGCCGTAGGATCGATCCGCTGCGCCCGGCATGACTTCATGCAGGAAAACCACATCGCCTTGCCATTCCTTCACGCGCATCGTTGCATTGTGGATGCGCGGCAGCTTGGCTGCGAGCGCCGTTAGCTCGTGAAAATGCGTGGCGAACAATGAACGACAACGATTGACTTCATGCAGATGCTCGACGCTCGCCCATGCAATCGACAATCCGTCGAAGGTCGCCGTGCCGCGCCCGATTTCGTCGAGGATGACGAGAGAGCGTTCGGTCGCCTGATTGAGAATGGCAGCCGTTTCGACCATCTCGACCATGAAGGTGGAGCGGCCGCGCGCCAGATCGTCGGCGGCGCCGACGCGTGAGAACAGCCGGTCGATCACGCCGATCCGCGCCTGTCGCGCCGGCACGAAGCTGCCCATCTGCGCCAGAATGGCGATCAGCGCATTCTGGCGCAGGAAGGTTGATTTACCTGCCATATTCGGGCCGGTCAGCAACCAGATGCAGCCAGTCTCCGCTTTTTCATCGTCGGCAGACGGTGGCGACAGATCGCAGTCATTGGCGATAAACGGTTCGCTGATGCTTTGCTCGACGACCGGGTGACGGCCGCCGTCAATCGCAAAGACGAGAGAACGGTCGATATGCGGGCGGACAAAGTCGCGCTCAATCGCCAGCGCCGCCAATCCCGAGGCGACGTCGAGTGTGGCCAGCGCTGAGGCCGCGGACTTGATGCTGTCGCCGTTATTGGTGACGTCGCGCGTCAGGCGTTCGAAGATCTCAAGTTCGAGACCAAGCGCACGATCGGCCGCACTGACGATCTTGGCTTCCAGTTCACCAAGTTCCGTGGTCGTGAACCGCACCTGACCGGCGAGCGTCTGGCGATGGATAAAGCGCGCATTGAGTGGCGGCGCCATCAGCTTCTCGCCGTGCTGGGCGGTGACTTCGACGAAATAGCCGAGCACGTTGTTGTGCTTGATCTTCAACGCTTTCAGGCCGGTTTCGTCGGCGTAGCGGCCCTGCAATTCGGCGATGACCCTGCGCGATTGATCGCGGAGGGACCGCGTCTCGTCGAGCGCTGGATCGTATCCCGTGCGAACGAAGCCGCCGTCGCGTTTGAAGGCAGGCAGTTCGTCCGCAAGCGCCACGGTCAATTCATGAAACAGGCTCTGCGATGGTCGTCTCAATCCATCAGCGGCATGAGCGATGTCTGTCGGAAGGTCTTGTGTTTGGGACAGGCGAGATGCGAGCGCGACGCTCGCCGCAAGTCCGTCGCGGATCGCCGCCAGATCGCGTGGTCCACCGCGACCGACGACGAGTCGAGTGAGTGCACGCGCGAGATCTGGCGCAGCCTTCAACTGGCTTCGGACATCGCTCCGGATGACCGGATCGGACGTGAAGAATTCGACGGCATCCAGACGATGCGAGATCGCGTCAGGATCGGTCAGCGGCGCGGCGAGATGCTGCGCAAGCAGGCGCGATCCGGCCGATGTGATGGTGCGGTCGATCGCCGAGAACAGCGAGCCGCGCCGCTCGCCGGATAACGTTCGCAGCAACTCAAGATTGGCGCGGGTCGCGGCATCGATCGCAAGCGAAGCGCCGGCGCTTTCGCGCTGTGGTGGCGACAGCGGCGGGCGTTTGCCGAATTGCGTGCGCTCGACATAAGTCACGCAGGCGGCAGCGGCGGTCAGCTCGATCCGTGACAGCGGGCCGAAGCTCTCTGTGGTCGCGACGCTGAAATAGTCCGACAGGCGGCGCTCGGCGGTTGCGCCGTCGAAAACGTCGCGCGTCAGCGGCATCACATGCTCGAACTGGCGCAGCAGCGGCGCAAGATCGGCGTCCGCATAAAGCCCATCCGAGACGATGATTTCGCCGGGATCGACGCGGGCGATCTCGGCGGGCAGGTTACCGGCGTCGCATTCGGTGACCCGGAATTCGCCGGTGGAGATGTCGATCCAGGCCAGCGCGAAGCGGCCTTGTTCGGTGTCCGAGGATGTGCGGGTACGGGCCAGAGCAAGCAGATAATTGTTGCGCTTTGCGTCGAGCAACGTGTCTTCTGTGAGCGTTCCGGGCGTCACCAGACGCACGACGCCACGCTGGACGACGCTTTTGCCGCCGCGTTTTTTGGCCTCTGCGGGATCTTCCAGCTGCTCGCAGACCGCGACCCGGTGACCAAGGGCAATCAGGCGGTGAAGGTATTCCTCGGAGCGCTCGACCGGCACCCCGCACATCGGGATGTCGTTGCCTAAGTGCTTGCCGCGCTTGGTCAAAACGATGTTCAGCGCGCGCGAGGCGATCTCCGCGTCATCGAAGAACAACTCATAGAAATCGCCCATCCGGTAGAACAGCAGGCAGTCCGGATTGGCCGCCTTGATCTCGATGAACTGCTCCATCATGGGCGTGACCCGGGCATTTTCGCCCGCGTTCGTCTGCGATGGTCTGCTGGTATCGTCCATGGGGCCGGTATCTAGCAAACACTCCCGCCAAAAAGAAATCGCCGGGGACCAGGCCCCCGGCGAATGCTCGTAGAAATCCACTTGTTCGGGCCGGAACAAGGTCCGAACAGCCTTTATTCACGAACGTCGCGCCACGTGATCTTTCCAGCGACCTTGCAAGATCGACCGTCGGCGTTCCGAACCGCCCGTGCGGTCAGTAAGGCGTGATGACGTTGAGCAGCGCCTGGCGTCCTTCCTTCATGACAGCGTCGCGTGCGCGTTGCAGCGCCGCCGGAACATCTTCGGGACGTTCGACGCGCTCGCCATATCCGCCTTGCGCCGTGACGAACTCATCGAACGGCGGGCTTGGATCGAGATCGGCGAGGAAGCGGCCGTCGTCTTCACCGGCCGCCCCGTCCTGGAACATCGACAAGGTTGAGCGGCGGACCGCGCCGTAACGGCTGTTGTTGAAGACGATCGACAGCACCGGCAGATTGGATTTCTGCTGCACCCAATGACACACGGTCGGATTGGAGAACATGTAGCTTCCGTCTCCCAATGTAGCGACGACCAGCTTTTCCGGCGCGGCCAGTTTCGCACCGATGGCGGCGCCAAGTCCCCAGCCAAGTCCGCCGGCCGCGCTGACATTGTAAAACGTCTCCGGCTTTTCGCGCCCGCAATGCTCCATGCTGAGCGGATATTCGTTGAAGATCACGGCATCGGAGCCAAGGACCTCACCGATGCAGCGGCTGAGATAATGCGGGGTGATCCTGTCCGGTGCGCCGCGCGAATCTTTTGCGATCCTGTCCAGCCGTGCCTGAGCGCGCGTTGCAGCCTGCTTGCCGCGCGCCTCGATTGCCGCCGTCATTGAGGGACGATGTTGCTCCAGCGCCGCATGCAGGGCTTCAAAAACGATCGCCGAGCGCGCGTTGATCGAAAGGTCGCTTGGGAACGAACGCATCGGGTAGCGTTGAAAGATGGTGTCCTCGCCGATATGCGCGACCTTGCAGCCGGCCTTGATCGTGTTGAAATCCGGATACCACGGTACGTCACATTCGACATTGATGATGAGGTCGGCATCGCCCACCAGCGGGCCGGAGTCGAACCCGGCCAGCATCGGATGGCTGGTTGGGATCGTCACCGCCCGCGCATTCTGCGCAACGACAGGAAGCGCGAAGCGCTCGGCGAGCCTCGACAAGGCTGCAACCGCGCGGGGATCACCATCGGATGATGTGACGATCAGCGGCGATTGCGACTTTGCGATCCACTGCGCCAATGTCGCGATCGATTGCGGATCGGGATAGGCGGGAGCGGGCAATTGTCGCGGCGGCGACGATATGTCGGCATCGATCTGCGCCGATAACGGTTCGCGCGGCAGAACGAGATAGACCGGGCCACGCGGGCCGGTCATCGTCATTTCATAGGCGCGAGCGGTCGCGTCGGCGATCTGCTCCGGGACTTTCAGTTCATAATCCCACTTCACCAGCTCGCGCAGCATGCCGGCCTGATCGAACATCTCCTGTGCCCAATGGATCTGGCGCGAGCGTGAGCCGAAAGCGCCTTTCTCCGTGAATGGCGTGCGACCTGCCGCAAGGATCAGCGGCGCGCGATCGCGCATCAGATTGGTGATGTTGTTGATGGTATTGGCGGTGCCGACATTCACGTGCACCATCGCCGCCTGCGCGCGGCCGGTCATCAGATAGGCGCCATGCGCCATCGCCACGGCGAGATTCTCGTGCGGCACCAGCACCGGCTGCGGATACTTGACGTTGCTCGTGCGCGCGCGCGTGAAGGCCTCGACAATGGCCGGAAAGTCTGTGCCCGGATTGACGAAGAAATAATCGACGCCGTGCTCGGACAGGGTCTTCAGGAAGATTTCGGCCGCGATCGGCCCGCGCGCACTTTGCTTGCTAGCGACATTCGACATTGCGTTTCCTCACACGCGGCGCCGTTGCGGCACCCTGTTTTTGTTCGCGTGTCGGATTGGACTTCCTCCCCCTGAAAGGAAGAGGGTCGGGGAGGGGGCATCTCATGCGACCCCCACCTGGATCGCTGCGCGATCCGACCTCCCCCTTTCAGGGGAGGTAAATCCAAATCGACGATTGCGTTGCGATCTGCATAGCGGAGGCGAGGACTGCAAACAACGTCAAGTCCGGAATGATTGCTATTCCGCCGCAATCCGGAACGACAGCCGAGCGTCGAAATCGTCCAGGCACTTGGCGAGCGAAGCGCCTTCGGGATCGACCAGCGCCGCTGTCCGGGCGCTGGCGATACCATCGACCGCATCCTGTGCGGGAAGCTGCCCACGCAATGCCGGGCGGATCAGACGCGTCTCGATGGTCTGGAAATTCAATGTCCCACGCTTGTGCGTAGAGCCATACCCCTTGATGAGCCGTGCGCACTCGGCAATCTCAAGCGCCAGAGCGGGTGAGATTTTCGCAGCGTCGGAAATGAAGCCCAGCCAGGTTTCGATCTGTGCCTGCTCTTCCTGATAGCGATGCATGAAGCGCCGCAGCGGCCGCAATTTCGCCAGCAGCCAGAATCTCAGATAGCCGTTGACGGAGGTGGTCGTCACGTACATGCCGACATGCACGCGCTCCATCCAGCCGCGCCGTTCCGCTGTTGCGATGATGCGCTTGGCGAGGAACGGCGGCAGCACCTGACACATTTCCTCGATGCCAGGCTTGAGGAATTCGGTGACGCTGAAGGGCTCGTCGTTCTTGGCGCCGAGTTCCTGCGAAATCCGCTGCATCCGCTCCGGATCGATCTTCGCCTGTGCGACGCGGATGAGATCCTCAAACGACATGCGGACGGCGAGATGACGCGCGGTCTCGCGCAGCAGCTTGCCATCGTCATGCGTGCCGAGGTCGTGCAGCCGCTCGAGTCGATCGAGATACAAGCGCGCGTAATCGCCATCCTGGAAACGCGTGAGGCGGCGCACGCCTTCGGTCGCGAACTCGCGTGCTGCTTCCGGCATGCGCTCGCGGATCTCGCTTTCGAGCGTTGCGAGATCGTTGCGCGGCTTTTCGTGGCGCTTGCCTTCGGCCGGGCGCTTGAGCGTCGTTGCTTCGGTCTTGGCCGCATTCAGGCCGGCCTTGAAGCCGCGCAGGTTCGCCTCCGCGGCTTTGCCCTCCGAGCGGATCGCGTCCTCGAACGTCTCGACCGGGATCGGCAGCTTGCCGCAGCCGGCAATGGCGCCGAGCATCACGGCGTTGACCATGGCGCCGGCTTCCTTGGCGACCGATTCCATGTCGAGCAGGATGCGGCTTTGCGAATTCTTCTCCGCAGCGTCGAGCAGACGCGCCTCATCGAAGCGGCCATCGCCCAGCGCCATCTTTTCGTTGATGACGTAGAAGCGGCTGGTGGATGAAATCAGCAGCGTGCGATCAGGCGTGCAGAAGCCATTGGCAATAGAGCGGCCGGCTTCCATGAATTCGCTCGACACCAGCACGTCGATGTCGCCGATGCCGGGCGACAGCGCCAGCACCGGTCGCTTTGTGCCGAGTTCGCTGTAAGGCACGGGATAGATTTCAAGGTAATAGGTCGTGCCGCCGGTGCGTTGCGCAACACCGGGAATCGATGTCGATTGCGCCGGCAGGCCGAGTTTGGCGGCCGCCGACATGATCCAGTTGGTGAGAACGCCGCCGCCTTCGCCGCCCAGCGCGGCGATCAGGACGGTGACAGGGCGTTGCGGCGTGCTCATGCGGCCACCTGTTGCTGTACGGGCGCGCGGCCGCCGAACCAGCCGATGACGGCGCGGCGCATGCGATACAAGGTGCGGTCCCACCACGTCGCGTTGCGCACGATTTCGGCGCGGTAGAACGAGGGGCAGAGAACGGCGGCGTGTGCGACTTCGCCGCACAGGCCACAGCCGACGCAGGATTCGATCACGGCCGCGACCGGATCGGTGCGCAGCGGATCGGGCGATGGCTTCACCGACAATGACGGGCAGCCGGACAGGCGGATGCAGGAATGATCGCCGGTGCAGATCTCGTCATCGACGCCGAACTTGGTGCGCACCACGCGCTCGCCGCGCGCAAGCTTGCCGGCATCTTCCGCGCGCACGCGGCGTTGGCGCGCAAGCTGGCACTCGCCGTCGGCGATGATGACTTTCAATCCGTGTTCGGTGCTGGCCAGCGCCTCCTTCACCGTCGTCATCATCTTGGCGACGCTGTAGCTGCGCACCTTGCGCAGCCAGGTGACGCCGAGCGTCTTCAATGTGCGCTCGATGTCCATCTTCTGGCCTTCGCCAGAGCGGCTCTTCAGCGATGACGGCATGAATTGCAGGCCGGTCGCGGACGTGTAGCCATTCTGCATGATGATCAGCAGGCCGTCGCCCTTGTTGAACAAGTTCGATGCGACGCCGGTGATCACACCGTTGTGCCAGAAGCCGCCATCACCCATCACCGCGATCGGGCGCTTCTGGATGTTCGGGCCGACGGCCGCGGCGCTCGCGAGCGACATGCCGTAGCCGAGAACCGAATTGCCCATGCTGAAGGGTGCGAACAAGCCAAAGCAGTGGCAGCCGATATCGGCTGAGATATGCGCGTTGCCGACCTCCTGCTGTGTGAGCTTCAGCGCGGAGAAAACCGGACGTTCCGGGCAGCCGGTGCAGAAGGTCGGCGGACGCGGCGGCAGATCGCGCAAAGCGGTCGCAGCCGCCGGCAAATGCGCCGTCATCTTGCCGAGGCGGTCGGAGACGGCGGTCACATCGAGCCGCGCAGGCCGTGCTTCGTTGATGAATTTCGTCAGGCCTTTCAGCAGAACGTCCTGCGTATATTCGCCGGCTTCCGGCAGCACGTCCTTGCCGTAAAGGCGGGTCTGCACATCGCCGCGTCGCAGTTCGGTCGCGACCATCTGTTCGATATATTCGGGGAAGCCTTCCTCCACGACCAGCACCGACTTCTTGTCGGCGCAGAAGGCGCGGATTTCTTCCGGCACCAGCGGATAGGTGACGTTGAGGCACAGCATCGGGATGCGGCATTCGCCGAACAGATCGGCAAGGCCGAGCCGCTCCAGTGCGCGCAGCGTGCCGTTATACAGACCGCCCTGCACGATGATGCCGATATCCTTCAGGTCGCCGGGGAAAATCTCGTTCAGCTTTTCGCGCAGAATGAATTCGCGCGCCGCCGGCATCCGCTCCTCGACCTTGTTGCGCTCCTGCACGAAGGTGACGGGCGGATGCGACAGGCGGGCGAAGTTATGCGGTGCGGGCTTGGTCGGATGCAGCGACGAGACGTCCGGCTTGCGGTTGTTCTTTGCGGTGAAGGAGCCGGTGACGTGGCAGGCGCGGATGCGAAGCTCCAGCATCACCGGCGCACGGCTCGCTTCCGACAGTTCGAAGCCTTTTTCGACCGTGCGCACGATGCTTGGCAGATCCGGGCGCGGGTCGAGCAGCCAGATCGAGGATTTCATCGCATAAGCGTGCGAGCGTTCCTGAATGACCGCGCCGCCTTCGCCGTAATCCTCGCCGACGATGATCATGGCGCCGCCCATGACGCCGGGCGAGGCGAGGTTCGACAGCGCGTCGGAGGCGACGTTGGTGCCGACGATGGCCTTCCACGTCACCGCACCGCGGATCGGGTAATTGATCGAGGCGCCGAGCATCGCCGCGGCGGAGGCCTCATTGGTGCAGGTCTCGACATGCACGCCGAGCTCTTCGAGGTAATCCTCCGCATCCACCATCACGTCGAGCAGATGCGACACCGGCGCGCCCTGATAGCCGCCGACATAGGACACGCCGGATTGCAGCAGGGCCTTGGTGACGGCGAGAATGCCTTCGCCGTGAAACGTTTCGCCGTCGCCGAGGCGCAGCGACTGCACTTCTTTCTTGAATGAGCGTTCCATCGTCCCGATCGCCTGGCCCTTTTTGGTGGGCCGATAGTTGGATATCAAACTATTCTAGCAGATTGGTCCTGTTATAAAAAGGCACTTTGTCGCTGCAGTTCAAGCGGACATGGGCGGCATGCCGTCCCTACATATGAGATGGCAGCCAGGTTGCGAGGATCGGGAAGGCGACCAGGATCGCCAGCCGGATCAGGTCGGTGATGATGAACGGGATCACGCCGGCGAAGATGGTGGATATCTTCACATCGTCGATCACGCTCTTGATGACGAAGATGTTCATGCCCACCGGCGGATGGATCAGGCCGAGTTCCACGGTCATCACGACCACCACGCCGAACCAGATCGGGTCGAAGCCCATCTGCTTGATGACCGGGAAGATGATCGGAACCGTGAGGATGATCATCGCCAGCGCGTCCATCAGGCAGCCGAGCAGCAGGTACATCAGCAGGATCAGCCCGAGCACGCCGTAATTGCCGATGCCAAGGCCGGTCAGGAACTCGGTCACCTTCTGCGGCGTCTGGGTGATGGTCAGGAAGTAGCCGAACAGCAGCGCGCCAATCAGGATGGTGAACACCGCCGCGGTGGTGCGGGTGGTTTCCAAAAGGCAGCGCAGGATGTCCTTGCCGGAGAGGCGGCGCCGGGCCACGCCGATGAGGAACGCGCCGCCGGCGCCAGCGCCCGCCGCCTCGGTCGCGGTGAAGATGCCGCCATAGAGGCCGCCGATCACGAAGGCGAACAACAGCAGTGTTGCCCAGACCGCTTTCACGCTCTCGACCTTTTCGGTCCAGCTCGCTCGTTCGCCCTTCGGCAGGTAGCCGGGGCGAAGGCGGCCGATGATCGTCACGGTGCCCGCATACATGAACACGGCGAGAATGCCGGGAATGACGCCGGCGACGAACAGCTTGCCGATATCCTGCTCGGTGATGATGCCGTAGATCGCCAGCACCGTGGATGGCGGGATCATGATGCCGAGCGTGCCGCCGGCGGCGATCACGCCGGTGGCGAAGCTCTGTGGATACTTGAACCGCCGCATTTCCGGATAGGCGACGCGCGAGAAGGTGGCGGCGGTGGCGACCGAGGAGCCGCAGATCGCGGCGAAGCCGCCGCAGGCGAGAATGGTGGCGATGCCGAGACCGCCGCGCAGATGGCCGATGAAGGCATTGGCGGCGCGGAACAGTTCGCGGCTCATGCCGGAGGTGGTCGCGAACGAGCCCATCAAGAGGAACAGCGGCACCACCGCATAATTGAAGTCGGTGACCGTTCGCATCGTCGTGTGGCCGACGATCTTCAGCGCAGGTCCCGCACTGGTGAGATAGCCGAAGCCCGCGACGCCGACGAGACCCATCGCCATGCCGATCGGCACGCGCAACAGCATCAGCGCAAAGAGCGAGACGAACCCGATGATGGCGACAGCGTTGGTGCTCATGGCGTCATTCTCACTCGCTCACTCGCCGGACTTCACAAGATCGGGTTGCTTCATCATTTCCGGGTGGACGATCAGCCGGTAGGTGCGAACGGCGATCAGCAGCACGGCGGCGAGGTCGCCGATCCAGGCGACGGCGAAGAACGGCCAGACCGGCAGCCGCAGATCGAAGGTGGCGAGGTTGGATTGGTAGGTGCTGACGACCTTGTCGTACAGCGTGTAGGTCTGCACGGTCACGACGAACAGCAGCACCAGCGTCGCGAACACGTCAATGATGCGCTGCCAGTACGGGCTGACATTGGCCCAGAGCAGATCCACGGTGATGTGCGTGCCGCGATAGCTGGTCGCGGCGATGCCCCAGAAAATGACGATGCCGAGCAGAAGCTGGCCGAAGTCATAGGCGTCGGGGATGGTGTAGCCAAAAAAGTACCGCAGCAGGATCGAGACGAACACGTCGAAGGCGACGACGCCGATAAAAAAGGCTGCGATCCATTCGATCGAGTCGATGAACCGGTCCATGAACTTGGTCATGACGTTTCTTCTCCCCTCCGGCGCCCGCGTAAACGGCGCGTAATCTTTTTATTGGCCCAGTTGGCACGACGGCGGGGATTGAGGTCCCCGCCGTCGTTATCATCATCCACGAAATACGGAACGATCAATAGGCCGCGTTGTGCTTCGCGAGCGAGCTCTTCAGCTCTTTCATGATTTCGTCGGGATTGCCGCCAGCCTTCTTCACGTTGGCTGCCCATGTCTGCTGCAGCGGCTCCGCGGCCTTCTTCCATTCGGCGAGCTGTTCCGGCGTCAGCGGATAGACCTCGTGGGCGGGATCCGCCTTCAGCTTGGCGATGCCAAGATGCTCGTAGTCGGCCCACGGCGTGGCGACGCGCAATGCCCACTCATTGGTGCAGTGATCGTCGATCACTTTCTTTTGCGAAGCGGAGAGCTGCGCGTAAGTCACCGGGCTGAACACGAACGCGAAGGTGGTCGAATAGAGCGGCGCGTCGATGTGATATTTCGTGACCTTGTCGATGCCGAACAGCGGCACCGAGCCCCACGGGAAGGTCACTGCTTCGGCGACGCCTTTCTCGATCAGGTCGCGCACTTCCGGCGCGCTCGACTGCACGTTGGCTGCGCCGAGTTGCGAGGTGAAGGTCGCCATCGTCGCATGCGCCGGGCGGATCTTCATGCCCTTCAGGTCGCCGGGGACGACGATCTTCTTGGTCTTGGAATGGAACGAGCCGGGATCATGGAAGAAGGCGAGGCAGAACTTGACGTCCTTCATCTCCTTCGCGGCATACTTGCGGTACCAGGCATCGAACGCCTGCGAGCCGCCCTTGGCGTTCGAGATCAGGAACGGCAATTCGCCCGCGCCGATGATCGGGAACCGGCCCGGCTGATAGCCCGGGTTGATATAAGTAAGGTCGGCAATGCCGTCGCGCGCCATGTCGTAATGGTCGAAGGCTTTGCCGAGCTGTTGCGACGGATAGACCTTGAACTTCAATGTTCCGCCGGATGCCTTCTCGACCGACGTGCCCCAGTCCTCCAGCGCCTTCTGCAGCGGATGCGATGGCGGTACCCAGTGGGCGAGCTTCAGTTCGAACGTCTTGTCCTGCGCCACAGCGGGAGATACGGCGAGGGCAAGCACACCGGCGGCGGCGCAAACGAAATGATGAACGCGTGAAATCATGCGCAATTTCCTCCTCGGATTGGTCGCCCACTTCCCGTAGGCTTGTTCAGCAAGCGTTACTCGCATTGTAACGGAGAATAGTTGGATATAAAACAATTTTTCGATTGGTCTTTGTATGCAAGGGGTGAGGGCAAATGGCGCCGCGCCGAACGGGTGCCTCCAAGAGCGCTGACAAGAATGCCAATGCCGATTCCGCAGCGCAGAATGGCGCGCATGAGGCTGTCGATATCGGCATGTTCGATGACTGGGTCGGTTTCTATCTGCGGATGGCGCAGATCGCATCATTCCAGTCCTTCGCCCGGCATGCGCAGGGCATCGAGCTTAGTCCGGGGCGATTTGCGGCGCTGGTGCTGATCGATCGCAATCCGGGCATCAGTCAGACCGCGCTCAGCCGGGCCATTGGCACCGACAAATCCACCCTGACGCCGGTGCTCGACCGCATGGTCAAGCAGGAGCTCGTCAGCCGCGAACGTACGCGCAACGACCGGCGACTTTACGAACTCAAGCTGACGGACGCCGGGCGGAAAGTCATGCGCACCATGCATGAGCATGCGCAGCAGCATGAAAAAGAACTCGATGCGATTGTTGGGCCGAAAGACCGGGCGCTATTCTTGAAGATCCTGCGCAGGATTGCAGCGACGCGGGAGTGACCTAATCACTGCAGTCATTCCGGGACGACCGAAGGTCGGGCCCGGAATCCAGGGCGACGTTCGATCACTGGATTCCGGGTTCGCGCATTCAAGTCGGCTGTTGCCGACTTGAATCATGCTTCATTCCGATCTCGGGTAACCCCGAGATCGGGCGCGCGCCCCGGAATGACGATGCGCTACTCGCCCTTGAACTTCGCCGCCAGCTCTTCCGGTAGCGGATGTGACTTGATCTTTGTCTTGTCGTTCGGGTCGCGCGTCACCCAGGCGCGGGACTCCACGCCTTCAACCGCGACCTTGCCGCCCTTGGTCAGCACGTGGCGGATCTCGAAGCTCGAGCGACCGACCCTGCTGAAGGTGGATGTGACCTCCACGTCGTCGCCGAAGGTGGTCGGCATCATGAACTTGGCTTGCGTGGTCAGCACCGGATAGCCGGCAAAGTCTGGATAGCGCTTGAACAACTGCGCCTTGTTGACGCCGGATGCCTCGGAAACCAGCATCGTCGTGTTGTGATCGAAGATTTCGAAATAGCGCGGATAGAAAATGATCCCGGCCGGATCGCAATCGCCCCACTCGATCCGCAGGCTGCGGGTATAACTTAGCATGTCGATTTATTCCGATCCGTCATTGCCGGGCTTGACCCGGCAATCCATCGCTCCAAGAAGCTATTCCTTCGATGGATGCGCGGGTCAAGCCCGCGCATGACCAAAGGTGTGATTGCGATCTCGTGTCACCGCGGCGCCATGCGAAGGGCGCCATCGATACGGATGACTTCGCCGTTTACATACCCGTTTCTCACGATAAATGAAGCGAGATCGGCATATTCCTCGGGGCGGCCCAGCCGCGGCGGGAACGGCACCGAAGCGCCGAGGCTCTTCTGCGCTTCTTCCGGCAATGACGACAACATCGGCGTATAAAAAATGCCGGGTGCAATGGCCACCACGCGGATGCCGAACTGAGCGAATTCTCGCGCCGCCGGCATGGTCAGCGCAGCAACGCCGCCCTTCGAGGATGCATAGGCCGCCTGACCGATCTGTCCTTCGAATGCAGCGATCGACGCGGTGGTGATAATGACGCCGCGCTCGCCGTCGGCGAGCGGCTCTGCTTTGCTCAAGGTCGCAGCGAACAGCCGCATCATGTTGAAGGTGCCGATCAGATTGATCTCGATCACCTTTTTGTAGTCGGCGAGCGGCATCGGGCCATCGCGGCCGACGATGCGCTTGGGTGGTCCGATGCCGGCGCAGTTCACCAGCACGCGACCGACGCCATATTTCTTCTGCACGTCCGACAGGGCGTCGATAGCGCTTTGCTCGTCGGTGACATCGCATTTCACGGCGATTCCGCCGAGCTTGCCGGCGATCTGCTCGGCAGCGCCGACATTGATGTCGAGCAGCGCGACTTTCGCGCCTGCAGCGGCGAAGGCCTCTGCCGTCGCTGCGCCGAGCCCCGATGCGCCACCGGTGATGATCGCGGTCTGTCCTTTGATGTCCATGCTCGCCCTCAGATTTGGTTCAAGCGCTTTCAGTCTTCCGCTCATTCCCGCGCAAGCGGGAATCCAGTCTTTTTTTACTGAGTCCCCGCCTTCGCGGGGACGAGCGGGAGAGTTTTAGTTCGCCACAGCCTCAGGATTCTCGATCAGCAGCGCAATGCCCTGTCCGCCGCCGATGCAGGCCGAGGAAATGCCGTAGCGCAGGCCCTTGCGCTGCAGTTCGCGCGCGAGCGTCGTGGTCAGCCGTACGCCGGTGGCGCCCAGCGGATGGCCGATGGCGATGGCGCCCCCATTCACGTTGAGCTTGTCCTCGTCGAGGCCGAGTTCGCGCGCACAGGCCATCACCTGTGCACCGAAGGCTTCGTTGATCTCGAACCGGTCGATGTCGGAGAGTTTAAGCCCTGCGCGCTCCAGCACCGCCTTGATGGCCGGCACCGGGCCGATGCCCATGATCTCGGGCGGCACGCCGACGGCTGCCGAGGCGACGATGCGCGCCAGCGGCTTCTTGCCGTTCTTCTTCAGATAATCGGAATTGGCGACCAGTGCGGCTGCGGCACCATCGACGATGGCTGACGAGTTGCCGCCGGTCTGCACGCCGCCAAAAGCCGGCTTGATCTTGGCCAGCGCGTCAACGGGCGAGGGCCGCACATGCGTGTCGGTCTTCACTTCCGGTGTCTTGCTGGAGAGTTTGATACCGCGCGATTCATAGCCCGGCAGTTCGAACGTCTCGGATGTCACCGGTACGATCTCGCCGTCGAGAAAGCCGTCCTTCTGCGCCGCCAGCGCACGATCGAAGCTGCGGGCTGCGAACTCATCCACGTCCTTGCGGGTGATCTGGTATTGCCGCGCGAGGTTTTCCGCGGTGTCACCCATCGTGACTTTCGCAGCCGGATCGAGCAGCGCTTCCCACAGGAAGTCCTTGAACTCGACCTGTCCCAAGCGGAAGCCGCCGCGGCTGGTATAGGACGCGACCGGATTGCGGCTCATCGATTCGGTGCCGACGCAAAGTGCGAGGTCGGTGCGCCCGAGCGACACCGCGTCGGAGGCTTGCGACAACACCTCGATGCCGGTGCCGCAGACGCGCTGCACGTGGTGCGCGGGCGTTTCGACCGGAACGCCGGAGTAAAGGCCGATATGGCGCGGCAGCATGAACGCGTCGAAACTCGCCTGCGCCATGTTGCCGGTGATGACGGTGCCGACATCCTCCGGCTTCGCGCCGGCGCGCTTGAGCACTTCACGGCCGACCTTGATGCCGAGATCGATCGGCGAAACGGACGCGAGCGGGCCGATGTAATCCACGAAGGGGGTGCGCACGCCTTCGACAAGCCACGCGTCGCTGAAGGTTGTGCCGATGCCGGGCGTTCTGCTCATGAGGTCACTGCTTCCGTTCTAGATCGATGATGTGAGGCGCCGATGCCGGCGCATAAAGCTGCTCGACCAGATGCGCGCGGCGCGTGAGCACGGCGCGCTGGTTGATCGAGCCCTTATCGGTCATTTCGCCGGCGTCGAGTGACGGCAATTCGCTCATCAGCAGCGCGCGGCAAATGCGGTTGGAACTGCCGGTGCTTTGCCTTGCCAGATCGGAAAGGCATTTCTGCAATTGCTGACGGACACGATCATGCGTGAGCACGGAATCCAGATGCGCATCGCCCGACAGCCCCGATAATTGTCGGCAGGCATCGATATTCGGGAATACGAGGATGCGAAGATCATCGCGATCGGCGCCGGCAATGACGACATCGCGCACATAAGGCGACAGCGCATCGATCAGTTGCGCGCGGAGCGGCCCGACGCTGACCCATGTGCCGGTTGCAAGCTTGAAATCCTCGGCAACGCGGCCGTCGAACAAGAGGCCCTTCGACGGATCGGACGGATCCTCGAACTTGAAGGCATCACCGAGCTTGTAGAAACCTTCTTCATCGAAGGCTTTCGCGGTGAGTTCAGGCTGCCGCCAATAGCCCGGCGTGATGTTCGGGCCTTTCACGCGCATTTCAAGCTTGTCCTGGTTGGGGACAAGCTTGAGATCGTTGCCCTGCACGGCAACGCCCATATTGGTCGAGTTCGTGGTCGGCTCGGTGCGGACCAGAACGCCCGGTGCTGTTTCCGTTGCGCCGAAGCCGGTGAGAAACAGGATGCGCTCGCCGACGGTCTGCAACGCCAGGTCCTGAATCTCCTCAAAGACCGGCTGCGACAAGGCAGCGCCCGCGAACCACAGCACCTTGAGGCGGCTGTAGAAGTTCTGGCGCAACTGCGCATCGCTGCGCAGGAACGGCAGCAGCGCTTCGAAGCCCTTCGGCACGTTGAAGTAGAAGGTCGGCGCGACCTCTTTCAGGTTGCGCACGGTGGTTTCGATCATGCCCGGCAGCGGCTTGCCTTCGTCGATATAGAAGGTGCCGCCGTTGTAGAGAATCAGTCCGACGTCGTGGTTGCCACCGGCGGTGTGGTGCCACGGCGCCCAGTCGAGCGTGATCGGCGGTTCGTCGAGATAGCAGGCCAGCCGCGACACGATCGCGACCTGGTTCGAGCACATCATGCGCTGGGTGTTGATCACAGCCTTGGGGTGACCGGTCGAGCCCGATGTGAACAGGAATTTCGCGACCGTATCCGGTCCGACAGTTGCGAATGCGGCGTCGATCTTGTCGGTCGGCTTGGTTTGCGCCAGTTGATCGAAGGTCATGGCCGGCCGCGATGCCGGCGCATTGCGGGTGACGACGAGTTCGACATCAGCCGGCACGACCGCTTCGATGGCGCGGCCGAAGGCCTGCCCATCCGACACGAACACGAGGCCAGGCGTCAGCAGATCGAAGATGTGACGCAGCTTGCCGAAATCGGTCGAAACCAGCGAATAGGCCGGCGAGATCGGCGCATAGGCGATGCCGGCGTGCAGACAGGCGAGCCCCATCATCGCGTGTTCGAGATCGTTGCCGGACAGGATCACGACCGGCCGCTCGGCCGAGAGATTGCGGCCGAGCAGGGCTTCGCCGATGCTGCGCGCGTAAGCGAGTGCCTGGGCGTAGGAGATCGTGCGCCATCCGCCGGACGCATCGCGGGCCGCGAACAGCGTCGTGTCGGGCGTTTTCTCCGCCCAATAGACCAGCCGTTCGGTCAGCCGGTCGGGATAGGGACCGAGCGGCTGAACAGGATGAATGATGATCGTGCCGTCAGCACGATGCGTGACCTCGAGATCGGGCTTTTCCAGCCGAACCGCCCGGTACGAAGCCGTGCTTACAGGTTCGGCCTGACGCAACGCATCAGCCATTCTCTTTCCACCCTGTTCGGCACCGTTATGTCAGTCCTTGTTGTGCAGGGCCTTCGGTGCTCGTTTTTCCAAAAAGTCTCTCAGTCGCGATTGCGCTTCGTCGCTTCCGGACGCGATCGCGGCCATCAGCGCTTCCATCATGTAGCCGCCAGGCCGGTCGCCATCGGCGATGCGCGGAAGCGCATGCATCACAGCATAATTGGTGATGCGCGTATTCTCGGCGACGCGCCTGGCAAGCTCGATACCCTTTTCGAGGCCGGTGCCGTTCTCGACCAGATAATGCGACAGCCCGAGCGCGAGGCCTTCCTCGGCGCCGTAGGTGCGGCCGGTCAGCATCATGTCCATCATGCGCGATGCGCCAATCAGCCGCGGGATGCGCACCGAGCCGCCGCCGCCGACATAGATGCCGCGCACGCCTTCCGGCAGGGCGTAATAGGCGGATTTCTCGGCAACGCGCACGTGGCACGCCGCGGCGAGTTCAAGCCCGCCGCCGACCACGGCGCCGTGCAGCACGGCGACGACCGGCACCTTGCCGAATTCGAACAGATCGAACACGCGATGCCAGTTGCGCGAATGATGCACCGATTCGACGGTGGTGCGGACCGTCAGTTCCGACAGATCGAGGCCGGCCGAGAAATGATCGCCGTCGCCGGTGAGCACGACCGCGCGGATGTCCTCCGGCAGCCCGGCGAAATACGCCTCGATGCCGCTGACCAGCGTGTCGTTGAGCGCATTGCGCTTTTCCGGCCGCGACAGGCGCAGGAAACCGATGTCGCCATCACGCTCGGCGGTGACGACAGCGGGCAGTCCGGGAATGTCGATCTTGGTCCTTGGCATGTGTCCCTGACCCGGTTTCTCGGGTGGCCTCCGAAGGGCTCCCGTTAATTGTTGTCTTTGACAACAAATTCCCGAAAGGGCGGCCGGGGTCAAGCCCCATCCTTACAGGTATGGATCAAAAAACCTCGTAAACGTCGAGTTTCACGGCGTTCTTCTCCCGCTGCCCACGGGCGATGGCGAGCACGCGGTTCATCCAGTCGAGGGTGGGATCGGCGGTTTCGAACCGCATGGCGGTACGGAAATAGTAGAGCGAGGGGTCGACTGTTTCGCCTGTCAACAATCGCGCCAGGACATCCGGCGGCCCGTGCCGCACGCCCTCGCTGTTAACCAGGATATAGGCGCCGGCGTCGCTCTGGATTGTATAGCGGGCCTCGATATGCGCTGCGCCATCGGCGCGGACATATTGCCAGTCGGCGCCGCCGGGTAAAATTTTGCCCGTCAGCTTCGGGCCTTCGACCGTCCCGCCCAGGATGTTAATGACCCGCCGTTCGCCGATGGGCGTCTTCCCAAAGTGCTGGATATCGGCCAGCTCGGCGTGGATGCGCAGGATCGGTTCGGCGGAGATCAGGTTCATATCAAGCATGCCGTAAGGTGTTGGACTAAATGTTGGACTTGCGACCAATTCGCTGGCATTTGATCGGTCCGGACCCGCTCCGTAAATTGAAAAATTGAATGGTTTGTGTGCGCCGTCTGCACACGGGGAAATCGTCTGATATGTCGCGTGTAATGTCGCTCGCTGAAGCCGTGCAATCGACCATCAAGGATGGCGATACGGTTGCAATGGAAGGCTTCACTCACTTGATCCCGCATGCCGCGGGTCATGAAATCATCCGCCAGGGCAAGAAGCATCTGACGCTTCTGCGCATGACGCCGGATCTGATCTACGATCAGATGATCGGCATGGGATGCGCCGATAAGATCATCTTCTCCTGGGGCGGCAATCCCGGTGTCGGCTCGCTGCATCGATTGCGCGATGCCGTCGAGAATGGCTGGCCCAACAAGCTCGAGATCGTCGAGCATTCCCACGCGGCAATGGCCAATGCCTATGCGGCCGGCGCGGCCGGTCTGCCGTTCACGGTGTTCCGCGGCTACATCGGCACCGATCTGCCGAAGGTGAATCCGGCGATCAAGTTCATCGATTGCCCGTATACCGGCGAAAGGCTCGCGACCGTTCCCGCGCATCGTCCGGACGTTGCAGTGATCCACGCATTGCGTGCCGACAAGGAAGGCAATGTCCTGCTTGAAGGCATTCTCGGCGTGCAGAAGGAAGCGGTGCTGGCGGCGAAGAAGTCGATCGTGACGGTGGAAGAGATCGTCGACGATTTCGGTCCGCGCAATCTCAATGCTGTGATCATTCCGAACTGGGCGCTGGGTGCGATTGCGGTCGTGCCGGGCGGTGCATTCCCGTCCTATGCGCAGGGCTATTACAAACGCTTCAACGCTTTCTACAAGCAATGGGACGGCATCGCGCGCGAGCGCGACAGCTTCCTCGCCTGGATGAAGGAGAATGTCCTCAACAAGACGCCGGAGGATTTCGCCCGTCATGTCGAAGGCTTGCGGACGGCAGCGGAGTAAGTGCGATGAATTACAAGCCCAATGAAATGATGACCATCGCCGCCGCACGTGCGCTCAAGAACTCAGACGTGACCTTCGTCGGCATCGGCATGCCGTCGGCTGCGGCCAATCTTGCGCGTCTGACGCATGCGCCCGATATCACGCTGATCTACGAGTCCGGCACGCTGGCGACCAAGCCGACCGTGCTGCCGCTCTCGATCGGTGACGGCGAGTTGTGCGAAACCGCGCTGACCACGGTGTCGGTGCCGGAAATGTTCCGGTACTGGCTGCAGGGCGGTCGCATCACCGTCGGCTTTCTCGGCGGTGCGCAGATCGACAAATACGCCAATCTCAACACCACGGTGGTCGGTCCTTACGACAAACCGAAAGTGCGTCTGCCGGGTGGCGGCGGTGCGCCGGAAATCGCAACGTCATGCGGTGAGATCTTCATCATCATGGCGCAGGGCAAGCGTTCGTTCGTCGAGAAGATCGATTTCGTCACCTCACTTGGATACGGCGAAGGCGGCGATCATCGCGAGCGTCTCGGCGTGAAGACCAAGGGGCCGACCAAGCTGGTCACCGATCTTTGCGTATTCGAGCCCGATCCCGTCACCAGGGAAATGACGGTGACGTCGATCCATCCGGGCGTGACGCGCGAGCAGATCCAGGATGCTACCGGCTGGACCGTGAAATTCGCCGACAAGGTCGCGGAGACCCCGGCGCCGACGGAGAAAGAACTCACCGTCTTGCGCGAGTTGCATGCCCGGACTGCAAAGGCTCACGGCGACGCGGCGTAAGCCGGAATTCGTGAGCCGGATTATATAAGGCGAGGTTTCTTTCCCTCCCCCCGCAGCGAAGTCGGATGTTTCCGACTTCGCTTGGTAATACCGGTCCAACTCGGGAAC
>JAFAFP010000058.1 GCA_023423415.1 Pseudomonadota bacterium | reverse complement strand
AGCGCAGTGCACTTGTTCGCCTAGGTGATCTTTATCGCGACGGATCAGTCGTGCAGAAGGACCCTGCCAAAGCCCTGGCGTTCTATCAACAAGCCATGGCCGAAGATAACAATGAGACGGCACGGCTCGCGATTGCGAAAGGTCATGTTGAAGGACGGTTTGGTGAGCTGTCTGCACCTCAAACAGGTGTGCGCGAAATCAGAAGCATGGCCGCCGATGAGGGGAACCGCTTCGCCCAGGTTATTCTTGCGGATCTAAAGTACTATGGCGTAGGTATGACAAGGGACGTTTCCTCGGCCCTGGAAACCCTGAGACGAGCAGCCACCGCGGGAAATGATCTTGCTGCAAGACGCCTAGTTGATCTTTATAGAAAAGGCCCAGCGAGAAAGGATAAAATAGAAGCTCAACGAGCGCTGTCTCAGTATGAGAAACTTTTCTCTCCTGATGTTCTGGCTGAACTGAGACTTCTCAACCTCGCCGCTTTGACTCAGGCTGTGTCAGATTATGAGGAAGTCTTTGAACTGGCGAAGAAGCAAATGGGCCTGAATCTCGTACGGGTTCGGGACGCAAACGCCAACGCGTACGTCTATATTCTCCAACGACAACTGGCTGTCGCTGGAGAATATTCGGGCGAATTCAATGGTCTTCTTACTCGCTCCACCATATCAGCCTTCTTGAATTTTTGCGCCCGAGTAGATATTCGTGAAGAATGTATGAAAGGGCCGCTCTCCACGAGTGCAATAGTAGCTGTTTCGCCCCAGCTACTCCACCTGTGATCAAACGGGGAACTTGGAGTTTAGAAAATTGGTGGTTGAACCGGGAGACTTGGACTCCCCCAAAAAGCCCAACGCAGCGACCATAGCCTTTACCCCAGCTTTGCTTGCCCTTTACCTACCCGTATACTTTCTTCTCGATGAGGGCGCTACTGCCCGGCAACTGCTTTATCTGTTTCCTGCATTTCTCATTATAGAGGTGATCGCAACCAAGAAAGTCGGACTGAACTTATCCCACCTTCTGTACTTCGCTTTATTTTTATCTTTTTGGGGAGTGCGTGCAGCAGTAACGGGCGAATTCCAGCCGAAAGAAGCTTTATTCATCGGCCTATCGTTACTCGTGTTTGTATTGCGTTTCCAAGTTAGTAAAATTTTTCCTCTGCTGCTGCTATCAGGCGCCGCAACGTATGTATCGGTATCTTTGGCAACCTCCTCGGCTCCGTTTTTTGGCCAATCCCTTGCCTCATCTAGAACAGCCGCGGAGACGTCTTTCGGACTAATAGTGCCTCTTTTGTCGCTGTATTTTTTTCATAACAAGCGCTCCCTATTATTCGTCTTTTCCACCTTGCTGGTAATATTGATGTTCAAACGCATTTCATTCCTTGGTCTTGCTCTGGCGCTGCTAGTCCATTTTGTTGCGCAACAGCCCGGTGGAAAGCATCTTTCGGTCATTGCGTCCACAACGATAGTTCTTATTGCTCTTGGAGTTGCTCTGAACAGTGTTCCTGTTTACACCAGCCTAAGCGACGCCTCTATCTGGTGGACGGGTAACTATATAGGACCCGATGAACTCTCGTCGGGTCGCTACAACGCAATCTTGCATTTCGATTATATCCGCCTGCAAAACTTCGCTATCTTTCCCGGATTATTCGGTGCCGGTGCTGGTTATAGCACGGACCTAATCGGCGAAATTTCTCGCCAGCAAATGAAGAACTTTCCTTTGCTGCATAACGACTTTCTCCGGATCGCAGTTGATTACGGATATGTAGGACTAGCCCTCATTGTTGTGGCGCTACTAAAATCACTAACCTATGACGGTCTCGCCCGCGCGTTCGGTGTGTTTACTGCAACGGTGTTCGTTTCTGACAATGTAGCGACGTACCTTTCATACTGGTTGTGCGTAGCTTTCCTAATCTACACCGAAGAACAGTCTTATCCTCTCAAGGAAAGCTACTAATGCGCGTCCTCATCCTCCACAACCAATACCAGCAACGGGGGGGGGAGGACCTAGTGGTGTCATCGGAAGCGCAACTTCTCAGGGAGGCAGGCTTTGATGTAAAGCTTAACATCGTCAATAACTCTGCAATCCATTCTGCGCACCAGAAATTCCAAACCGCTGCCACTGCTCCTTTTAACTTCATTCAAGCGGAACGGGTGAGGAAGGTTGTCAAAGAATGGGGAGCGGACGTAGTTCATATTCATAACTTCCATCCGCTTTTGTCGCCATCTGTGCATGTGGGAGCCTCTCGTGCAGGTGCGGCAGTTATCCAAACGCTCCATAATTTCCGTACTGTTTGTGCAGGTAGCCTCCTTCTGAGAGAGGGGCATATCTGCGAGAAGTGCATCCCGCGCTCAAGCCTGTGGGGTATCTACCACCGGTGTTACAAGTCATCACTGCCAGGATCGATCTCCACAGTGCTCATGCAGCACGTTGCAAGGCGACAGTGGCTGAAGAATCAACATGTGGATAGGTTGATCACGCTCACAGAGTTCAATCGTAATAAGTTTGCTGAAGCCGGTTTCCCGCTCGAAAAAATGGTTGTTAAACCGAACTTTTTGCCGGACTTCGCCGAACAGACGAGGAACAGAAGAGAGAAGCGTGGTTTTCTGTTTGTAGGCCGGCTGTCGCCGGAGAAGGGCGTTGGCGACATCCTATCAGCATGGTCGAAGCTTGAGGATCTAGAGTTAGATATAGTGGGGGATGGACCGCAGCGGCGGGAACTCGAGGAACTTCGGCTGCCGAATATCCGGTTCCTGGGCCATCGTTCTCCCGAAGATGTACGCGAACTTATGGAAACTCGCGAAGCTCTTTTACTACCCTCTATCTGGTATGAGGGGTTACCTATGACACTCGTGGAATCCTTTCGGGCTGGGCTTCCGATACTTTGCTCCAAAATTGGATCATTGGCTGGCCTTGTAACCCCTGGGGTTAATGGGTTTCATTTCGAGCCGGGGAACCCGAACGATATTGCAGCAGTTGTTAGACGGGCGCTAAGTGTGCCCGGCCTCTTTGCTCAACTGGCGAAGGGTGCCCGTAGAAGCTATGAGATGACGTACACGCCTCAGCGCAACCTGGAACTCTTGACAGATGTATATCGACAAGCGCTACAGGCGCGCTCCAACGGTAATCCCCTCGCCAATTAACGGGCTTCAAAAGTAGATTTTCTCGGGCTTGATGATTGAGAGATTTTTGTTAGGACCCGAGCAGATTCAGCGAACCCCAAATCCTTGCCATCCTGCGCCAGGCAAGAGGCGGCATTCTTGTGCCAGAGTTGTGCCGAGAGCACGGGATGAGCACTGCTAGCTTTTACAAGTGGCGTTCGAAGTATGGCGGCATGGACGCTTCGATGATCAGCCAGATGAAGGCTCTGGAGGATGAGACCGGCGGCTGAATAAGATGTATGCCGAGATGAGCGTACAGGCAGAACTGCTGAAGGGTAAGCATCCGGCGAAGGCCGCAGGTCAGGCAGCCTGAGCACTCGGCGTCTTGGGTGTCCAGTTCCACGGCAGCAATTGCTCCAGCCTGCTGATCGGCATGTCCGCAATGTTGGCGAGGACGTCGGTAAGCCAGGCCTGCGGGTCAATGTCATTGAGCTTGGCACTCATGATCAGTGTCGCCATGAACGCCGCACGTTCAGCACCACGATCCGATCCTGCAAACAGCCATGACTTCCTGCCGAGTGCAAAGCTTCTCAGCGCTCGTTCGGCAGCATTGTTCGTCAGGCAAATCCGGCCGTCATCGAGGAATGACGTAAAGCCATCCCATCGCTTGAGCATGTAATCTATCGCGTCGGCGACGGGAGAACTGCGCGACAGTTTTGCCCGCTCGGTTTGGAGCCAATCATGCAGCTCTTCAGCGAGTGGCTGGCTGTCTTTGCGGCGGCGCTCCAGACGCTGCTCGGCGGCAAGACCGTTGATCTCTCGTTCGATATCGAACAGGGCATCGATCCGTTTGACGGCCTCCAATGCCATTGGCGAGATCTGCGCAGCTTTGCTGCCACGTTTGGCGTTTGCGGCGATGTCGGCCAGCACGAAGAACTTGCGGCGTGAATGTGCCCAGCAGAGTGCTTGGCGCAGAGGCGCGGGATCGCGATCTACTTTGAACAGCGGATTGTAGCCGCTATAGGCATCCGCCTGCAGAATGTCAATCGGCGCGGAATATTGACCCCTTATTGGAGTGCGCCCCTCGAGGTGGACAGATCGGGATGAGGAATTGACCGGCCTTCCGAGTTTTCGGGAAGAAGACCCATGGCAAAACACCGCAGTCACAGCGTCGAATTCAAACGTCAGGTCGCGCAGGAGTTCCTCGCCGGCGAAACGCTGCATGGCCTGGCAAGACGCCACGACGTGTCGCGCAACCTTATCCGCGTCTGGGTTCAGAAGCACGAGCAAGGCGCATTCGACGAAGATGCGCAGGCCGCCGATCTCATCCAGGAATACGAGGCTCGGATCGCGGCGCTGGAGCGGCTGGTTGGCAAGCAGGCCCTGGAGCTGGAGTTTCTAAAGGGGGCTCTGAAAAGCGCACCGCGGCCGAAAAACGGAACTACATCCGTCATCACCGGCCCTACGGCATCTCCGTCGCGGAAGGATGCCGGCTGATGGAAATCTCGCGCTCCACCTATTATGACCTTGCGGAACGACCAGCCGACGACACCGCCATCGTCGAAGCGATGTTCGCGATCTGTGACGAGTTCGAGTTCTACGGCTACCGCCGCGTCGGTGCGGCCCTGCGGCAGCAGGGTCTTGTCGTGAACCACAAGAAAATTCGTCGCCTCATGCGTGAACACGATCTGAGGCCGAAGATCCGGCGACGATTCACTGCTACGACCGACAGTGACCACGACGATCCGATCTTTCCGAACCTGGCGAAGGATATCATCCCGCGCGGTCCCAACCAGCTCTGGGTCAGCGATATCACCTATGTCTCCTTGCCGACACGTTTCATCTACGTGGCGATCATCCTCGATGCCTGGTCGAGGATGATCGTCGGTTACGCCATCGGTCGGTCCATTGACGCACGGCTGACGGTGGCCGCCTTGAAGGCGGCCATTGACAGGAGAAATCCGCCGCCGGGCGTGGTCCACCATTCCGACCGCGGCTCGCAGTACGCCGCCGAGCTCTACCGCGACACACTATCCGCTAACGGCCTGATCGGTTCGATGGGCCGCCGCGGCAATCCTTACGATAACGCCAAGGCCGAAAGCTTCATGAAAACGCTGAAGGTCGAGGCGGTCTACCCGATGGCCTTCGAAACTTTCGAGGACATCACCGAGCACCTTCCACACTTCATTGACGAGGTCTACAACAAGCGCCGGCTCCATTCAGCTCTCGGCTATCTGAGCCCACAACAGTTCGAGGATCAACACATCCGGCAGACTGGCAAAACAGCAGCCTGATCCTTGTCCACCCCGAGGGGCGCACTCCACAGAGGGGTCAATATTCCACGCCTAAACACACCCTGGCCATCGTGCCAGATGACCTTGATCAGGCCGCCGCCACGCCCTCGGAACACGAAGAGATGGCCACACATAGGATCGCGCTTCAGTGTCTCTTGCACCATCAGCGACAAGCCGGGAAAGCCTTTGCGCATATCCGTATGGCCGGTCGCCAACCAGACCTTCACACCAGCAGGAACCGGGATCATCGCCGACCCAGCACACAATCGAGAATGCGGCCGAGCGCGTCCGTGTCGATATCGCTGTCCACCCGCACACGCCGGCCTCGGCCCAGCT
>JAFAFP010000045.1 GCA_023423415.1 Pseudomonadota bacterium | reverse complement strand
AAGCGAAAAACTGGTGCCCCCGGCAGGGTTCGAACCCGCGACCCCCTGATTACAAATCCAATCGCTTTCTCAACGATTTCAGGTTTGTGCGTAGGCGTAAAATGTAAAATGAGGCCCGAAAAAACCTGATACTTCCAGTTACCTGAAAATCTGATTGTAAAATGAATTCCACAGAAAACGACGCCTGTGGAAAACCGCTCGCCGCAACGCGTGAATGTTTACAACGGCAAACCTGAAGCCCAAGGTTGCGGTGAGTTGATCCAGCAGAAACAGCGGCCATAATGAATACGACGAACACCGCCTTGGAGATGCAGTAGGTGATTGAGCTAAAGATCGGTTCTTCGGTTGCCGAGAGCGCGGACACTGCGACCATAGCACTTAAGTGGGTGACCGCATTATTGGACGCGGCAGCATCAGCTTCATGGCCACTATCAGCGTTTGCGATAGCGTTTTTGTTCAGAGACAGTATACGGAGCTTGCTCGAGCGTGCCGTGTATCTGAAGGGAATGGGTCTCGACCTTGACTTCAGAAGGGAACTTGAAGGTGCCCGCGAAGCAAGCGCATCCGTTCAGTCTGATTTAAACGCCGAGGAACCCGTTTCTCCGTCAGATATCGGGGAGCAGCAATTACAGGCGGAATTGCCAATCGATCCACTCACGAGCGTACTAACGTCATTTCGAACGGTCGAAGATAAGCTATTCGAAATTACGGGCTTTAGTGATCGCAGGGCAATTCGTGCATTGGAAAAGCTCCACATAATCCCGGCCGACACCGTCAATCTCTACAATCAACTGCTTTCCACGAGAAATGCAGCACTCCATCAAATAGGTTGGGGAATATCGCCGTATGATGCGCTGGAATTCGAAAACTTGACTAAGGTTTTGGTGGCCGCACTAGAAGGTATAAAACCTTCCGCAGCCCTGAGAAAACACGAAATTGACGACGTGTTGCGGTCAATGCCCGCTATCAGTAAGCAACGCGCTCTGTTCTAAATTTGTCTCGGTGCCCAAAGTCTCGGTCAAGCGTCAATATTGCCCTGGGCCCCCACGTCCCGAACGGCGCTTGCTTCCTGAAAACCCACCTTCTGCGGCGCAGAAGCGAGGGTTTGTTCCAACTTCGTTCCAGCGTATTCGACCGAAACGGTCCGCAATCGGTCCGCGTGCGCGATCCGTTCCCGCCCGATTGACTCTCGCCCGCCCAAGAACATAATAAGAACATGCTAAAAAGTGAGATCGATCAGAATTTTGAAAATTGGTGGAAGACCGTGCGAGGAGCGACCGAGCAGGACAAAGCGAGGATGCGCCTTGCCTTCGTCGCAGGATGCCGATTTGTCGACAGCGCCGAGCCGAAGACCTACCGTTTTCAATCCGGCCGGTGGGTCGTGAGCGTTCAGGCGACATCGAAGCGAGAGGCAAAGATAATTGCGGAAGCAAAGCTCACGAACCGCGCCGCGAAGCTGGAGGCTTCTCCGCCGCCGAAAGGCTGGCGACTGCGTGAGCTGAGGTCCGATCAATGATCGACCAGACCAACAAGGCCGGCGACGGCATCCATGAGAATCACTGGTGTGAGCATCCCGGCTGCAAGAAGTGGGGCGGCTTCGGATACAGCCGATCGCAGGCTGAGAAATCATCCTGGCACTGCTGGGAGCACTACCCGCAGCGCGATATGTTCAAGGCCTCCTAGCCACCTCTCGCTGGATGCGAAGCTCTTCGCGGATCCGGTCCATCTCAATGGCCATATTCGAGAAAGATCGGCTAGAATCCTTCATGGTCTCCGTCATTTCATGAACTGCCTCGGTATGCGCCTCAAGCGCGCGCGTGGCATTATTCAGGGCAGTCGGGTCGACGATCACCGCTGCTACCTGCGCGGCAGCTGTCGAGGTAACAGGTGCCGCTTTAGCCCCTTGCCAGAGGCCGAGATACCGAACCCCGAAGATTATTGCGAGAGTGGCGCCGAAGGTGATGAGAGCGGGCGTCGGCAGATTAGCCAGCTGTTCCATTCCTGATTTCCCCTTGGTCGCGAGCGGCGCGGTTTATGTTGACGAGCTCGCCAAAAGCAAAAAGCGGATAAATGGCGATCCACGTGCTCACGACATCAGAGGATGCGAAGCCGTATGTTATGCCGGTCCAGATGATGCATCCCACCCCAGCTGAGAACTGCCTGATCTGGGGCGTCACCTTCTCCTTCGCACCATTGATGACCAGGCCAATGATGCGCAAGCACCCGACGATCGCCATGAGCCAGCCGAGAAACGACTCAGATGGGAAAAGCTGCCGGAAGGTTTGGAACTGCGGCAGATTGAATGTCTGCGTCGGCAGCAAAAGCACCCAGCCAAACCCAATCATGTGCAGCGCCATGAACCACTCGGTCATTCTCGGACCGAACCGATGCTGGATACGCACCCACATTCCAACACCCCTGTAACCAGGCGCGCTCATTTCCAGCACCCTTGGCGACTTCCATGCGCGTTATGGCTCGCGACCTGGTTAGCGAATTGCCGATCGTCCATTGTGATCTTCACTGCTGTTTCGAGCGTCGGCTGAAGCTTGCTCCACCCGGCGCACGCATTCGAGACGTTCGTCGTCTTGCAGCCCGTAATGAGCGCACAGCTCAGCAGCAGCGGAAGAAGTGATTTCCACATTGGTTTCGTTCCTTGATTGGAGAACTTCGACGGTCTTAGTCAGTGTTTCGGTGGCCATCTCGGCGCGCTGCACGCGCTTGCCCGCAAAGTATGAAGCCGTCCCCAACGCAAAAGCGCACAGAAGGCCAATCGCGGCGATCTTGAGCCAGGTAGGGATAAGAGCCCAGATCATGACTTCACCTTGCGCCAGATGCCGTAGAGCGTAAGTCCGAGGATCAGCAAAGCTACGATGACGCGCGCCCACTGTCCGCTCGTCAGTTCATCGCGCTGGCTGGACACGGCGTCGACAATGTCAGGGATCGCCGGGCCGATTGTGGCAACGGCGCCCGTGGTTCCTGTACCGCCGATAACGGCAACATCCTTGACCGGCACGGCTTTCTTGGCCTCGACGGTGTTGCTCGATACGAATTCGCCCTTGGCCCACAGACCTGCTTCCGCAGCGCGACGATTGACGAGGCCCTGAACCCGCTTGCCTCCAGCATTGACCCACTTCATGAGTTCGGCTGGCACGGCGTCGTAGTCGCCTGCATTCAGCTTTTTCAGGAGCGTGGATTTGTGGAGCGCGCCGGTATTGAAGTCGAAGGAGACGAGAACCGCAAACTGCTTGTCGGTCAGCGGCACCTTGACGAGCCTGCTCACGCGATCCTCGAATTTGCCGAGATCCTTTTTCAGGATGTCTTCAGCTTCCTTGTCGCTGATGCGCATGCCCTCGCGAACACGAGGAATGCCTGCGGCCGTCGTGTGGCCGTAGCCAATAGTCCAGATGCCTGCGACATCCTGATATGCGACAAGCCGTTTGCCTTCCCACTGCATGATGTGCGAAAGCCCCGCCGCGTTGATGCGTCGTGCCATGATGTTCTCCTGAATGTGGGTTATGGGTGCCGCGGGAACCTTCATGCGGCCGGCGCGTTATGACGGCGCCATGTCCGTAATTCATGGTTTTAAGACCCGCGCACTTTCGTCCCTACACGATGCGCGGGTCTTTTGTTTTCAGTTTCCAGCATGTATGAGGAAGCCGCCGCACGTCCCCTGAAACAGGCTGCGGCATAGAGGCCCTGGCGCTTGGCGGAGCGACGGGCCTCTTTTCTTTTTGGAGGCTATAAGTTACAGTTGAAACGTAAGTTTCGCGCAACCTATCTACGATACCTTTTATTCCAACGACACGAATGCCAAGAACAGGCATCATTGAATGCAGCGGCGTTGCGAATAACGCCTAAGCGTGAGCCCGTCACCCCGCCAGGTGACGGGTTTTTTTGTTTTCCATATGCGCCGGGGAACAATCGTTTTGTTGGCGCTTTCGAAGATTGCAGGTTCAGATTGGCGGCTGGTTCATCGCCGCGCGAACCTGCGCGACGCTTATCGGCATTTATTCAGAACGATCGAACTTTAGCGCAATAGAATATTCTAACATGACGTACTGGCGCCTCCACACAACTTAGGTTAGATATTTGTTGTTTAGGGAGGGGTTATGCAAAATATTCCAGATTTACTCATTCACCGCATCGATTCACTCTTTGGTGCAGAAAACCGTGATCAATTTATACGGATCGCTGTTGAGAAGGAGCTTGTTCGCTGCGAGATAGAGGCCTTCGATCTGCGAGACCCTATCGAGGCTATGGAAGGCGTAAAGTGGCCGCTTCCGTCAAGCGGCCACCGAAATTTAGGCCTTAATCGAAAATCTTGACAAGAGCGGCGCCAATCTCTGCCAATTCGAGCGGCCAGGGATGGTTATAAAGGTTCTGCATACACATGCTCTTAGGGGAGCGCCCGGTCGCTCCCTCAAAACCATTGCCCGCGACTTCAAATGTGGAGATGTAGGCCGATCCCGTATCTATGGCTGCCATGACGAGGTCATCGTGCGTCTTACGCCAAGCATCATAAACAGAGCCGCGACCAATCTCGTTGCATCTCGGAGGGGTCAGAACGATTACCTCCATTCCCGCAGCTTTGGCTTGCTGGATAATGCTGACGACGTTGCTGTATGTCGAAGCGGAACCTAGCTCATTCATCCCGAAAGCCAGCACCATCAGGGCCGGCCCCTCCGACAGGACACGGTTAAGTCGTGTGGGGTTCAAGCCGTTGTTGCCGGTGTTTGCGGATGTTGTCCCCGACCAACCGAAATTGAGATAGGTGATAGCCGAACTGTAACGCGTCTCAAGAGCAGCCTTCAGTATCCAGTTCCATCCGACACGGATATGAGCACCAGTGCCTGCGGGGCCATCGTATACCGGGATGGTCGCCTTTGTGTCTGCCGGCATACCGGATATCCAACTGGCAAGATCTCGCAACGCGCCATCTGGCTCAATCCCGCCACCACCAATAGCCGTGATACTATCACCGTACCCTATCAGCTTCCATGCGCTACCGGCTCGAAGAGCTTTCAACGTCTTAGCCAGGCAGGAGCGGTTGTAGGCAATCCACGCTGCAAAATCAGACTTCAGATCGTCTCGCACCATCCGGCGGTGATGCATGACCGGGATCAGGTCCACGCCGTAGCGAGTGACAAATGCTCGGTAAAGCGGGATGTTCCCGGCCGGCGCTACAGCCGCATAGTAATCGGGATCACGCACCCTGTCCGTGCCTTTTGTCACCACAACCGATCTCGTCACGGGATTGAGGGAGACCATATCGTACCGCTGCGAGTGTCCGGTTATGGTGTAATTCACACCCACCGGGGAGCCGGCCGACGGAAGGCCTACGCCCCCCTGATCGGGGTAAACAACATAATCTATGCCTTCGGTCAGCGTGACACCGTCCGATATACGGACCAGCGTCACATTGGAGATATATTGATCGAAAGTAGGCAGAACAGGCGAAATACCCGAGGTCGGCAGAAGGCCAAGTGAGAGGCTCCCTGTC
>JAFAFP010000016.1 GCA_023423415.1 Pseudomonadota bacterium | reverse complement strand
GAGCCCTTGCAAGATCGGAATGCGGATCATCGGAGGTTGCCGGAAGGGGCGAACGCGGGCGCGGACAATAGCGCTTCGGAGCACGGATACAACTGTCACTCCGCCCCACCTTTCGGAGGTTTTTTGAGCGCCGCGAGCGCCGCGAACGGTTTGGTCACGCTGTTCTCGGTCTGCGCGGCTTCGAAAATGACTCCTTCCTTGCGGGGATAAGGGTCAATCCCGAGCAGAAAATACTCGGTTGCGATAGCCCCGAGATCGACAGCGCCACCGACGAGGGGTTCGGGCGGTTCGGCCTCGCTCAAACCGAACGAAATCTCATTCTCCACATCACCAATGTCCATAGTCCTGTCTGCCGTAAAGACCAGGTCGATCGGTTCAAGAAGATTTTTCTCGATAGGATCGAGAGTTACGACGCAATTCTGGCCAACCAATGCAGAAACCTCACCAACAACATGAAGGCCGTTGCGTCCCTGCTGTGTGACATCGAACTGAGCGTCGAGCCGGGACAACTCGCGAAGTCCGGCCAGCCGGGCCAGCGCCGCGCGTACCGATGCATCCGCTGCCATCTCCACGCGCAGGCCCTCTTGGGGAACATCGTCGACGGCGATCCGCCTGCTCCAGATTGGGGTATCAGTCATCGTTCTGGTTCATTCCGATCAAACAGGGATCGCCTCTGCACTGGGCCAGCCAATCTGGCCTGTCGCGATCACGGGCGGGGCCTGTTCGTCCAGCCCGCTCATAGCTGCCTGCATGTAAGCCGCCAGCCTGGGAACTGACGGTGCGGCAGCGCCTTCAAAAATGTTGCGGCTCAGAGCCGTCTGCAACGCGTTATTATCACCTGACCGCAAGGCAGATATATAGGCGCCATGCCGTCCGAAGAAAGCGGCTGCCACCCCCCGCACCTGCTTCGGGACCTTCACATCGCTGATTCCCTCCTCACGCAGGTGATCGTCCATATCGCGGCAAAATCGGTCGAATGCCGCCTGCCCGGCCGCCTTCGCCGCATCGTCCCCGTTCGAGAGCCGTTCGAACACCATCGCCAGATGCAGCATCAGGACATCTAGCCGGCCATTAACCGTATCCGGAACGCCATAGGCGAGATAGAAGACAGGCGCGCGCGCTTGCGCCACGATGGCGCCATAGAGCGCCTCAATGGTGTTCGTTCGGGGGTTCCGGCGAAAGATGTTCAGCATCGGGTCCTTTTAGGATCATGCGGCGCTGTTTGCCATGGTCCTGCATTGCAAATCTGGACGTCGATAGGTACTCGAACCGTCATGCAGTTTCTGAACCGTCCTTCGAGGGGGATTGCCCGCTTTCGTAACGGCGTGGCCGCGCTCGCCGTTATACTTTTGGTTGCAGGTTGTGGCGGTCTCGAACAAACGTTCCAGCGCGGCTACGTGGTGCCGGAAGGCGCGCTGGAACAGATTCCGCTGGGCTCCAGCCAGGAGCAGGTGCTGATCGTGCTTGGCACACCGTCCACCGTCGCAACCGTGAGCGGCGAAGCCTTCTATTACATTTCCCAGCGCGCCGAGAAGGCCGCCGCCTTTCTGCCCCAGAAGGTGGTCGAACAGCGTGTGATCGCGGTCTATTTCGATAAGGAGCGTCGCGTCGCCCGTCTTGCCGACTACCGCCTGCAAGATGGCAAGATTTTCGACTTTGTCAGCCGGACGACACCGAGCGGCGGCAGCGAGCTTTCCTACCTGACCTATCTGTTCAAGATCATCGGCACGCAGTAGACGCCGCATCGAACCGCTCGACCAGCAAGACCGCGGTCGACGATCCAAACGAAAGAGCCCCGCTGATCGCGGGGCTCTTTGTATCTGGCGTCGACAGTCACAACCGGCGCCCTTGGCCCACAGAAACCCGCCCTAATTCGTAAAATAATGCTGGGTTCCATGGGCTTCAATTGCGACCGCCAATCGTCCCAGTGCGTGCACATAGGCCGCGCTCCGCAATGAGATCCCCTTCTCCTTGGCCAGGGTCCAGATCGCCTCGCCTTCGCATTCCATGATCGTCCGCAGACGAGAATGCACCTCCTCGACCGTCCAATAATAACCTTGGCGGTTCTGCACCCATTCGAAATACGATACCGTCACGCCGCCCGCATTGGCCAGAATATCCGGCAGCACCGTCACGCCTTTGGCGCTCAAGATCGCGTCCGCTTCCGGCGTGATCGGACCATTGGCCAGTTCGAGTACGAGCTGCGCCTTCATGGAGCTGGCGTTACCCGCATGGATCATGTCTTCCAACGCAGCCGGAACAAAAATCTCGCAATCGACAGCGATGAGTTCGTCAGCCGAAATCACGGAAATGCCCTTCTTGCCTGCAAGCGAGGTCACCGATCCGTTTTGCTTCGCGGACATGAGTGTCTGAACGTCAATACCCGAAGGGCAATGCACCGCTCCGCGGGAATCCGAGACGGCAACGATCTTGTAACCGTCGTCGCCCAGCAGTTGGGCGACATACTGGCCGGCATTGCCAAACCCCTGAATCGCCACGCGTGCCCCCGGCTTCAGCCCAAGGCGCTCCGCCAGATGCCGCACCAGATAGAAGCCACCCCGGGCCGTCGCATCATCGCGGCCCAGCGATCCGCCGAGCGAGATCGGCTTTCCTGTGATCACAGCAGGAGTCGGTTGGCCGACGATGCTGGAATATTCATCCGACATCCAGCCCATGACCATGGCGTTAGTGTAAACGTCGGGAGCCGGAATATCCCGATCAGGGCCGATGATCTTGGCAAAAGCCTGAATATAGGCCCGTGACAATCGCTCAAGCTCTGCCTTCGACAGCGCTCGCGGATCAACCCGGACAGCCCCTTTGCCGCCGCCATAAGGCAGATTCATCACCGCGCATTTGAACGTCATCCAGAAGGCCAGCGTCTCGACCTCGGCCTCGGTGGAGTCCGGATGGAAGCGAATGCCTCCCTTGGTGGGACCACGCGTGTCATCGTAACGGCAACGCCATGCCAGGAATGAGCGGCGCGAGCCGTCATCCATGCGGATCATCAGCCTGACCTTGGTCGTTTCACGCGGATATTTCAGTTTCTCCAGCACATCCGCATCAAGAGCGACATGTCTCGCAGCATCTTCCAAGCGTGTCAGCGCCTGATCCAGCATCGAACCCGAGCTCAATTGATCTCACTCCTGTCTAACAGTGGCCAGTTTTTCAGAGCACCGGAAAGGCCGTGTCCAGCGCCGAATGTCAATGACCCGGAGCAACGTCCCTTCCACAAAAT
>JAFAFP010000001.1 GCA_023423415.1 Pseudomonadota bacterium | reverse complement strand
GAGGATCTTGATGACGCGGCCCGAGTAACGCACCTCCTGCTCGGGCTCGCGCAGTTCTTCGACCCTTACCAGCGCGCGGTCGCCGATGCCGGCGGCTTCGCCGGGCTTGGCGCGGCGCGGTGTGGCGATGCGGATCTTGGGCGCCTCGCCATGCGCTTCCTCGTCCCACTCCGTTGGAATCGCTAGCAAATCGCCGTCGCGATCGCGGCCCGTGATATCGGCGAGCGTGACCGAAGGCAGGCTGCCCGGCTTGTGCAGCGTCTTGCGCCGCCTCTCGACGGTACCGGTATCCGCCAGCTCACGCAGGATTCTCTTCAGTTCTGCACGATCTGCATTCTTCAGTCCGAACGCTTTCGCAATCTCGCGCGTGCTGGCTTTGCCGGGATTGTCCTTGATGAAGGCGAGCAATCGCTCCCGGCTCGGAAAGCCAAACGCCTGCTTTGGTTTTGGACGAGCCAAGATTGCCTTTCAGGTCAGTTGCGCATTCAACAGCGCAGCTTAATGCGCGACCTTACGTTTGGGTTCGGATTTTTCGACGGGCTTGCGCGACGCTGACTTCGCCTTCACAGCCGAGCTGGCAGACTTTGTGGTTGCCTTTCTCGCCGTCGGCTTCGACTTCGCCGTGTCCTCGTCCGCCTTCGCAGTCTTGGATGATTTCTTGGCTTTTGTCGTCGGCTTGCCCGCAGCACCCTTGGCAGCGCCTTTCGGCGCGGCCTTTTTCTTCTTGCCGCCGCCGGCGGCGATGCGCGCATCGATCAGCCCGACCGCTTCCTCGAGCGTGATATTGTCCGGCGTCTTGTCGGCGGGCAGGGTGGCATTGACACCGTCATGGCTGACGTAAGCGCCATAACGCCCGTTCTTGACGATGATCGGTCCGCCCTTGTCCGGATGATCGCCAATCGATCGGCCCGGATCGGCACCGAAGCGCCGACTTTTGCCGGGATTCAATTTCTTGTCGGCGATGAGCGCGACCGCACGATTGAGACCAACATTGAGCACGTCGTCGCCGGGTTCAAGATTCGCGTATGTCTTGCCAAGCTTTACGAACGATCCGAAGCGACCGATGCCGGCTGTAATCATCTCGCCGGTTTCCGGATCTTTTCCGACATCGCGCGGCAGGGATAGGAGACCGAGCGCCTTTTCCAGATCGACATCGTCCGGCGCCATGCCCTTCGGCAAACCGGATCGCTTCGGTTTTTCTTCCTTGGTGCCCTCGCCAAGCTGCACATAGGGACCAAAACGGCCGCCGCGCAGCGATACTTCAAGACACGTCTCGGGATCCTGACCGAGGATGCGTGTTGCGCTGTCACCGCCGCCGGCACTTGGTGCAAGTTGTCGCGTGTAGCGGCATTCCGGATAGCGCGAGCATCCGACGAAGGCGCCGAAGCGGCCGACTTTCAAAGAAAGCTGTCCTTCGCCGCAAGTCGGGCACTGGCGCGGTTCGCCACCGTCCTCGCGTTTCGGAAAAACGTGCGGTCCAAGCAACTCGTTGAGAGCGTCTAGCACCTGCGTGATACGCAGATCCTTGATCTCGCCGACGGCAGCGATGAAGTCGTCCCAGAAATCACGCAGCAACTGGTGCCATTCGATCTCGTTGTTCGAGACGCGATCGAGTTGCTCTTCGAGCGATGCCGTGAAATCGTATTCAACGTATTTCTGAAAGAAGCTTTCCAGGAACGCGACGACAAGTCGTCCCTTGTCTTCGGGGATCAGTCGTTTTTTGTCGAGACGCGTATACCCACGATCCTTCAACACGGCGAGGATCGATGCATAGGTCGAAGGCCGCCCAATACCGAGCTCTTCCATACGCTTGACCAGCGAGGCTTCGGTGAAGCGCGGCGGCGGTTCGGTGAAATGCTGAGTAGCGCTGATCGATTCCTTCTTCAGCGGCTCGCCTTGCGACATCGAAGGAAGGCGCTTTCCTTCCTCGTCGTCGGTCTCATCGTCTTGTCCTTCCTGATACAACGTCAGGAAGCCATCGAACTTGATCACCTGGCCGGTGGCGCGAAGCTCAAGCAGACGGTCGGCGACCTTTGCCTCGATGTCGACAGTCGTGCGCTCCAGTTCAGCCGACTGCATTTGACTCGCGACGGCGCGATTCCAGATCAGTTCGTAGAGCCGGGCCTGATCGGAATCGAGCGAGCTCCTAACGTCGCGTGGCGTGCGCGAGGCCTCGGTTGGTCGAACCGCTTCGTGCGCTTCCTGCGCATTCTTGGACTTATTCTGGTAGCGGCGCGGCGCGTCCGGCACATAATCCTTGCCGTAGTTCTTGCCGATCATCGTCCGGATGCCAGTGATGGCTTCCGGCGCCATGTCGATGCCGTCTGTACGCATATAGGTAATGAGACCGACGGTCTCGCCACCAATGTCGATACCTTCATACAGCCGTTGCGCGATCCGCATCGTGTGCGCCGGCGCAAAGCCGAGCTTACGGCTGGCTTCCTGCTGCATGGTGGAGGTGGTGAAGGGCGGGGGCGGATTACGCCGAGCCGGCTTTGCTTCAACCGAGGCGACCTTGAAGGCCGCAGTTTCGAGCGCTTTCTTGAAGTCCGCGGCTTCCTGACCGGTGCCGATGTCGAGGCGCTGGATCTTCCTACCGTCAGCCCCGACAAGACGCGCTTCAAACACGTCGTTGCGCGGTGTCGCGAGCGTCGCAACGAGCGACCAGTATTCGCGCGAAACGAATTTTTCGATCTCGAGTTCGCGGTCGCAGACGAGGCGCAACGCCACCGATTGCACGCGGCCGGCCGAGCGTGCGCCCGGCAATTTACGCCACAACACCGGCGAGAGGGTGAAACCGACGAGGTAGTCGAGGGCGCGTCGTGCAAGATAGGCGTCGACCAGAGCATGGTCGATCTTGCGCGGATTCTTCATCGCCTCGCTGACGGCCTGCTTGGTGATGGCATTGAATACCACCCGCTCGATGGCCTGGTCGGTGAGGGCCTTCTTTTCCTTCAGGACCTCCAGGACGTGCCAGGAAATGGCTTCACCTTCGCGATCCGGGTCGGTCGCGAGGATCAGTTTGTCGGCGGATTTGACGGCGCGGGCGATGTCATTGATGCGCTTCTGGGCGCGCTCATCGACTTCCCAGATCATCTTGAAGTTGGCGTCCGGGTCAACCGACCCATCCTTGGCCGGAAGATCCCGAATATGGCCGAACGAAGCCAGAACCTCGTAGCCTGGGCCGAGGTATTTATTGATGGTTTTGGCCTTTGCCGGAGACTCGACAACAACGATATTCATGAATTTCCAATAGCTTAAGTCTGATTTTCAGACCTTGCGAGCGATTCCGCCGCTTAAGTGGGGCCGGACCATGGGTAAATCGACCCCCTCTGTCAAATGACGGCTCTGCGATTTCCGCTCGTGAATACGCCTGATTGCAACCTTAGATAGTTTTAATAATATGATTCAACCCCGTTGGAATCGTGCAGCGCCTTCATATGACCCGGAATCTGTCTCGCAATCGAAGTGGCCAAGCTGAGGCTGCGACCTATATTGCCGATCTGACAGCCGACCTCGCGTCAATGGCTCGCAAACATGGCCTTGGTACCCTCGGCTACCTGCTGGACATGGCCAGAATGGAGGCGGAGATCTTAGCGAAAACCGACGATGAGACTTCTCGCGAATAGTCTCGCATGGCCGCTGGAAAGAACATCGCCGAGCTACAGCAAAGCTACGCGACCACCCGCTTGCCGCTCCAGCTTACCGGCGATTTCCAATTCCAGCAGAACCATCCGGACAGCGGCCGGGCGCGCGCCCGATAGGCGGATAAGGTCATCGATATCGACAGGTGTCGGCCCGAGGAGACCGAGAATGCTGCGGCGTTCATCGGGGGCCGCGTCTTCAGGGGCGTCGTCGCCACCGTTCTCAGGCTCCTCGACAGGCAGGACAAGCGGCCGCCCGAGGATCGGTGCCAGCGCACTGATGATGTCGCTCACCTCGGTGACTAGTGTGGCACCTTGTTTCAACAATCCGTTCGTACCCTCGCACCGCGGATCCAGCGGCGATCCCGGTACGGCAAAGACTTCACGTCCTTGCTCAAGCGCCATGCGTGCCGTGATCAACGACCCCGAGCGTCGTGCCGCTTCGACAACAAGAACGCCGAGCGACAGCCCGGAGATTAGTCGGTTACGGCGTGGAAAGTCGCGCGCGCGGGGCTCCCAGCCAAATGACATTTCGGACACTGCCACCCCATTTTTTAGAATCTGGTCCAGCAGTTCCTTGTGTTCCGGGGGATAGATACAGTCCTGCCCGCCGGCGAGGACCGCAATGGTACCGCTCTGCAGTGTGGCCCGATGCGCGGCGGCGTCAATGCCGCGTGCGAGACCGGACGAAATGACAAAGCCGTCTTGTCCAAGTTCGTGCGCCATCTGTGCCGCGAATTTCGTCCCTGCGGCCGAAGCATTCCGTGACCCAACGATCCCCACTGCGGGCATTTTGAGCGCATCGAAATTTCCGCGAACTGCAATCAAGGGGGGCGCATCCTCAATCACGCGCAGTCGTGCCGGGTAGCCGGGCTCACCTAAAGCAACGAACACAGCATTGTATCGCCGCGCGGTTTCCATCTCGCGTTCGGCGTCCTCAATGGAACAGATACGCCCGGGTGCCTGAGCTCCACCGCGCCGCGCGAGATCTGGCAATGCTTCTATTGCTGCACGTGCGCCGCCATATCGGTTCACCAGCGCGCGAAAGGTCCGAGGGCCGACATTCTCGCTGCGGATAAGGCGGAGCCAATCGAGACGCTGCCCGTCGGTGAGTTTAACACCATCGGCGGTCTCGGCTCGGGTCATGACTTGGCCGTGGATTGACCGATCTTACTTTCTGTGCCGGCGATCAGCCGTGCGATATTGGCGCGATGCATGATGAAGACCAGCAGGGTCATGATGAAAAACAGTTTGGCTTCGGCCGGCAAGCCGAGCGTCCAGAGGATTGCGGGAGTGGCGGCGCAGGCAATGAGGCCCGACAGGGACGAGTAGCGAGTAACGAATGCGATCAGGACCCAGATGACGGCATAGGCCACGACAGCTTGCCAAGAAAATCCGAGCAGCACGCCGATGAAAGTGGCAACGCCTTTGCCGCCCTTGAAGCCAAGCCACACCGGAAAGAGATGCCCGAGGAAGGCGCCGAGCCCGGCCGCGATCCCTGCGAAATCCCCGAACACATAACGCGCAATGAGGACCGCCGCTGTCCCCTTGAACATGTCGAACAGCAGCGTCGCTGCGGCGAGGCCCTTGCGGCCGGTACGCAAGACATTGGTCGCGCCGATATTTCCTGATCCGATCGAGCGGATATCCGGGCCGCCGAACAGGCTGGTCAAAAGCAAACCGAAGGGAATCGACCCCAGCAAATAGCCGAACGCAAGCATGCCAAGCAGCGTTGGCCATGCGGCTGTAATGGTCGACCAGTCTGTCATGTCTCGCAGCGCCCTGCTCGCGCGATCATCGCGTCAGGCGGAAGCGTACTCGTAGGCGGTGCGTCCGGCAACGATGGTGCGGATCACACGACCCTCAAGACGCGCCTCGTCGAACGGCGTATTCTTGCACTTGGACTTAAGGTCGTCCGGATCGAGCACCCAGGATGTGTCAGGGTCGATCACGATCACATCGGCAGGAGCGCCGCTACGCAGAGTGCCTCCCGGCAGACCTAGCAATTCTGCCGGCTTCCATGACATTGCGCCAAGCAAGGTCGTCAGCGGCATTCCGCCGTTGTTTACGAGCCGCAGGCCGGCCGCGAGCATTGTCTCAAGCCCGATCGCGCCGGGCGCAGCTTCAGCGAATGGCAAGCGCTTGGTTTCCACATCCTGCGGATTGTGATCCGACATGATGACGTCGATCAGACCGGAAGTGATTGCATCGACCAGCGCGGCGCGGTCCTCCTCGTCGCGTAAAGGTGGCGTGACTTTGAAGAAGGTTCGATACGGACCGATGTCGATCTGATTCAACGTGAGATGATTGATCGAAGCGGATGCCGTGACCGGCAAGCCGTTCTCCTTCGCCCTCTGCAATATCTCGAGCGACTGCCGGCAAGTGACGGATGCCGCGTGATAGCGGCAGCCGGTGAGTGCGACGAGCCGCATGTCGCGTTCCAACATGATCGCCTCGGCTGCGGTCGGGATTCCATGCAGGCCAAGCCGGGTCGCAAGCTCCCCTTCATTCATCACGCCTTCACCAATCAGATCGGGATCCTCGGTGTGATGAACCACAAGCGCATCGAAATCGCGCGCGTAGGTGAGGGTGCGGCGCATCACTTGCGCATTGGTGACGCTGCGAGCCCCGTCTGTGAAGGCGACCGCGCCAGCTGCCTTGAGCAGGCCGATTTCGGTCATCTCCTTGCCTTCCAACCCCTTCGTCAGCGCCGCCATCGGCTGCACATGAACGATCGCGGTGTCGCGCGCACGTCGTAGTATATAGTCGACGATCGCCGGATCATCGATCGCGGGCGATGTGTCAGGCTGGCAGATGATCGTTGTCACGCCTCCGGCCGCGGCAGCCTGGCTCGCGGTGGCCAGTGTCTCGCGATATTCCGCGCCCGGCTCGCCGACAAAGGCGCGCATGTCGATCAGGCCTGGAGCGACGATGTGACCCTTGCAATCGACCACTTCGGTACCTTCCGGCACGCCTGCAGCGCTGATGCCGCGCTTGGCCTCGCGGATCACACCGTCGGCCATCAGCAGGTCGCCCGGGAAATCGAGATCGCGCGAGGGATCGACGATCCGGGCATTGGCGAGAAGGATGGGGCGGCGGTCGGAAAGCATTGGCGTCATGCGTTCGGCAAGTTGCGGGCGAGGGCTTCGAGAACGGCCATACGTACGGCGACGCCCATCTCAACCTGTTCCCGGATCAACGATTGCGCGCCATCGGCGACGCTCGAATCGATCTCGACGCCTCGATTCATCGGCCCAGGATGCATGACAAGCGCATCCGGTTTGGCATAGGCCAACTTGCGCTGATCGAGACCGAAATACGCGAAATATTCCTGCGTCGATGGCACGAACGAGCCGTTCATGCGCTCGCGCTGCAGCCGCAGCATCATCACGATGTCGGCACCCTGCAAACCCTCGCGCATGTCGCGCATCACCTTCACGCCCAGTCGCTCGACGTGCGGCGGGAGCAGAGTCGAGGGGCCGACGACGCGCACATTCGCGCCCAAGGCGTTGAGCAGGATGATATTCGATCGCGCCACCCGTGAATGCAGAACATCCCCGCAGATTGCAACGATCAAGCCCTCGATATGGCCCTTGTTGCGCCGAATGGTGAGGGCATCAAGCAGCGCCTGGGTGGGATGTTCATGCGCTCCGTCGCCGGCGTTGATCACCGAGCCATCAACCTTCTGCGCCAAGAGTTCAACGGCGCCGGAGGCATGATGGCGCACCACCAGGATATCCGGATGCATTGCGTTCAGCGTCATCGCCGTGTCGATCAGCGTCTCGCCTTTCTTCATGGCGGACGAGTTGACCGCCATGTTCATCACATCTGCCCCGAGGCGTTTGCCGGCGAGTTCGAAGGAAGACTGGGTTCGGGTCGAGGATTCAAAGAAGAGGTTAATCTGGGTTCGCCCGCGTAGCGAGGTCCGCTTCTTCTCGACCTGGCGATTCAGTTCGACAAATTCCTCGGCGAGGTCGAGGAGACCCAGTATCTCCTCGCGCGAAAGCCCTTCGATCCCCAACAGATGGCGTCGGTTGAGAACGAAGGAGGATGTGGCCGCAATGTTCATTAAAGTCGGGTCTATAGGACTATCCTGACCCCGCCGCAAGGCAGCATCTCAGCCATCCCCAACACTTGTTGAATCGGCCGATCGCTCCTCAAGACCATGGTACGATAACCCTCAGGAGGTCTGCATGTCGAACGACGCAAGTACCGGTCCTGAACTCAATCAGCCGCCTCCCTTCACTGGTATCGACCTGTTTGGTTCCGACCTGCCTCTGCAAGAAGCGGTGGCGGCCAATGGCGGCAAATCTGAAAGCGGCACACTGCAGGAGTTCGGCCGCCGTTGGGGACGGGCAGACATGTTTGAGTTGGCCCGGCGCGCCGACGTTTACCTTCCCATTCTGAGTGACGACATCGTTACATTCGATCCGGCCTATCACCATTTCATGCGCGAGAGTATGGCGGCCGGTCTGCATTGTTCGACTTGGAACAACGAAGGGCTGTCGGCTGGGGCGCCGGCGGAAGTGGCTCGTGCGGCACATTTCTATATGGTGGCTCAGGTCGAAAACGGCCACATGTGTCCGATCACCATGACCCGCGCATCGGTCGCCGCGCTTACGGCCGTGCCCGATCTGTTGGCGCAGGTGATGCCGAAAATCGCATCACGACACTACGACTCGCGGTTTCAGCCATGGCAGGCCAAGACGACAATGACGCTTGGCATGGGCATGACCGAAAGGCAGGGGGGCACTGATGTCCGCACCAACACGACGCGCGCCGTGCGTGACGGTGAGGCTTATCGCATCGATGGGCAGAAATGGTTCATGTCGGCACCGATGTCCGACGCGTTTCTTGTCCTAGCACAGGCACCGGACGGCCTGAGCTGCTTCTTCATGCCGCGGTTTCGACCGGATGGAAGCGTGAATGGCTTTCGCTTCGTCAAACTAAAGGACAAGCTCGGCAATCGTTCCAATGCGTCTTCGGAAGTCGAGTTTCATAATGCCTATGCTTTGCGTGTCGGGGAGGAGGGGCGGGGCATCGGCACTATTCTGCAGATGGTCCAACTGACGCGCCTCGATTGTGCCATCTCGTCGGCCGGGATCATGCGTGCTGCTCTTGCGCGTGCCAGTCATCATGCCCGTCATCGCATCGTCTTTCAGAAGAAGCTGGTCGATCAACCGATGATGCGCTCGGTGCTGGCCGATCTCGCGCTTGATGTCGAAGCCGCGCTAGCAGCTGTCATGCGGTTGTGTCGGTCCTTTGATCTGGCGCCAAGCGATCCGCAAGAGGCGGCACGGGCGCGCCTTCTGACACCTGCGATCAAATACTGGATCTGCAAGATGGCGCCTGCCTTTGTCTACGAGGCGATGGAATGCCTTGGCGGCAATGGATATGTCGAGGATTATACGCTGGCGCGGCTTTATCGCGAGGCTCCGGTCAATGCGATCTGGGAGGGTTCGGGGAACGTCATGGCGCTTGATGCGCTGCGCGCTATGAGAAGTGACGATGCGCGCTCGGTCATCAATGCGCTTAGCCGAGAAGTCGAGCAGTGTTCCGTCGCCTCCGATGCGATCAGAAGAATTATTCAAGCATTGGATTTGATCGATGTTGAGTCGCATGCGCGATTTATTGTCGAACATGTGGCGTTGATTGCGGCAGTCGCTGCACTGCAGACAACATCACCACAAAACGCCAAGGTTTTTTCGCAAACGCGACTGAACGATGTCCGTGGTCGCACATACGGCGCGGCTGATCTGTCGGGCTCATGCTCACGTTTGCTTGAGCGTGCGCGTCCGAACTGATGGCGAGGAACCACCCTTGTTGCATTGCGTTGCCCCGCCTGGGGACGGGGACTGGGGGAGTGCACAACATGGAATGGAGGTTTCTGATGGCATTTTCCAAAAAGTCGCTCGCTCTCGGCTTGGCAGGCGTCTTGACGATCGCTGCAACAACACCGTCGTTCGCGCAGCGATGGGAGCCCTGGGCCGCAGGCGCTGCGGGCTTTGCTGCTGGGGCCGCAATCGGTAGTGCAGCAGCGAACGCGCGCGCTTATGGGCCGGGTGGCTATGCCTATGGACCTGGATATGGATATGCGCCCGGCTTCGATGCCTATGCTTATCAGCCGGGCGCGGTTGGACCCGCCTATGGCAACTATTACGGCACTGGCGAGTTCGGCCACTACGATTCCGGCTTCAAGAGCTGCGCGACCGACGGCCAATACAACAGAACCGACTACAGCGCGTGCTGACTCTGAATTGGTTGGAAAAGGCGGGGCATTAATGCCCCGCCTTTTCTTTGTTGAGACGAAGAAAATCGAGTGCGCCTTGGAGTATGAAGGACGCGGCATGCTGGTCTATCACCGCAGCGCGCTTCGCGCGGCTAGCGTCCGCCGCGATCAATTCACGCTCGACAGCGGCGGTTGAAAGGCGTTCATCCCAGAACGCAATCGGCAACTCCGTCAGCTTCGCCAGATTACGGGCGAAGGCGCGGGTGGACTGGGCGCGAGGTCCTTCCGAGCCATCCATGTTCAAAGGCAGACCAAGCACAAATCCGATGGCCTGCCGGTCAGCCGCCAACGACAAGAGACGTGCGGCATCCACACTGAATGTCTTGCGCGCGATCGTTTCGACGCCGGCCGACAGCCGTCGGTCGGGGTCGGATGCAGCAACTCCGATCGTTTTGGTTCCGAGATCGAGGCCGAGCAGCGCGCCGCGTGGCGGCAGATGTACGACGGCTTCAGAAAATGGAAGGACGAGGGCAGGCATGTCTTGCTCTTGACTATATGGCCGATATTTTTCGACAGGCTACGCTGGGTATAGAAGTCTGTCGCGCTTGTTTACATTTCCGATCGACGCGACAGTCATCGATTTAGAGCCTCCGGATCATGACCGAAGCCACTTTGCCAAAGCCCGGTGGGGGGATCACTGGCCAGCCCTATCCCTGCCGGACCTGGGGTTTTTGGTCCACGACAATATTTGGCCTGATCTCGATCCTCGTGTGGGTTGCAGCACAGACACTTGTTGGGTTCGGGATGGTGAGGTGGCTGGGAACTAGCCCGGATACCTCCGATCTCGAATTTGGCATCGTCGCCACACATGCTTTGACAATATCGATCGCGACGATCGCTTCAATGCCACCGGCAACGGCCGTTCTGGTTCTGGCTGCTTGGCGAGCTCGCTGTACGGCCGTTGAATATTTCGCCCTGCATTGGCCATCGCGGGCGAATGTGCTGACCGGCATCGCCGTTATCGCTGTATTGCTGCCACTCGGCGATCTCACATCCCATTTGACCAGCCACGACCTCGTTCCTGCGGCCGTGGTGGATGCGTATCGGACGGCACGCGCATCCGGACATGTTCTGACGCTTGGCGTTGCATTGGTTGTCGTGGCGCCGCTTATGGAGGAAATCCTGTTCCGCGGCTTCCTGTTTCGGGGGTACGCAGCGTCGCGACTGGGCGTTACTGGCGCGATTGCCGTGCCATCAGTTGTCTGGGCAGCCATGCATATCCAGTACGATATCTTCTATATCGTGCAGATCTTTGTGCTTGGCTGCGTTTTTGGATGGATGCGCTGGCGTAGCGGCACCACCACATTGACGCTGATTTTGCACGCTCTGGTGAATCTGGTTGCGTTGCTGCAGGTTGCCTATCTGGTCGAACGGGCAGTCTGACTCTTCGGCAGTGTCTATCTTTTCGGGAAGAAGCTATCGCGGATGGCTTCGAGACGGCTCGGCGCGACAGGACGGTCCGTCGGCTGCATCGATAGTGATCCGGTGGTGTTCTCACAAAGGACCGTGCCGGCCTTGCGGATGCGCCAGGTATCGTTATTGATTACCCGACGCTCGCAGGTTTGGCTGTCGGGCTGGGCGATGTATATCGACCCTTGAGTGAGCGGACTCTCCCTGGCTTCGATGGTATCTGGCGCGCCGGCTGCGCCCCGTGTCAGGAAGGCGGGAATGATCCGTCCATCGGAAATGCTGAGGGCAAAGACGAAGACGAGCAAGATGAACGCCAGAACTGCGCG
>JAFAFP010000251.1 GCA_023423415.1 Pseudomonadota bacterium | reverse complement strand
CCGGCGTATCGCTACACGCTATGACAAAACCGCCAGGTCCTTCCTGGCCTTCCTCTGCCTCGCCGCATCACGCATCTGGCTGCGGGACTATGTCAACAGGTCCTAGTTTCTGCGCGAACCGAGGGCGCCATGACAGTCAGGACGGAAGCGGAAGAACGAGCATTGGTCGAAGGCTTTCGTCCTGCGATACCTGCACCTTCCTTAGGCGGCATGGAAGAATGCAAACGCGCGCTTTACCGCTCACTTTTCAAGGTTCTGAGCTGGGACCTGGATGATCAGCTCGATATCAATGATGCGACTGACAAGATCTGGCGAGCGGCATGCGAGGCCGGCTGGCATCCCGCGACAGTAAGCGTCGCAATGGACGAACTCGCGGTCGTCTATCGATCGCCCTCCATGCGGCGACGACATGTTGCCGCCTATGCAGCCGGTAGAGACATGGTGGAAGACGATACTGGAGATGAGCTTCCGGATGCTGATGGTGAGATAGAGTACGGTGAAGCCGGCGAGGATCGACCGTCTGATGCAAAACAGTCTTGATACCCTGCAAAACCGAGATGCCATCTGCTAGCCGCGAATGTACTCCTGCACGATAACCACCCCTGGGGCACCATCGCCACCGGCAGCATTTGCAGATGTCGACGACAAACCGCCTCCGCCGCCGCTGCCATAGCCCGTACCTGCCTGACCATTGGAATTGCCGGCCGTCGAGCTGGCGTTGGTGGCGTTGCCGCCGGTCCCCAACATAGCGTTGCCGCCGTCACCAGCGATGCGGACACTGGCTGTCAGCTTGATTCCGCGACCGCCCGGGTTTCCTCGGGCATTGAAGTCGCCCGTCGTCGAACTCCCCCCCGACCCGGACGATGCCACAACAACATCGCTGGTCGATCCGAACGTCGTGCCTGCCCCGCCGGGATTTGCCGACAGGTGGCCGAACGACGACGCGCTGCCGACAGAGCCGTTATTCTGACCTGCCGCGCCGCCCAAGCCCCCTGTCCCGACCGTCACCATATAGGACGCCTCCGGGTTGGCGATTAAGGCGCGGCAATAGCCGCCACCACCTCCGCCGCCGCCGATGCGCGCAACTCCGTCCGTCCCGAGTGCTCCGGACCCGCCTCCACCAGCCGCCTGCACCTGTGCATCGAGAGCGACGACGTCGGCAGGTCGGTTGTAGATCTGGTTGGCCGTCATGTAGATGGGCGGGCCTTTCGGCCGGTAGCCTTGTGTCAACAGGCTCTCAAGGTTAACTATCTTGGGCGTGCCGGTTCCGGGCTCGCCGGGCACGCCGCCCTCGTTGACGTAAGCATATGTGGCAACCATGGATGCTTCAGCCTTCATGTAAGCGTCGAAGATGCGGTGAGCGCCGAGGACATAAAGCGCGTCGCCTGTGAAATGCAATCCGTCATAGGTCGACAGCCCGTCACTCAGGGTGATCGTGCAGCGTGGGTCGGCCGCGACGATGGCACCAAGGGAATTTCGGTTTGCCGCCACACGCGCCGCGTTGTCTTCTGGCGTCCCGACAAGCAGGATTTTTGTGTTCGGGCCTATGACCCCGCCGGCCTCGAGGTTCGCGGCGAGCGCCAGCCATGCATCGCGATAGCCGGTCGCGCTCGTTCCCGAATTGCTTTCGTTGTTATGCCAAACGAAGATGTCGGCCGGCCCTTGGCCAGTCGCCGCCCACACGTCGAGACACTCCTGCAACATGCCGACGCTATCGCCCGGTGCCCATCCCGAGATCGCCGTCCCGCCACGAGCAACGATCGTCATGTCAATCGTTTCGGACAGGTACTGCGCTAGGCGGCGGCAGAACCAGACCGCAGCATTGTTGCGGTCGGTAAACTCGAAGGTGCCATAGATTGCACGGGTGTTGACCGGAGTGCGGAAAGCCGAGCCATTCGCGCCGAGCGGGTTCGCGTTGTCCCATACGCGCACGCCGGTGATCGACGCCCAAGCCGGGCCACCGGTATCTCGCCCAAGGGAGTTCGACTGACCGCTGACAAAGACGGTTTTCGTCATGCGCCGACCACCGGCAGGGTCATGAGGTCCAGGGCAGCGCTGACGCCGATATTTTCCCGTGCTTGCTCCTGCTGCTCCGGCGAAAGCGTCTGCGGTTCGTACGAAACGACTTTGAGCCCGTCGCGCGCGGCTGCCACGTCAGCATCCGCGCCCAGCCGCGTCACCCAAAACGGCGTCACGCCGTCGATGTCGCCGGTCGGACCACGGGGGATCGAGATGTCGAGCCGGAAGCCGCCATCGATGGGCACGAAGTTGACCGCGGCCGGTTGATCGGGGGCGAGCGTCGTGACCGAGCCCGGCTCGATGATCATGCCGCGTGGGATCTGGAACGCGAGATTGTAGCCGCCGGCGATCGGCGTCAGGTCAGCCGCCGGCGGCGCCCCATAGGGCACCTCGTCGACTTCCGTCACATCGAGCGTCACGGCAGGGCCAGTCAGGAAAGACGGGTCCGACCATCCGTCCACCGTCCGGAAGTAGAGCGCGGCCCGGCCGTCACCGATATTGGCAACCAGGACCGAGAACCCCTCGTCCTCGCCGTCGTAGGCGGCACGATCGCCGAGCGTGTCCACCTGCGCGTCGAAGCTGACGCCGGAAATCAGGTCCGCCTTGTTGATGACGCCCATCGTCCCGTCGCCGGTGAATATCGGCAGCCGGTTCGCCGAGCCGACAAGATCGGCAAACGCCTTGACGTTGCCCGAGGACAATGCCGACAACGCCTTTCGACCAAGCCCCTCGAGCGTCACGTCGTCGGGCGTGAACCAGCCCTTATAGGGCGCCGCCACCTGGCCTTCGCCGCGCCAAGGCTTGTCGAACGTGATCGCATTCGGCCCGTCGACCGACAGGATGGTGGCCCGGCGCCCGTCGTCGCTCTCGATTGTGTCGCCGGCACGCAGCAGCGACTGAAGGAAGTTGTTCCCCTGCCCGACAGCCACGTCAGAACCCGTCGTCAGCGTGATTGTGCCTTGGTTCCAGAATGCTGGCATCAGGAAGGCTCCTTTGCGCCGAGGGCAGCCTCGAGTTCGGCGACCCGTTGGCCGGATGCCGCGAGCTGCGCGCCGAGATCATGGGCCTGTTGGGCAAGGATCAGGTTGCGGTTGTGGTAATGCGTGTCGATCGCCTGCATCAGGAGCTTGGTCTCGCGCAGCGCGATGGCCGGATCGATGCGCACGGCTTCGCCCGCCGAGGGGTTCGGGTCGGTCATGTCAGTTGTCCTGTTTATGGATCAGGCCGGTTCGAAGAGAACGAAGCCGTGGTTTCGGTAGCAGGCGACGACGCGGCCCTGCGCATCGATCAGCTTGAGAAAGTTCTGCCCGCCCTCGACGGTGTCGGCCTCGTGCAGCCGCTCGGTGCCGTCCGGAAGCACGATGCGATAGAGCGTCATTGCGCGTCCTCGACTGGCAGGCAGGAGGCAATGTCGCTGTCCTGGTAGGAAACGACGAGCCCGCCATCCTCGTCGCGCAGCGTCAGCGTCTGGCCGTCATCATCCATCGTCGCCGCCTCGTAATCGAAGAACAGGCCGTGCCTGAAGGTGACCCTAAACATCATCGCAAACTCACTTTGGCCCTGATCCGCGGCGACGGGCTTGTATTGCCGCTGATGAAATAGGTGTCGCCGGCCGCCGGCTCTGGATCGACGAACATGGCGGCTATCACCGGACCGCTGGTCTGGCCGATGAGGACGTTGCCGCGGGTGCGGCGGACCTGGACGTCAGACCCGGCCGCGCGAATGAATATCTCGACCGGGTTCGGCGTGTCGGAATTGACGACGACGCTCGTACCTGCGCCGCCGAAGAAGCGGGTCAGCGCACCATCCTTGATCTTGATGGTGTCGACCGTCAGCTCTTCGATCTTCGCCATGGCTATTTCTTCACCGCGATGCAGTAGAGCGGCGAAGACATCATCGTGAGGCCGCCGGTGCCGCCCGGCGTGCCGGGGCTGTAGCTCGGCACTTCCTCGACCCTGTAGGTCTCCGACGCCGTCGCCTGATCATCTAGGATCGAAGCATTGACCAGCGCGGCGCCACCCGACGCGCCGCTGAAGCCATAGGTCTCCTCGAACAGGATCGCGTTGTCTCGGTTGCGGCGGATGCGATAAGTCGCCGACCCAGTCGAGCCGCTGGCAACCCCCTGATACTGGATCGTGCAGGTGCCGTGGATCTCGATTGGCTGCGCGGCCGGGTTCGATACACCAATCGGATTGCCGACCGTGACGGTTGTGATGGCGGACGGCACGATGTTGAGCGTGTCGACCTGAAGCGCTCCGATCTTCGCCATCACCGCTTCCTATAGAGCGCCTTGATCACCACGTCCGACCACGGAATGATCGTGATACCGGCTCCCGGCGCCGAGGCAAACGTCTCGGTCTGCACCGTGTAGGTCTGCGAGGCATGAAGCGCGAGATCGACGGCCGAGATCGGAATGTGGAACGAGGCAGTGCTGTTGCCGGACCGGTTGAACGAGTAGATCGCCAGAATTCGATTGCCGGTCGAGGCCCGAATGCGGATATCGAACTGCACCGAACCGGAGGCGCCGGTGTTGCGATAGTTCGCCGTTCCCGAGGCGAAGAGCTTGACCGGCGCGGCCATCGGGTTGGGCACGTCGATCGACGACGATCCAGTGGCGACCGCCAGCGCCGCATTGTTGGCGATGTTGATCGTGTCAACTTCGAGGTTGGCGATCTTGGCGGCAAAGCTCGGCCGCGAAGGCTTTGCCATCAGGAGCGGCCAGCGATCGAGGACGTGGCTCGACAGCGCACCTTGCGACAGGCAGCTGTGCAGGCAGAAGCCCGCAACGACCCCATGCTCGGCCCGCTGCTGCGCCATCATGCGCCGGCCGCTGCCGACGATATCGAATGGGTCGAACGCGACGTCGCAGCACAGCGAGCGGACGATCGAACCCGGTCCAAGCAAATGGACGCGGCCACGCTCCTCAAGGGCGACCCCAAGCGTTGCACCATCTTCGACGCCGGCAATGATGACCGAATAGGCCATCCCGATCGGCACCGCGCCAGCCAGCAGCACCGACGCCTGCGAGCAAAGCAGTCTCAGCGACGGAAGATCCGCTTCCTCGATCCGGCGCAGGATCTCCGGTATGGCGCCGGTGGGGCCCGAGAACGCGAGGACTGCATCATAGCGCGGCAGATGAAACGTCTTCGCTCCGACGCGGACGATGTGGCCGGCCGGGTCGTAGTGCCCGCCATCGCTGAAAACATGCACCTCGTCGGTTGTCAGCAGGACGTTGACCGCAGTCACTGGACGATCAGCCCGTGTCGCTTGGTCGACGTGATCGCGGCATTGGCGATCTGGGCGTTGGTGACCTGCACGTTGTCGATCTGCGCCCAGTTCGCGCGGATACCGCCGCCGAGGCGGAAGACGCCGCCGGAAAACGTCGCGAGCTGCGTCAGCTCGTCGCCCTGCCGAATGTATGTCCGGTTCGAGATCAACCCGATCTCGGAGACGCCGCCCGCCTTTGCGTTGAGGATGATGGCAGCCTGCGAGGGCGTGGCGGCACCTTCAGACGCAGCGACGGAAAGAGCCGCCGTCGACACGGCTCCGGTCTCTGTTGCGATCTGCCGGATGCGCAGCAGGCCGCCGGCATAGAAGTTGCCGACCTTGGCGTCGATCGCGATCTGGGCATCACCGATCGCGGTGATGGTCTCGCCCTGCATCGTGATCGCCGACGACAGGAGATTGACCGCCGAGACGCTCGCCTTCTCGCCGAGCTGGACCGCCACTTCCTCGAAGCGCTGCGCGATGATCTGGTCCTGCGCGACGATCAGCGTTACTACATTCTCATAGCGTGCCTCCATGCCTTGGGCGGTCGCCGTGATGACGGTGCGCAGATCCTGCTTGTCGAAAAGGTTGGCGCCGTCTTGCTCGAGACCGTACATGGCAAGGCGTCGTGCAGCCTCGCGTGCCTCGCGGGCCATCTCGCCGGTGAACGATTCCGCTCGCTCGACGAGCTCGTTGACGTCCTCGAGGAGGTCGTCGGGAAAGATCACATCGTTCCACGGCGCGACCGGCGTCAGGACCTCCTGCCACGCGCTCCACGGCACATTGCGATAGGGGCGCATCACGAGCCGCGTGCTCGCCTGGTAAAGCGTTGCCGACACGATGCCGTTGGCGAGTGTCACCAGTGTCTGGTCCGCCGGCACCTGCGGGTGCATCAGCAGGATGTCGGGCTGGGCGCTCGGGCGATATCGCACTTCGACGCCAATTACCGTTGGATCGTCGATCGGGTCCCACACGCCGCGGATCGCCGGATATTGCTTGCCGGTCTCCGGGTCTTTCACCGTCAGCGGCGCGAAGATCGGATTCTGGACTTCCGACAGATAATCTGGCGCGCCTTGTCCGATGCCGTCCGGCGGCGCGGTGACATAGGCGGTCGGATCGAAGACGCCGGCGCCGACCTCCTGCAGGCTGACATAGACGTTGCGGGCGCTGTTCGCCCCGAACGATCCGAGCCGCTTGGAGAGCACGACGAAGGTCTTCGTCCAGCCGCGCCGCGCTGACGTCCAGGTCACCCATTGGCCAGGCCGCAGCGCGAGGTATTTGTGGCGCAGGCAGATCTCACCATTGCCCTGATAGCGGCTTGCACGCAGCGCGATGTCGGCCAACCGGTCGGCGCAGGCCGGATCGGTCACCGCGGCGAAGCTCAGCGGCACCGCCAGCCGTTCGCGATCGGCAGCGAGCGCCACCTCGTCGACACGCGTGGCAAGCGGCATCGCTTGGTAGAAGGACGACGGATCGATGTATGTGCCGGCGACCGTGTTGACGAGCGTCGTGCGGGTGCGGTGCTCGGAGAAGCGGAACGGCTCGCCAAGGATGATGTCGTCGTCGGTGAAGCTTGTCACCGGCGTCTGGTTGGCGCCCGCGATCGGATACTCTTCGCCGACCAGCTCGAGCCAGGACGCGGCCGAGGCTTCGATCAGAGGCTGCAGATTGCTGTCATGCGTCGCGCCTTCGCCCGACGAGAAGATGCAGGCTGCCTGATACCGCGGCTTTCCGAGGATCGTCTCGGAGGCGATGTTGGCGGCCAGCGTCCACTGTGCCAGCGGCAGCGCGGATGCCGAGCGCCCCTTGCCGACGATCTTCTCATTGCCGCGCCAAAAGCCCCGCGTGGCGCAATAGGCCATAAGTATCGGATTGCTGGTCGGCTCCCAGGTCGAAGGGTCGTTGTATCGGTGCGCGCCAGACCCGCCGACGCTCGAATCCTTGCGCCAGTCATAGGTGACGCCCTCGACCTCGAAGAACGCCTCCCAAGGGCTCTGCAGATGATCGCGCGACAGACGGTTGGTGACGACGGCATAGGCGACGCCCGCGCCGCGATGGTTCGCCGTCCATCGGCCGGGCGGGTTCGAGCGCGTGATCAGGCCCGCATCTGCCTGCTGCGTCATCGAGCCGGTGTAGACCTTGACCCAGACCTCTGCGTCGATGTCCTGAATGCGCTGCCCGCGTTCCGCATCGACAGCGCCGCCGAGCGTCTTCCATTCTCCCTTGAAGCGGACCCGGGTAACGCCGGCGATGTTCCAGTGCGACAGGACGAAGACGTCCTGCACCATCCGGTTGCCCTTGCCATAGGCGTTCCGGTAGAGGTGATGGCCGGCGGTTCCGACCTTGCCCTGGATGATGGTGCGGGCGAGCTTCTCCCCATATTGCGTTTCGAGCTGTGATGCCTGCGCGGGCGGCGCTTTCGGCCCGAAGAACTTCTGCATGGCATAATTCGCCGCCATGCTGAGACCAGCGAGCGCGATCTGCGCAAGCGCCGTCCCGCCGGCGAGGAACGAGCCAATGCCGACGACCGCGCTGACGATCGAAGCGGTGATCCCGAGAAACGGCATATACTATTCCCGCCCGACCTTGAAGGCCGCACGCGCCTGCGTCACCGGGAAGTGCCGCAACTCGCTGCGCACGACCGTCTTGCCGTCACCGAAGAGCGTCTTCACGGCGAGACCATCGGCATCGAACACCCCGCAGGAGATGACGCCGTCGCGCTCGATCGTGCCGAGGTCGCCTCGCTGGGCCGACAGGATGCCGACGGACGGAAAGGCAGACGCAAGCGCGTCTTCGACGGTTGCAAAGCCGTGCTTGGCGAAGAGGCGGTATCCGCCGGCCTCGCTGCGGTACCGGCGCAGCGCAGGCAGCACGCGCTCCCCCGTGACGGCCTCGACGGCATCCATCGCCAGCATCCAGCAATCGGACGTGCCCCAGACGCCGTCGGCGTCGCGATGCTGTTCGATGACGCGCGGAAGGCGCCGGTCCCAGTCGGGCAGCCGTTCAAGCTTCATGGCGATGTCCTGCTGGCTCAGTCGAGCGTGATGTCGAAGGTTTCGAACTGGACACGGGCGGCGTGCTCAAAGAACATGTCGCCGGGCGAAATGAGCTGCTGATCCGCATGCGAGGCCGACCGGTAGCCGTCCCGATGATTGTCGAGCGCCGTTGTCTCGACATGGGCGACGAGCCGCATCTCTCCGCTGTCGACGACATGATCGATGAAGTCGATGTAGCCCGAATGCAGCGCCTCGACGTGGAGCAACTCGCGCGTGTCCGGATCGAAATAGGCGTCGTAGATGGTGATCGGCCGGCCCTTGTAATCATGCTCCTCAATCGAGGCGAGCATGTCCGGCGTGATCCCGAAATCCGCACTTTCGGGAAGCTCGATCGTCAGCGGCGCAGAGCCGGTGCCGGTCTCCAGTTCGATGTCGTCGACACTGATCAGCGAGTTTGGCTTGTAGGTGACGCCGTCCCAGACGAAGTTCCCGGTCCCGTTCCAGACACCATAGGTCCCGGTCCCGAACTGGAACTTGATCAGGCCGCGGACGGCGAAGCGTCCCTCCTCGAGACGCGCCTCGAGGGCTGGCGGATAGCTCATCGCGGCACCTCAATCAGTGTGAAGGATGCGATCGGGTAGAACTCATCAGGCAGCGAGAACGAGCTCGGAAGCATCCGTGTGTTCATGATCGGGTCCTTCACGCGCAAGGTCGAGCCGATGCCGATATAGGATGGCACCGGCATGTTGAGCGTCAGCGCGACGGTCCCGCCGACGACTGTCCCCCCGGTGACGACACGCGCCATGAAATGATAGGTTCCGGCTGAAAGACTGATCAGGTCCCCCGGTGAAAGAATCAACCCGTTCGTGGCCGCGACCGTGACCTGATACCCGCTCTTCGACGATAGCGACCCGTTGGCGAGCAACGGCGACGTCGGATTGCCCCAAAGCGACCTTGGCAGGCACTGATGCTTGGGCCGGTACCGCACGGTTTCCATCCCTCCGCGGCAGGCATCGCGGAAACATTCTGTCACCAGCCGATCGCTCGCGGACAGCGGAACGGTCCGCATGACGACCTGCCAGGTTGGGTCTGCATATTCCACGATGCCGACGACGCGATTACCCGCTCGGTTGACAGAGACGGAATCGATGACCGCCGGATAGGATGGCTGGAACCGGATCGTCGGCAGATCGATCGCCATCAGCCCTGCCCCCGGCGACGCAGATCCGGCAGGTCCGCGCGCAGCCTCGCCTTGCGCCCTCGATCGTAATCCGCCAGCGCTGCTCTGATCTCTTCACCGACACCCTGTTGCGCCCCACGGGCATCGATCTGGAAAATCGGCGCGTAGTTGACGTCGCCGCCGCCGCGGCCGGTGCTAACCAGTGCCGGCGCCGATGGCACGGCGACCGGCCGCACGTTCGGAATAACCTGGCTACCGCGTGGCAAGTTCAGCAACTCCGGCCCCTTGTCGCCAACGATGGCGAGACCGCCAGGGTGATTGTTGATACCGTTGCCATATTTCGGGATCGCCTTGCCAAAGATGCCGCCGCCACCACCGAAGAGGCCGGCGAGCGGTCCCGAGCCGAACAGCGCCGCCTGCGCCGCGGCGAACGCAAGCTGCAGGGCGAGCTTACGGACCGCATCCTCGGCCGAGACCGATTTGTCGATGATGGACCCGATGGCGTCGGCGCCCATGTCGAACAAGTTCTCGATCGCCTTGCCGCGGGCTTCGAGCGCCTGCTTGCTTGCTTCGAGCGCCTGGCGTTCCTTCTCCAGAGACGTGACGAGGTTGGCGATCTTCTGCCCGTTCTCGCTGGCGAGGTCGACGCCGGCCCGCTTCAACTCGTTGTAGATGCGCTGCTCGGTGCCAGTGCGGCCGAGTTGTTCCGCCTCGAACTTCAAACTGGCGATGACGTCGTCGATCGCCTTCTTCTTCCGCTCGGCCTCTGTCTCTTCCTTGCTCTTTCCGCCGCCACGCCCTGCGCGCGCCGCGCGGTCGCGATACTCGGCTTCCCAGTCGAGGCGCTGGATATCGTTCGGGCGTTGGCCGGGCGTGGGCGCGCTTGACGGCAGGTTGATAAAACCGGGCTGGTAGCGCACGCGACCACCCTGGCTTTCGCGTCCTGTGAACGTCGCAACGGCCTGGCGCGCCTCGTCCCAAGCCTCCGCGACCGACCGCGCCGCGCTGATGATCCCGGAGACATCGGGGGCAAAGCTGGAGATCCGCGCGAGCTCGGCCAGGAATTCCTCGACCGAAACTTCTCCATCGCGCATCTGCTGGGTGAGTTCATTGATTTCGTCACGCGCCTTCGCCGATGACAGGCCGTCGATCTGCGTCTGAAGATCGATGAAAGCCTGAGTATTGGCCGCAGCCTCATTGGCACGCGCAATGTCGTCACGAACAGCAATGAGCTCCGGACGCATAGCGGCGAGCACGGAAGCGGTTTCTTGAAACACCGGAATTGAACCGCTCTGCAATGCGGCGGTCAGCGCATCCTGCGCTGCATCCAGATCCTCGACTGTCGTCGTATTGTCAGCCGCAGTTTCGGCGAGCGTGCGAAGCGCGCGCTGAACCGCGACGATCTGGTCTGGCGGAACCGTGTTGCGAAGAAGGTCCATCAGCGAGTCGATTTCATCGCCGGCAGATGAAACCTCTTCCTTGATGCGAGCGAAGGTTTCAGCGACGGCGAGCTGCGTGCTGTCCTCAATGTCCTGCCGGCCAGCATGCCGTTCGCGTTCGGCCGCGAGGGCACGAACCTGTGGCAGCAGATCGCCATAACTCTGGGCGACGCGCTGGATCAGCTCCGCCTGATCCTCAAGGCTCTGCTTCATTGCATCGGCGCCGTCCTCGCTGGTGAGGAAATACTGCGCGGCAGCCGTCGTCGCAGCGATCGTGCCGATGGTGACGAGCGAGATCGGATTGACGATCGACATGAACGCCGCGCCAAGGCCCTGCACGACCTGCTTGCCGCTGCCCATCTGGTTGAGCACGGCGGAAAGCTGCGTTCCCTGCTGGAGAGCGATCTGCAGCGGGTTCATGCCCATAGCAGCCGTGACGCCGATGTCTTGGAACTGCGCAGCGATGTTGGCAGTATTGAAGCCGTTCGGACCGGACATGCCTGGAACGTTCGGCGTGTCGGAAAGCGCGGCGTTGCGCTGTTTGATCGCCGAGATGCTCGCCAGCGCTGCCTGGCGTTCGCGCTGGATGGCCGATGCCATCTCGTCGGCCGATATAGCGCCCAGCCGATGCGCAGCGCGGATTTCGCCGATCGTCGTCTTGTACCGAGTGACGGTCGAGAAGACCGGATTGAAGCGTGAGCGCAGACGCTCCATCTCCTTGCCCTGCTCGGCAAGCGCGCCGGTCCATTCCTTGGTCGCGTTGGTGCCTACGCCGACCATCGTATCGATGCGCTTTTGCATCGCGGTCGTCATCGAGCGATCGACGCCTTTGCCGAGGTCGTCGAACTGCTTCTGGATGCCGCTCGTCGACCGGGCGATTTCACCGGTCAGTCGCTTCATCGCGTTGAGGATCTGGCGCGTGTCGGCGGAGATCGATAGGACGAGTTGTTCGTTTTCAGTTGCCATCTCCGCCTCCTATTTCCCGTATTTCGCCAAGAGCTTCGCCATCTCGTCGTCGTCCGGCGGCTCGATCTTCGGTTTGCCGCCATTGGCCTCGTTGAGACCGTCGATCGCCGCGAAGTATTCCGTCATCGTCGCCGCCCAAAAGGTCTCCGGCGTCCATTTCAGGAAGCCGAAGGCGCCACGCATCCACTGCCGCCAAGGGAAAGGCTCTGTCAGCCCGTCTGCTTGGCGGCGTCGGCCTTTTTTGGCTTGCCATCCATCTGATGCGAGAGCGCGGCCGCGAAGGCTTCGGCGCAGGCCGGGAAGTCCTTCAGCTTTAGGGCTTCCACCGCCTTCTCACGATCGCCGCGCACGGTCAGGTGCGTGATGCCGGCAATGGTGGCTGCAACCTCGGTTCCGGTCAGGCGAAGGAACAGGTCGGCGAGCGACTGGCAGCCGAGCGCCGTCGACGTGCCGGCCAATCCCGACATGGTGGCGGCGATGACAAGATCGACACCGCCGACATTGAGGGCCACTTCGCCTCTCGCTCCATTGACATCGAGCGCCATGATCACGGCGCCTCGGGAGTGAAGGTCAGCGGGCCGGCGGCCGAGAACGTGGCGGAGAACTGCATGTCGTCCTCCATGTCACCCTCGAACTCGAACTCCGACACCATCCAGGGTCCGGCGTACTCGCCTTCGCCGGGAACCACGACCTCTGCGTTGAAAAAGGGTCGCCTCGCGGACATGGCCCATGAGGATCGCCTGAGTGCCGCCGCTGACGAAGGTGCCCGAGCCTGAGAACGTGCGGTTGACGACGCCGGGGCGCGCGGTGCGCTGGACGGCGGCGGCCGGGTTCTCGCAGTCGGGATAGGTCGTGTCGATCTCGTTGGCTGACAGGTTGAACGTGCGGGTCTTGATGCCGCAGAGGTTCGCGAAGGCTTCCGAAGGGGTTTCGCCGTCGCCGATGCGGATCAGCAGCGTGCGGCCAAGCTGTGCAGGCATGTCAGTTCTCCTTGATGGAATTTCCGGCTCGGCCGGCGCTAGATGGACCTGAAGAGCGCGCGGAACTCCACGACGCCATGTCCGGTCAGTCCGTCCCGGTCATAGAAGACGCGCTCTCCGCGATGGTTGAGCGTGAGCAGTGTGCCCGACGGCAAAGCCAGCGGTGCCTGATGCAGTTCAAGAGCGACGGCATGGGCAATCGTTCTCGCCGTCTGCAACGGGTCGATGCCACCGAGCGTCCAAATGTGGATATCGAGCGTGACGTCCGATCCTTCGAGACAGGTCGCATCTTCGCGAATGCCGAAGGTCTCGAACCCGGCGATGTATGGGTGAACCGGGTCGGCCGGCGCACGATACCAGGTGCGATCGTCAACGAGGGCAATGATCGACGCGGCCTTGAGCAGCCGGTCCCGCACATGCAGAACGAGCTCGTGAGACGATGCGGCCATTGTCTACCCTCGCGCCTTGCGCACGGCCCGATTGATCGCAGTCGCAACCTTGCGACGGATCTTCTTCCGGTACTGGCGGAAGGTCGGGAAGATGTGCGGCTGGGCTGGCATCTGGCCCGTCGAGGCGCCCGATTTCTTAAAGCGCTCGGCAGTCCCGAACTCCAACCACCGCCATTTGTGGTTTGCAAACACGCCCGTCGCGTTGGGGTCCTTCGACCGTTGCGCACCAATGACCGCGCGCTCCGGAGCTTCGGCGATCCGGCCGCCGCGAATGCTGGCCCGATAGTCGCCAGAGCCCTCATCACGTCCGACAGGTGCCCGAGACTTGATCGCGACGGCGAGTTCTTCGGCGGCTTCGATCTGTGCCTTTGCCGCTTCCTTCTCGGCATCGGGCACCAGGTCGCGAAGCTTTCGCATGACCGCATCCCGACCCATCATCTTCGACTTGAAGGCCATCAGGTCGCAACGCCTTCCTCGGCGAGGATTTCCAGCCACTGGCGCTTGCCATCTGGATCGGCCAGCGAGCGGACGTTGAAGATACGCTTCGGGTTGCGCGCGTCGACCAGACGCCAATCGGGCGCGATCTGACGCGTGTTCATGCTCGACCGCACCGTGACGATGTACGTCTGACGACCGGCCAAACGGCCAGCGAGAACCACTTCACCGCCATGCTTCGGCTTAAAGCCAGCACGCACCGAGAACTGCGTCGCCCAGCCCGATCCACCGGGAACGGGGTTGCCGAGTTCATCGTCAACGTCGGCGCGGGACTGACAGAGAATCCGTTCGCGAAGATCGCCAGCGCTGGACATCAAACCGTCGCCTCGTCCGAAGCGCGCGGGCTCTGCGCTTTCTCAGCCTTGCCGGCGGCGATGGCGGCTTCGCCACACGCACGCGTCACGTTCTGGACGGACGGCTGATAGGTTTTCGACCAGGTCTTGTTCGCCTCGGGCGGCGACCAGCGGAATACGTCGGTGAAACGGACCCACATGGCTCAACTCCTTAGATTGCAAAGCGCCGGTACTTTGAGATCAGGTCGCGTTCGATGCGCTCGAGGTTCTTCGCTCCATCCCGCGCCGCCTCATCATATGCCGCGACGACGCGTAGCTTGATCGCAGCCTTGATGTCGGACGGCACGGTGCTCGCGCCTTCGACTGTCGGCCATCCAGCGCGGTACTCCACGGTCACGGAGCGACGCTCGTAAAGGTCGGACGGCAAGCTGTAAGCATCGCGAAACCGAAGCCAGGAGCGCCCGCCGGCATCCGCCTCCAGTGAATACTCCGCCTGGTTCACCGTCGCGATCTGCCCTGCCCTATTGCGCCAAATGACGCTCACCGGAGCGATCACTGGTCCGATCGGCAGATGCAGCCCGCGGCAGAAGCCGTCGAAATCCTGTCGCCACGTTTGGTCGACGAGGCAGATGCCGAGAATGCCCGTCCAGCCCTCGTAATGCGCCGTGGCCGCCTCGATCTCGCTCGTGATGAGATCGTCATCCTCATGCGGCAATGCATTGCCGTCGCCTTCGCGCTCGAGGATGCGCAGCGCCTGCTTCATCTCTTCGAGCGATACCGGCAGAAAAAACGGGGCGGTGACGAGAACCGGACGGTGCATTCACATCTCCATTGGTTCATAGAGCGGGCGACAGTGCCGCCCGCCTTGATGAGCCAATTGGCTACTTCTTGAGGGCGGCGTCCGCTTCGGACTTGGTGGGCAGACCCTGCTCGGTGAGTGCCGCAGCGACGGCTTCCGAGCCTTTGTCCGGACGCGGATCGTTGAAATCGATCTGGTTCTGCGTCTTCGACGTGCCGGCACGGGGGTCGTTATCGACCGACATGTGGTCGGCATCGATGTTGCCGCTATTCTGGACCGGGGCGCCCGATGGATCGAAGTCGGTCGCAGCCGGAATGTTTGCGGCATCAGCCGGGCCGGTGTCCTTGGGCGCGGCGGCAGTCTTCGCGACGGTCTTCGCCGACGCGCTCGTCTTCTTCACGGCCATGATGGCCTCCTGTTGATAGAGGTTAGACGCGCCGGGCGGAGACCGCCCGGCCGTTGATCAAGGCCGCCCTTAGCCGGGCGCGCCGATCTGAAGCGCGCGCATCGGCTCCGGATTGTGGACGCCGCCACCCACGCGCTTCGTCGTGTAGAAATGGACGAAGGGCTTGTTGGTGAACGGATCGCGCAGGACCCGGATGCCGACGCGATCGACGATGAGGTAGGTGGCGTCCATATCGCCGTAGAGCGCGGCGATGTTGCCGGCCGCCACGGCGGGCATGTCCGGCACCTCAACAATCGCCTCGCCGGCAAGCGTCGCCGGCTGGCCGGCCGCGAAGGACGGCTGCCAGAGATAGTTGCCCTGCCCGTCCTTCAGCTTGCGCATCGAGGCCTGCGACAGGCGATTGGTGTAGAGTTTCGCGTTGGCGCGGAAGCCTGCCGGCAGGTCATAGAACAGGTCAATGAACCCGTCGGAGGTGAAGGCAGCCGCGGAGCCGCTCAGCTTGATCTGGATCGCACCCCACGGATGCTTCGCGGCATTGGCGGCGCCGGCGACGTAGGTGAGGATGCCGAACGGCTTGTTGACGCCGTTGCCCGCCAGGTACGCGATGCCCTCCTGGCGCGCGAATTCGGTGTCGACCTCGTCGGCAAGCCACTGCTCGAGGTCGATCGCCGCATCATCGAGCAGCTGCTGCGAGATCGCCGGGTTGGCGTAGATTTCGCCCGGCACGAAATCAAGCGTGCCGATCTGCGGCGTCGAGGTAGCAGGGCGCGACGCCGTTTCACCGACCCACCCAGATCCGATCGCACGATCGTTGAACAGCTTTTTGAAGCCCGCGCCGGTGATCGAGATCACGCGAGCATTCGCGCGGATCGGCGAGATTTCCTTCAGCTTGTTCGTGATCGTGCGGTCCCACTCGACCGGCGCCAGATAGCCGCCGTCCGCATCGGTGCCCTTGGTCATCGCCGCCTGGACGTCGCCCTTGCGCATATGCGCCTTGAAGGCGTTAATATACTCGGGGTCTGCGGGCAGATCGCCGATGACGCCGCCGCCGATACCGGCAGCTGCGATCTTGGCATTCAGATCGTTGATCGCCGTCTGGAAGTTGTCGACCGCCGCATCGATACGCCCGATCTTCTCGGTCACAACGACGTCGTCAACCTTGGCCTTGAGGGCCGCGTCGTTCGTCGACTTGAACTCTTCGAAGGCAGTCTTCAGCTCCGCCAGCAGCTTTTTCGGGTCGCTGGCATCGGCGCGAGGCATTGCGCAGACGGCATGCGGATGCTTGAGGAACGGATCTGCAAGCGCGAATGCGCCGGCGGCGACAGCCGCTGGCAGGAGAGCGGGCGCAGCAGTGGCCGCGTGAGCGAGTTCGCCCATGGCAAAACCATGCGACGCGGAGAGGCAGGCCGTGGCGACGAGCGCCACGAACATGAAAAATCGCTTCATGTCGAAGCTCCTATGATTTGAGGAAGGCAGAGAGCGCGGCAGCATCGCCGGCCCAGTCGTCGCCAGCGCCAGGCGTGGCTTCAGGGGCAGCGCCTGGCGTGCCCTTGATCTTGTTGAGGCGCGCGCGCGCATCCGAGCGCGACATGCCTGCCTGGACGAGGGAAAGTTCCACCGCCCGAATTTCGTTCACGTCGCGGTCGTGGGCTTTCGCGTCCTCGTCGACGGTGATCGCATCGGCTGCGAGCAGCGCGTCGGCAAAGCCGCGCTCAATTGCCTGCGATCCCGACATGTAGGTTTCGGCATCCATCCATTTAGCGACGTCCGTTGCCGGCTGGCTGGTGCGCGCGGCATAAAGGTCAACCATCGCCCGATCGAACGGCTCGAGCCATTCGCTCGTCTCGCGCATGTCGTGACGGTTGCCGATCGCCATGACCCAGCAGTTATGGATCATCACGAACGACGCGGCGCCGATTTCGATGATGTCGCCGGCCATGGCGATGATCGATGCAGCCGATGCGGCCATCCCCATGACCTTGACCGTGATCGGCTGCGAATGCTCGCGCAGCACATTGTAGATCGCGATGCCTTCGAACATATCGCCGCCGGGCGAATTGATCTGGATCTCGACAGGTCGATCGCCGATGGCTCGCAGCTGCGAGGTCACCTTCTTTGCGGTGATGCCGCCACCAGACCAGAAGTCCTCTCCGATGACGTCGAACATGGTGATGACGTTGTCATTGGTCTGGACGGCACGAACGCCTGCAGCATCGGCGCTCCACTTGTCGAAGACCGACGGCTTGGTGAGCGCGCAGACATCGCGGCTGGCAGGAATCGGCAGCGCGCCAGGACGCGCCATCGCGAACACACGTCTATTCGGCATCGTCATCATCCTTATCGTCGAGGGGTGGCCCGCCATTGTGTCCGGCCATGGTGTGAGGCGGGGCATCCCGCTCCGGCAGATCCATGACGTCGCGCACCTCGTCGACATGCATCCAGGGAGCATGCCCGCCCGAGCCGAGTGCCTTGGCGAGAAAGTCGGCTTGATCTTTGAGGGAACCGCGCAGCAGCGCGGCTGGGTTGAACTTCACGGCGTAGCGGTCCTGCTCGCTCTCATCGATCAGCGACCGCTCAGCCGCCTGCTGCCAGGCTTCGAACCAGGGGTTGAGCGCGTAAGCGACGAAGAATTGGCCGAGTGCCTCGATTCCCGAGCCCCAGCTCGTCTCGTCGACCATCAAAAGCGGACGGGGGACGCCGGTGACGCGCGCGATCTCCTCCACTTGGAGTTTGCGCAGCTCGGTCAGCTGCGAATCACGCGCCGACTTTTCCAGCACCGACCAGTCGAGCCCTTCCTCGAAGATGAGCGTCTTGCCGGCGTTTCCTGCGCCTTCCTTTTCCGCCAGACTTGCCTTCAGCCTTTCAAATGCCTCGGGCGACAGTTTCTGCGCTGTCTTCAGGGCCGCGCCGGCGAGGACGCCATTCTTGAAGAGCCGGCCAGCTGCAAGTTCTGCAGCAAGTGCAATGCCGATCGCATCGCTAGCCTGTCGAACCATCGATATACCGCGCAGCCCATCGAGCGAGAGACCGCGCAGATGAAAGATATCGGATGACGGATAAACCTTCCGACCCCCGTTCGTCGGCTCATAGCGATACGAAACAGTCCAGTCTGCATTCAGGATCGGCGTGATCCGATCGGGATCGAGCGGCACGAGGCCGGTGATGATCTTCTTGTTTGTACGCACGTCGAAGCTGCGCAGGATCAGGGCGTAGCCGTCGCCCTTGGTAAATGCCCGCAGCTGCATCAGCGACTTGAAATCGAAGGCAGATTGCCATGCGTTCGGGCGCCGATAAAGGATGCGAAACAGGCTGTGGCCCTTCGCCTTCTTCTTGGTCTCGACGTCGATCAGATGCGTCGGCAGCATGCCGATCGAATTGGACGTGATGCTTGCCGCCCGAAACATCGCCGGATTGCGAAGCGCACGTTCGACGTTGACCGACGTGCCGGTGATCGATTCCTCGCCCATGCGCATGAACTCGACAAGGCGCGGATCGTCGAGCGTATAGGCCATGACGCTCGTTCCGAATTCCGGCCTTGGCTCGCTGCGCTCCGGGCCTGACGACGGACGGCGGAAGATGTCGAGAATACCCATCCGGTCACACCATCAGAAGGCCGCGAGACTCGTAGACCGAAGTCCCGGCTGCCTCCGGATTAAGGAACATGAGCATCGCCGCGTTGAACGTCGCCATCAGCGGGTCGATCTTCGACGCGCCGGCGGCCTGCTTGGTGACGATGTAATTGGAGCCACGCAGCTCGGTCTTCGCGTTGCCGACCGCCCAGGCCATCAATGGCTGTCCGCAATGCTGCATGGTCTTGTCCTTCAGCTTGCGCGGCAGCGTCGTCACGGCCGACTGGAGCTTCCAGCCCTGCCCGACGGCCATCGTCAAATCGCCTTCCATGCCGCGCTCGGCGAGCGCATCGAGGAGGCTGGCGACGCCATAGGCATCAAGCCCGATCCCCGCCTTTTCCGGCAGCTTACCGGCGAGATGCAGACGTGCGCAGATGTCGGCAATCTCGATCACGTCCTGGTCAGTCTCTTCGCAGCGAATGAGATCGCCCTGGCCGATGAAGTCCTCGAGGCGGCTTGCTATCTCCTTGCGCCGATCGAACACGTCGGGATGCGCCCAAGCGCGAGCCCAGTGCAGCCAGGTGCGCGTGACCTTGTGGCGGCCGATGACAGCGATCGCCATCAGATCGTCGAGGCCACCGCCATCGATCCCGACGACACACACGTCGCACTGGTCGATCAGGCTTTCGAGCGTGAGGCCCTTGCGATGGGCGGCCTGCCAATAGGTGACGCCTGTCCAACGGTCTCGATTGGTGGCGATGCCGACCTCGATATTGAGATGCTGCGATCCCCAGATCGACATCTTGTCGTCGCCGGCTTCCTTCGCCTCACGATATTTCGGCAGGAGCCGTTCGATCGTGATCGACTTGCCGAGGTTCGGCAGCACCAGGTGCCAGTTCGTCGGGTCCGCCCAGGGCTGGTTCTCGTCCGCCTGCATCTCGGCCGGGAACTCGTAGAGCATCGGCAGCGTCTCGGCGTCTTCGAACTCGCCGTCGCGGATCGACCGCGCCAGCTTCAGTTCATCCTTGAAAACACCGCAGGGCGGCTCGTCCGACTGCGTCGTGATGATGATCACAAAGCCTTCGGCATTGGCGATGATGCCGCCCTCGATCTGCGTCATCACCTTGGCCGCATAGCTGATCTTGCCGAGCTCGTGCAGCTCGTCGACCAGGACGCCGACCGGCTTGGCGCCTGTCATGACCTTGTTATCGAAGGACCGGATGCGAAGCTTTGCGCCGTTGAGCCGATCCTCGATCGTCTTGATGTGCTCGCGAAGGTGGAACCGCTTCTTCAGCCAGGGATCGGCCTTCACCATCCCCTCGGCCTGCTCGTAGGCTCGCTCTGCCGTGGCCTGAGTGGGGCCGACAAGCAGGAATTCCGCGTTCGGCCGGCGATTTCGCAGCATGGCGGTCATCATGATCGCCGCGCCATTCGTCGTCTTCGAGTTCTTCTTCGGCACGAGCTGGAAGAACTTGCGAGCCTTCCGGTCGATGACGACCGTCCGATCTTCGTTCAACTCGACCAGGCCGAAGATGGCAGCGACGAAGTCGCGGGCCCAGTCGCCCGCTACATCGCGCAGCAGTGGCTTGCCGGGCACGTCCGGCAGCCGCAGCTTGTTGAACGCCTCGACGGCAAGCCGCGCCTCCTCCTGGTCGAGCGGCATGTTGTCCGGCAGCGGTGATCGTCCGGTCTTAAGCTTCTCGAACCAGTCCGGACAGGCGAAGTCCGCCATCAATGCGCCCGGTGCTGGGGCGGGATGACGCTTTCCCATTCGTTCGGCGGGCTCTCGGCCTCGACACGATCCTGCTCCTTCTTGCCGCGGCGCTCGGTCTCGCGATTGATCCGGTCGTCGTAGATCGGTTCGATCGACGCGTCGTGGCGCCGGAAGAATTCCTTCATTGCCGCGGTGTTGCCGGCCTTCGCCTGCTCCCAGAGCGTGAGGAGACCGATCGCCTCGACGCGGTCGCGGGCGATGTCGCGCACCTTCAGCTCGCGAAAATAATGCTTGCGTAAAGTCGGCTCGCTGATCCCGAGGGAGCCAGCGATCCGCTTGTCGGTCCAACCTTGCGCCAGCAACAGTATGATTTTGTTGCGGTTCTGCGCAGTTGGGATGTGCGGCGGACGCCCCCGCTTGCCGAGCCCCTCAGGAATGGGGTCGCCCAGCAGGTCAAATGCCGGCTCGAAATTTCCCATGACGAAAAAAACCTACGAATGAGGGGGGTGCGGGTCTGGGGCGAGCGCCGGTCCAGACTTTCGACCCGCCCCCCCCTTGGCACCGATCGTTCGAATGCGGTGCGATCCACAAACGCGTGCTTAGGATGTCCCGACTACGCTGCCCCAATGGCGACAGACGACTATCAGGCCAACACCAGAGGTGCGCGTCGATATCAGTTCGACGAGGAAGCGCGCCGCAAGGCTGCTGAACGGAAACGCGTCACGCCGTTCAGGCGCCTGAAGCATGGCGACCCGAAGAAGCTGAAGGTACTGGTTGAAGACTTCGCGCCCAGCACCCGCGTGCCGTGGCTGCTCGTGATAGTGTGTGCCGGCGCTGCTTTCGCGGTCACATATCTGGCCTAGCATCAGCCTCCGCGCCGCTCCTCAGCCTGCTTCACCCGGTCGTGGCACGACTTGCACAGGCACTGCAGGTTGTTCTCATCCCAGAACAGCGTCTCGTCGCCACGATGAGCTTTGCGGTGATCCGCCACGAGCTTCGACGTGTCCGCTTCAACCCGGCCGCAGCCGGCCATCTGGCATGTGAAGAGATCGCGGACGAGCACCTTCCAGCGCAGCTTCTGCCATCGGCTCGTCTTGTACCAGGCGCGCCATACGATGGTCGCATCGCGCATCCGCGATCGCGCCGGCTCGTCTCCGCCAGCATAGCCAATCCGAGGCGCGAGCTTGCCCACACGCGGGGCGATGCTTTTCAGCCTGCCCATGATTCCGATCTGTTGAGATGCGCGTATGCGCCGCCATTGTGGTGAGGCTGGTTTGCCTCACCCGGGGCCGCCAGGCGCTTCCCTCGCCAACGGCGGGTGCGACTCATGAAACGGCTCGTCCTAGCCGATTCAGCTAGCCGATCTTCGTCAGCTGCGCAAGTTCGAGGTCGACAAGGCATTCGCGCCCGAAGATGCCCACTTCCACCTTCGCCCGGTCGAAGCCCCCGAGAGACTGTACGACCCCTTCGAACGAGGCGAACGGACCATCCGTCACCCGCACCCTCTGCCCCGTTTTCATCGCATCAACGAGGATGTCGCGGGCATCTTCGTCATGAGCGAGTTTCACCTTGAGTTTCAGCAGGATGTCATCAGCAATTGGAGCGGGACGTTCGGCGGTCCCGAGCACCGAGAGGACGCCGTCGAGCCGCGACAGTCCTGCCCACGAACGCGCCGTGTTGACCACCTTGACGAAGAGATAGCCCGGCCAGATCGGCATGGAAACGAGCGGTCGCGGTCCCGTCGAACGCCTGCCCCGGCGTTTTGGCTGGACCTCCATCGAGGGGAGCCAATGCTCCACCGCCGCCGCATGAAGTGCATTATCCACAGACGTTTCGCATCGGGGAGCGATCCGGAGTACATACCAGCGCCGGCTGGGCACATCCTGCCCGGCACCGGCCAGCATCGCTTCCGTCCTGCGCGAGACCATCGCAGGCTCATTGCAGGCCGACAGAGAGGCCCGCACGTCGATTGGGTGCCCATCGCGATCCAGCCACACCCGCCGCGCCTCATTCAGCTGCTTGCGCTCGATTGCCATCATCCCCGCTTCCCTCATCTGCGGCCGCCACGGCCCGTTCGAACGCATACAGTTGCGCCGGCCCGCCAGCCGGCAGATAGACCACCGGCTGGTCACCGGGATCTGGCATCCAAGGCCAGCCGCGCCGCGCGAACTCGTCTCGCCATGCGGCAAAGGCGCTGGAGCCGACCGGCACCGGTTCGAAGCTCGCGCCCAGCTCGTGCCACCGGCGCCCGAACTTGTGGCCTTGGCGGGTCATCGCCTTGCGGTAGAGCACCGAGACCAGCGGCCATGCCTTCTCCGCCTCGCCTTGCGCCGTCAGCAGATGCGCGACGATCCACGCGCCCCACGTCTTCGAGAACGGCGAGGCGAACTCGTTAAACGGCTGCTCTTGCGCCGCCGGCAGCTTCTCCCAGCGCCGCTCCGACAGGTATACGCCGAAGGTGCAGACCACCGTTCGCCCGCCAACCTTGGCGTGAGCCAGATAGTCGTCGAGCCGCGCCACCGCCTCCTCGCGCTCTGCCGCCGACAGCGTAATTGCCGCCGCCAGGGCCTTGGGGGCGCTGTCGGTCACGTAGGTCGGCCAGCGCGGGTGCACCCGCTTCAGCCAGCGCTCGATCTGCTTTCCTTCCTCAGCTCGCGTCCGCGCTCTTTCTTCCTCGTTTGAAGGGATCGTTTGAGAGGGGTCGTTAATAGGTGCCGGTCCTGGACCGGCAGGGGGTGCCGGTTCTGGACCGGCAGGGGGTGCCGATATACCGGCAGGGGTGCCGACATACCGGCAGGGGTCGTCGGCCTCTTTCACCGCCTCGACCGCAGGGTGAACCGGGTCGAGGATGACGCGATAGGAGTGCGCGCTGTCACGCCCGCTCTCGCTTTCGAGAACGTGCCGTTCCAGATAGCCCGCGCGGATCAGCCGCTCGATCGCCTCGAACACTGTCGAGCGCGCGCAGCCCATCTCGTCGGCCATCTTTACCTGACTACGGCGGCACCAACCGAGATCGTCGGTATGGCGCCCGAGAACGCACAACACCTGCAGGTCGCGCGGCTTCAACGAACGATCCGTCGCCGCCCGTGCCGGGATGATGGAAAGCCGTGGACCCGTCATTTCGGAACCTCCGCAACTGATTCGCGGGCCGCGCATTGAGTCGCGTCCGATGGGAGGGCAAAGCCATGGATGAGGGGCGTTTTGATCAGCCCGTCCGCGTTTTCGTCGAGAAGCGCGGCAACATCGCCGACACGGTGACGAGCACGGTCCAGGCGGCCGACATTCTGCTGAACCGCTGGCCCGGTGACCCCGGCGCGCGCAAGCACCTTGCCGCGCGCAAGGCGTGCATCGCCGTGCTGGAGGGCGTCAAGGAAGCGCGCGCCGCGCGGCTTGCCTTCGAAGCCGCTGCGAAGGAAGCCGACATTCTCGCGCCGTCGGTTACGCCGATTGGCAAAAGTGAAGGTCCGGTGCTTTGGAACAAGCGCACGCGAAAGCTGAAGCGCGATCGATAGTAGACGCTCTTGACGGAGCCCGAGCGGATTCCCAGATCTTTTGCCTCCCGAATTGCGAGGGAGAAAGAAGTTCACGCAGGCTGCTTTGCAAGCCCAAGAGCCACGGAGGTCACAATGCTCGCGCAACACTTCGACAAACCGGTCCGCGTATGGGTCGGGCTCGGTTTTCCGCGACAGCTCAATACTGTCGTCGATGCCTATCAGATGCTGACAAGCTGGAATGGAAACAGTCCCGAGCAACGGGCGGCCATCCGTGCGTGCAAAGCGGCATTGTGCGGCGAGGTCGATGCCGAGACGGCACGCGGCGTCGTACTGGCCTTTGCGCGCAAGAAGGACATCCTGGTTGAAGACGGCATGCTGCCGCCGCCGGTGATGAAGGGCAGCGCCAGCCACGTCTAACGGCGCCGAGGCAGATCTGACTACGTCAGCATAGCGATCAGGATGGGTCGGGTTTCTCATCATGCCGCCCCCTCCTGAGCCGTCCAGGGCGAGCCCTTCCGCTTGTAGGGCCGCACGCGTTCTGCTGCCTGCGCCATCCGCTCCAGGTGCCAGGTCGTGAACATCGTCGTCGATGCCTCGCGCTCAGCGTCGGTGACCTCGTCGAGTCGCCCGCAGCGGCGCTTTTGGTTGTATTGAGACGCAAGCCGCTTCACGAGACAGCGAGGGCTCGTCTCGTCGCAGTCCGGCAGCACGCATCGGAAACACGGATCGTCGGTCACCGCCCCACCCTCTTCCAGTTCTCGAAATCTCCGCGCAGGCGCTTCCAGCGCTCGACGGCCTGTTGTGAATCGTTGATCTCGCGGCGCGAGGTGACGCCCAGCAGCGAGCGCAGCTTTGCCGCTGTGCGGTCGTCGGTGGCCGGGTTCTCCAGCCCTTGACAGTCGATCAGGAACCGTTTGAACGCCGGGTCCTGGCAGCGCATCGCCGCTTCGGTCGTGTAGTCCTTCGCCCGCCCTGCCTGCTTAGCTCGCGCCGCGGGTGACGCCTCATCACCACCGCCCGCCCGTCCCGCCGCATTTTCCGCCAAAGGTGGCAAGCCCGCCCGGGCGTCAGGACCGTTGCCCTGCCCCGCCGGAGGGCCTTCAGCCCGTGAGGCATGAACGGCGATTGCCCGATCGACAAGCCCGAGCAGGAAGCGCAGCGCCGAAGGCAGATCGGCGACGAGCTGGCGTTCCTCGGTCGTCGCGAGGCCGGTGAATTCGAGCAGCTTGATCAGGCTGCCGTCACGTCCGCGCGCCTCGACAAACATGGTCGCCCCATCGGTGGCGAACAGCCATTCCGCCTCGTCGAGCGAGGCAACCTGAGCGCGGATTGCCGCAAGGCGCTTTCCGTCCGTCATCGCCCGCCTCGCGCTATGTCGACCATCAGCAGCCGCGCCTCTTCGAAGGCCGAATTCTTGTGCCGACCGTCATCGCCGCGAATGGCGTGCCAGGCGGCGCGGCGGAAGCTGATGAACATCACGCCCTCGTCGAAGCCCGCCCGCCCGCATGCAGCTTCGAACACGTCGCGATATTTCATCAGCACCGCGTCGGAAACTGCGAGCAGCACGACCGCGCGCGCCGCATGATCGCGCGCGTCGTGAAGCTCACGGATGATCGGCAGGAGGGTGTCGGTCATCGAGCCAGTCCGGCGCGCGCCGTGAACGCCGTCCATTTCGCGGTCAGCGCGAGCTTGGCCGCCCCCTCGTTTTTCGCCTTATGCGAAGGACCCAGGGTCGCATCAGGCCCAATGAACATCCGCCATTCCAGCCGATCGCCGTGATGGAAGATCGCTCCGATTTCCACGTCACCGGCGACAGCGAGCTTTCGACCCGGCTCATCGATCCAAATCAGCGGACCGATCTCGGCTGCAGCCAACGCGCGTTCGCCCGGCGGGCGAAATGGCACGTCCTGCAGGGTCTTCCAGTCGACGCGGTTGATGACTGTGGGTCCGCGATAGGCGCCGGTCGCGTCCGCCTCCCACACAAACCAGGCCGTGTTCATGCTGCTTTGCGCCTTCGGCCCGTCCCAGCCGTCGCGGTGCATCATGGGCAACCGGCGCGTGAACACGTGCACGCGCGCGGGCGGGTTTTCATCCATAGCAAAGCAGCGTGCGGGATCTTCGAAGCCGCAGAGAAAGTTTAAGTTGAGAAGAAGCGCCATCTTGCGTGGACGGTGAGCGCGCAGCGCATGTGCGATGAAGCTGTTCAACGCTTCGCCATAGGGAGGGTTGGTGACGATATCGCACGGCTTGCCCATGCCAATCGCCGCCGCGCCATCACGATCGATCTGCCGAAAATCGCCGACATGCTGAACCGCACCATGCCGGTCTGCCGTCTCGCGATCGTCAAGATCGGAAAGGAAGACCCCATACCCGGCATCTTCCAGAATGCGGCTAATGGCACCCTTGCCGCAGGCAGGCTCCCATATCTCGAGGTGGAAGCTTTCGAGCGCCAAAAGCGCTCGCGTCGCCTCGACCGGCGTCTCATAAAAATTGTCGCCGCGCTCTTCGCGGGTCGCGGTCTTGGTGCCGATGTTGTTGCGCAAGCTGGCGCGCGATGGTTCGAGGCCGGCTTCCAGCCGTGATTGGATCGCGCGCTCGACAATGCCCGGCGACCCGCGTTCGGCGTCGCGAAGCTTGCGTGCGTCATGAATCTCGCGCGGTGAAAGCCCCAGTTCCGAAACTGTCGCCGCATCATGTTTCTCGTCGTGAATCTTGGTCTTTCGATCACCCCCGTGCCGGGCGACCTCGCCTCGTTCCTGAGCAGCGTCATACTCGTCGGCAATCCGCACCTTCGCGCGCGCCTCGATCAACAAGGCGTCGCCTTGCAGCCTCCGAGATTTTTCGACCAGCCGTTCCGCTGCACCGAACCGCGCCGCAAATCCCGCTGCGGCCTTCGCCTGGTCGTAAGCCCCGGCGGCAAGCAGGCGCGCCGCAATCACATCACCATCGTCGAGCAAGGCCCTCGCCCGCTCAACGACCGCGGCAATATCGGCGGCGTCGACAATGACGGCGGGCGCGCTCATGCAGCGTTCCGCTGCTCGAAGGATCGGCGGTGCATGAGCACGCGCGCCGCGCAGGCAGCGCCGCTTTCGATGGCAGCCATAGCGAGGCTGTCGACTGCACATACGGGCGTTTGCGCGAGATTGCCGAAATAGGCATGGCGGGTTTGGTCGGAGCGGTTCATCACGCCGCCCTCTTCGCTTCGAAGATCAGGTCGCGGTCAGCCTTGCGCTCGCCTTCCGTCCCGCTGCCCTTCACGCGCATCAGATGATGCTGGCACCAGCGCGTGCTGCTGATCGTCGGCGCTCCGCAGAACAAATGCGTTTCGCCGCGCGCGGCATCGTTCACCGGGAACCGGCAATCGCGCCATTGGAGATCGGCGAGCGGTAAGCGCCGGCTGGTGGTATCGTAGGCGCGGGCTTCGGCCGTCGTCGCCGGCGCCTGATAGTCGTCGCCCGCTTCGCGCCGCGCCGCGATGATGCCGGCGTTCGTGATCCGCAGGCCCTGCAGTCCACCCCTGCCGCGATGTGCAAACCGGTCCGGATGATGCGCAGCCAGCGTGCAGACCGTCGAATGCGAGACCGAGATGCCGAACCTTGCCTTCAGGAGATCGGCAATGCGGTTCGACGCCTGATGCTTCGCCCACAATTCGGCGGCAAAGGTGATCTGATCTTCGGTCCAGACGAAGGCCTTGCGCGGCGGTCGCGTTTTCGCCGCCGGCGATGGTCCGCGTCGCGGGAATCGCGTGCGTAGGCGGTTGGTCATGCCCATGATGGAATTGCGCGAGCGAACGAGGCCGCGATCGGCCAGCAGCCGCGCAGAAATCTGGCTCGCCGTCAGCCCTTCGGCCCACAGCTTCTCGGCAAAGGCGATATCGTCTTCCGACCAGACGGGAACGTAGGCCATCAGCCCTGCCCTCCCTTCACTAAGGAAAGCCCGCCCTCGCCCCGCGCCGCGGCGGTGGCCTTGCGCAGCTCGGCAAGCGCCGCCTCCATCTTCCCGGCCGCGCGGTCGATCTGCGTGGCCTCGGATGGCGTCAGCATCCCGTCCGCAAACGCCATCGCGCCGGCCGCCATCAGCTCGCCCGCCTGGACGATCGCCTCGGCATGGCGCGACATGATGCAGCCATTGGCGACTTCGACAGCTTCGCGATCCAGAAGGCGGCGTCCGCGTGCGGCAACGATAGCCTCGGACATGTCGAATCGGCCGCACTCTTCCTCGAGCTTGAACACCGCATCGAGCGGCATCAGCTCCGGGCTGTCGGCATTGGCCCAGCGGCCGACGGTGCTCTTGCCGTAGGAGCAGACTTCGGCGGCGCGTTCGATGCCGCCGGCCGCCGCGATCAAATCGCGCTGCTTGGCCTTGAGCAGGAAGTGGCGGGCATTGGCATTGGGGATCATCGGTGCGGTCCTCGAAAAGACAAAAGCGTTCCCGCGCCGGGAAAACCCGGCGTCGTTTCCCATGGCGGGAAAGGATCGGAAGTCTCAGATTGAAGCGGTCAGAGGGTCATGGGGGACCGCATGGAAAACGGGCACACATCATCGGCTTGCACCCGCTTCGGAGATCGCCGCCAGGCGCGCGTCCGACTGGACGCCGGCCGACGTTTCGGCCGCGCTCGCGCAGGACTGCTGCCCGTGAGCGAAATTGCGATCGGCGACGGCACGCGCGAGGCGCGACAGGCCAAGCTCTCGGGCACGCTCGCTGGCAAGACGCTCGACGAGCTGTGCGACGCCGATGCCGTCGTGGGCCGCGAGCGCCTTCAGCAGGATTATTGTGGCAGGCGAGGAAGCGATAAGATGCGCCCCCTCGCCCGCATTGGCCGCGCCGTCGTTCACCGGGGAGGACGAACGGTCGAGCGTCGCGGCAACGCCTGCGCCCCAGGCGGAAAGGGAATGGATGGTGGCGCTCATTGCGCGGCCTCTGCAGATTGGCGCGAGAGGCAGAACTCAATGAACTGCGCGGCAGTGACGACGCCTTCGGTGCCACGTTCAACATCACGGGCAAGCTCAAGGCTCGGATTTCGCGCACCCGCCAGGACGCGGGTGAGCGTGCTTGGCGATCTGCCAATACGTACCGCGAAGGTTGATAACCGCTCGCCTCGGTACTTCAGATAGGAGTTCAACGTGTCCATGGCTGCATCTTTGCCAAATAGGCAAACTGACGTCAACGGCAAATTTGCCTATTTGGCTCTGGATGGAGTTTGCCAATCAGGCAAATCTCGCTTCATGCAGAAGATCTATCCCAATCGCATCCGTGCCGTTCGCGATGCCCACGGCATGACCATCGAGCAGCTCGCTGAGGCGGCCGGCCTATCGGTTTCTTATGTTTCGCGCCTCGAAAAGGGCGAGCGTAACCTGTCGGTTCGAAACATGAACCTGCTGGCGCACGCGCTTAAAGTGGACGCTGCACGCCTACTCAATGATGAGGTCGGGGCGGTAAACAATGTGGTGGCGGTTATGGGCAGGATCGGGGCCGGAGCCGAAATCTCTCCCGATGACGAGCAGATACCCCCTGAAGGGTTGTACGAGATCGAGACGCCCTTTTCATTGCCAGACGACGCCATTGCGTTCGAGGTCGTAGGTGAGTCGATGTGGCCTCGTTATGATCCTGGCGATATCATTATTTGTTGGAGGCAAGGCTCCAACGCTGACGAAGTCCTTGGGTGGGAAGCTGCCGTAAAGACGAGCGCGGGCGCGCGATATCTCAAGCGGGTACTGCGTGCAGCCGAAGGCGGCCGATACGATCTCGAGTCGCACAACGCTGCACCCATTCGCGGCGTGTCGCTGGTGTGGGTAGCTGCCATCCAGTCAGTCATACGAAGCGGCCAGTGGCAAAAACTGTCCGAAGCGGGTCGCAAAAAGATGACCCGAAAAATGCTCGCAACTGGTTAATTGCCTATTTGGCAATTTTCTTGTTGACGTGAATTTGCCTGTTTGGCAAATTCCTCTTCATTCGCAGTCCCGCGATGGAGAGAGACATGATCCAGTTCCAACATCCCGATCACGCAAGTCTGCCCGCCGGCATCCCGGTCGAGCTTGAGACCGACCCGGTTCAGATAATCGCCCGCGCGATGATCGAAATGAACGCCTGCGGGCGCACGGTCGACGCCGAAGCTCTCGTCGAGCGCACCAGCCTCAGCTCCGCCGAAATCGAAGCCAACTGGCGCAAGGCGCGCGACGAGGCCAACCGCCGCGTCCGCTCGACCGGCCGCTACCACGTGGTAGCCTGACCATGGCCCGCCTCGACAGCATCCAGGGCGCGGCGCTCGTCGCCGCGGACAACCGCCGCGCGGCTGCCGAGGCCTTCCACGGCTATTCCCCGCGCATCGCCATCGCGCTCGCTCTGTCGCTGCTCGCAGGTGTCATCGTCGTCGGCACGCTCACGGCGCTGCAGGCGATGGAACGTCAGTACGTCGAAAGGCAGGTGTGACGATGGAGATCCTCGCCCTACTCGCCATCACGCTCGGCTTTCCACTTCTCGGTGCCGTTCTCGTCGTGCGCCAGATCCGCCGGCGCCCAGCATCCGATGAAACCTTCCTGCAACACGAAGACGATTGGGGCGCCCGATGATCGCGCAGACCAACACTGACGGCTCGCACCGTCGCAAGGGCGTACGCCAGACGCACCGCCCGTCCTCGCCAGGCTTCTACTGGGCGCGCCAGATCGCCGTCGATCCAGGCACGCGCGATGAAGACGAGTTCGAGCCGATGTCGAAATTCGAGCCGGTCGACGTCTTCGAAAACCACTACGACGACAGCGTACCCGATCGGCTGCGCGTTCTGGTGCTGGGCATCGAGAAATCCCAAAGCCTCGCCAATTTCGAATGGGGAGCGCCGATCCCGGCGCCGGCGTTGCCATGACGCCCGACACCTTCGCCGCAGCCGCCGCGCTCATCGCCGTGGCCTGCGCCCTCTACCTTCTCTACCGGGATGGCCAAGATGGCTGAGATATCGACCACAACGAGATCCCGCAGCAACGAACTGCGTCCGCCAAATAAGCGCTCATCGCGATCTGAAGTTAGAAACCCAGTCCTAGCTTTGCCGGCTGCGCATCGTTTGGTTGAGCTTCCGCCTGACGCGCGCGCTGCCGTTGCTGAATGTCTGCGTGATCTTGCGATTGATGCACGCTCTCGAGCTCAGGAAAGTTGGCGGCGCAACAAGGGGCCTATGGCCGTCTATTGGAAAGCGGTAGGCGCCTATGCGACCCATCTATACCGGGTAGCTCGACCATGATCGAGCGCCACGAGGGCCGTATGCAGGTGCTCTGCGACACATGCCCCGCCTCCTACCCCAACACCTACGCCGCAGAGGACTTCCAGGTGATGATCGCCGACGTGAAGACGGCCGGCTGGCGACTGACGAAGGTTGCGGCCGATCCGCAGCGCGGGACGGCCGACCTCTTCGGCAAGCCGCCTGTCGTCGCCGGCCAGGCGAAGCCGCAGGAATGGCTCCACGCCTGCCCCGACTGCCGGCAGCACCGCCGCGAAGATCCGGAGGCGATGTTGTGAGACCGCAGCTGTCGGCCCCTTCCATTCGCTTTCCTGTGCAGCCACGCCTGGTGCCGGCCGTCAAAGCGGCGCGCTTCCTGCACCTGACGCTGGCCGAGTTCAACGCCGCGCTGCCGCAGCTGCGCGCCGAACACTTCCCGAGCGCCTGTCAGATCACCGGCCACTACGACCTGGTCGCGATCGAGGCATGGCAGGATCGTCGATCCGGCTTGACGAAACCGACGGGAACGGTCGCAGATACGGATGCGCTGATAGCGGAGAGGCTCGCGAAACTTGGCTAGGATCAAGCTGAAGCACTACGTCGTGCGCAAGGGCAAACACCGATACTGGCTTCCGACGCCGAAGATGCAGGCCATGGGCTTTCGCCCGATCTCCTGCGGCCACGATGGCCCCGACGCGTGGAAGATCGCGGCCGAATGGGAAGACCGCTATCAGGCCGCGCGGCGCGGCGAACTGCCCGACACCGCCAAGGTCTACCCGTCCGGCTCGATCGGCGATGCCTTCCTGCGCTATCGTCAGATGCAGGCCTGGAAAACCAAGCCGATCCGCACCCGGGAGGACTGGGAGCGCGGCTGGCAATGGATCGAACCGGTCTTCGCCGACCTGCCGCCCGCGTCGATCACGCTCGAGCATCTCGACCGCTGGTATCACCGTCTGCTCCACAAGCACGGCGTCGACAGCGCCTATCGCGCCATGAAGACCTGGCGGGCGCTCTACAATGTCATGGCTGGGATGAAGCTGTGCGTGCCGAAGGGCGATCCGTCGCTGGCGATCCGCCGCAAGACGCCGAAAGGCCGTCATCAGGTCTGGCGCGCCGGCGAGGTCGTGCGCTTCGTGAAGGGTGCATGGCGCGCGGGCTTCAAGGGCCTAGCCTGCATCATCGCGATCGCATGGGACACGAGTTTTTCGCCGGTCGACGTCCGATCGCTGACGAGCGCCCAGGCGATGGAAACGGCCGATGGCGCCTGGGGCTTTCTCATCGACCGGACGAAGTCGCGCGAGGCGGCATTCGGAACCCTGTCGCCGCGCACGCGCCGGCTCATCGAGGCTTATGTTGCGGACCTCGGCGTCACCCTTCTGGACGACGCGCCGATCTTTCGCACGCGCGGCTTTGCGCCCGGCCCCAAGGGCGGACGGCCGCGCGCGGGCGTGCCCTACACGAAGGATTCTCTGGTCGACGACTTCGCCGACGTCCGTCGGCTCGTCTTCGGCGCGGAGGAGAAGCGCCGGCTGATGGACATGCGCAGATCCGGCGCCGTCGAGGCCAACGCCGGCGGCGCGGCCGTCGAGGCGATCGCGGCAAAGATGGGCAACTCGATCGACGAGAGCAAGGCGCTGCAGCGAACCTACATGCCGGTCAATCTGGCAGCCGTCCGCGCGGCCGATGAAGGCCGGCGCAAGGGGCGTAAATTGCTCGGTTCGGAACAGAACCAATACCGAAAGTTGAAACTCGGCTCAAAAACGAGTTGAAACTTTTTGCCAGCAATTTGCTGAAAGCCTTGGAAAAGATGGCGCGAGTGACGGGGCTCGAACCCGCGACCTCCGGCGTGACAGGCCGGCACGATTCTCAAAATTTCCTACATCGGTTTCAACATCCCGTCGGCCACTTCGATGCCGTTTCGAGCGTTTATTTGAAACCGTGCAACTGATCATCTGATCGGCCATATCTGCGCAGTTTGGCCACCCGATCAGCAGCTTGGCTAGCTCCTAGAACGCCTGCGTTTTGGACGCCTCCGTGTCACAGCCAGCCAGTTGTGTCGCTTCGTTGTCGGCCAAATGTCCCACTGGGCAAGAGCTCATAGGCGCTTAGCCTCCTCAAAGTCGAAGTAAGAAGCCGTGTTGCCATCCTCACACCAGAACAGTTCGTTAGGGTTGAAGCCCGCGTCTCCGCCGGTTTTCAAACGGTATGTGATCTCAAAATCTTTGCCGTAAATGTCTTTGTAGCGCAGTCGTCCATAGACATGCAGCACACTGTTGCCGACGGCCAAGCGATTGATGTCGCCTTGCAGAAGTGGGGCGCCTAAGTTGAGAGACACAAAATCCTCGCGCCCAGGCCCCAGTGGAGTTGCCGAGGTGATAGGCACATTTAGGTAGGGTAGCGGACCCGCCAACGGGAAGCCTGAAAAGTGGATGAACCCATGATGGGATGTTATGAATGCCGGTGTCTGACCATAATTCTTTACCCCAACCTTCACATTTGGGATCTGACCCGCAGCAAAGCCGGACAGCTCGGTCGAATGAACCCAGACGTAGGAACGAAGTTGAATTTGGCCGATCTCTTGACTCGCTTGTATTGCGGCATCTGTCGAGCGGACTGCCTCCCGCGTCGCTTTGAGCGTTTCCCGCAATAGCCTCACGGCCCAAACGCTCACAGCCGTTGCAACCACCGAAAAAGCGGCCATCAACCATTGCGCTAAGCTGTCTTTGCCCGAGAAATAGTCACGCAACGATGCCTCGGTGCCGATGCGATCCAGCACTGCCAAAACAATGATGGCGAAAACCGAAAGTGCCAGGACGATTAGCCCCAACCACTTTCCCTCGTTATTTCCGCTCATACTGCGGGTTCCTCCCAAGACGAATGCTCGTCATAGCGTTCCGCTTTTTTTGGTCAATGGCGACAGAGAAGTGCGCGGCTCAGTACCTTGCAGGCCGAGATTGAAACTTCTGTGGGAATCCCGACTGTATTGCAGCGTTTTCCGCCAACGTGCCGGAAACACTCGGCAAAATCCACCCCTCGCCCGCACCAGGTTTCCAAATCGGTCCCTTGAAACTACTGGGAATCCCGCGCCCTCCCCACACCACTTTTCACCGATATCGAGCAGACGATAGGACAGCAATCCTTTCCGGATTGACTCTCCAGATCGACCAGAACATTCTAGGAACATCACCAATCGAGATTGATGCCGCGCCGGCGCACGACCGCGCCGCGATCGATCTCCTGTTGCCCGGAGGTTCACATGCCGCGCCCTGCCCCTGTTGTCGAGCCGGACAATGTCGACTGGATGATCATCGAGCATGGTGGCGATATGCGGGCGGCGCTGGAGACGTCGATGGCCGAAGTCGAACGGCTGCGACACGAACTGGCATTGTCGAGCTTGGCGGTCAGCTCGGGCTACACGCGGGGCTGGATGCCGCAATGCGGGTCGTGATCCCGCCCACCGATCCGGAGGTGGCGGCGCGGTATCCGCTGAAGCTGAGGTGGCAGCGAACCCATGAGGACGATTCGCTCTTCACCGCGCGCGACCCGGATCGAAGCCGCGATATCGAGGTGGCGCTGTTCGGGGTCATCTTCGATCCGACCCACATGCACATCACTTCCTGGTCGTGGAGATGCTCGATGCACAACGTCTTTCATGTGAGCGTGATTGATCGGCTGGGCCGGTCGTGCATGGGTCAGGCAGATCACCCGCGCGTCGCGGCCTGGAAAGCCGAGGAGGCTTACGCGCGCTACCTGTCGCTGATATCTCCGGAACTGCACGAGAGCGAGTTGAGCCGTCGCGAGTGGCGCATGGAAACTCTGCAGCGCATCTATGCCGAGAAGGGAATGCCGTGATCGAGAAACTGCCGTCGCACCGCGCCGAACTCGCACGGCACATCCTTGAGGCGCTGCGCTTGGCGCGTGAACAGGACGACGCGATGACGGAGTATCTGCTCGACATGGCGCTGAGGGAGGTGCTGCCGCGCGATGATCGCGCGCATGAGGTTCTTAGTCGGCTTCACGGCCCCAGCGATTGACATAGGAGCGCGCGCTCTTCGACGAGTGGCATGCAGCGTGTAAAGCACGATCATTTGACAAACCCTCGGTTCACGTAGCGGACATTAGCTGCGTGCGTTGCGCGCGGCATCAGCACAAACACGTTGATGATTCGTATCACCTGGTCTAAGGCAGGCGCACAAATCTTTATGGATATTGGCTCCTGAATCGTGTGTGTACATTGATCTACTCAAACCGACCGAGCCCGCCTCGGGATGCTGTCGTTACATTGACAGCGTCAACCTCTATCGCATCGCCGGCCAAGCAGCCAGCGGAACCGATCACGATCCTTTTTGCGCAGGAAATATAATGGATATCGCAGTTTTTGGGTCAGGTTATGTTGGCCTCGTTACAGGGGCTTGCCTAGCCGATGTCGGGCACTCTGTAACCTGCATTGATATCGATCCGAACCGCACAGCCCAGCTGCAGCAGGGCATCATTCCGATTTTTGAACCTGGGCTGCGTGAGATAGTTATCAGAAATATCTCTCGAAACCGACTTCATTTTACCACTGACGCCGTCCAAGGCGTAGCGAACGGAAAGCTAATATTTATTGCTGTTGGCACCCCGTCAGGCGAGGATGGCTCAGCTGACTTGTCTCATGTTCTCACAGTCGCTAAAACTATTGCTGAGAATATGGATGGTTATCGCTTGATCATTGGCAAATCCACCGTCCCTGTGGGAACGGCTGATTTGATTAGGCAAGCTATTTCGGATGGCTTGTCGCAAAGGAACAAGCTTTTTGACTTCGATGTTTGCTCTAATCCAGAGTTCTTAAAAGAAGGAAATGCGATTGAAGACTTCACACGTGCTGCACGGATAATCGTCGGCACAAGCTCCAGTCGAGTCCGGGAATTAATGGCAGAGTGCTATGCCCCCTACAATCGCAATCATGACAAATTGATATTTATGGACGTTCGGTCCGCTGAACTTACGAAATATGCAGCGAACGCTATGCTCGCAGCGAAGATCAGCTTCATCAATGAAATGGCAAATATAGCTGAGCGCGTGGGTGCAGATATTGAACGCGTGCGGCAAGGTATCGGCTCTGATCCGCGCATCGGATATCAGTTCATATATCCAGGATGCGGCTATGGAGGGTCGTGCTTTCCAAAAGACGTGCGTGCGCTAACACACACCGCGGTTCAGGCCGGAATAGTTCCGCGGATGCTGAATGCAATCGAAGCGACGAATGAAGAACAAAAGGGCCTGATGTTTCAGAAATTGTCTGAGGCATTCGATGGAAATTTGGCCGGCAAACGCATAGCCATTTGGGGTCTGGCTTTCAAGCCAAATACAGATGATGTTCGCGACGCACCCAGTCGCAAGCTGATGGAGTCGTTGTGGCAGGCGGGAGCGAAGGTAACCGCTTATGACCCCCAAGCGACGAACGCGATCCTAGGCATCTACGGAACGCGGACCGACCTAGAACTGGCTACATCGCCCGAGGAGTGTGTCCGTGGCGCTGATGCGCTTGCGATATGCACCGAATGGCATGACTTCAGGGTAGCCGATTTTGGGTGGTTAAAGGACACACTCAAGCACCCAATTATCGTCGACGGGCGCAATCTCTATGATCCCCGAATAGTTTCTGAACATGGATTAACCTACTTGGGCGTCGGAAGAGGATCCAGATCGACCAGCAAAATCTCGCCTGAAAATCTGTTTCCAATCGAAAATGTAGGCTAGCTGAATATGCAAAGCACTGATGCGGCTACCGAGGAATCACAACTGGTGTCAGGGCCGAATTCTACAAGCAGAGGACGACAGGCCGAGGCAGACTTGGCAATGCCATTTGTCAAAGATTTGGAGCCGTTTTTCTTTTCGAAGCAGATTACTTATGTAGATGTCGGCGCATTTCGTGGAGCAGTATTCGAAGCGTTTATGCGGTCACAGATAAAGATTCGTTCGGCTCATCTCTTTGAGCCCAATCCAAAATCGTTCGCGAAACTCTCAAGCTACGTGTCAGAATTGACCACGGTGCCCGAAGTGCATCTGCGTACGGAGGCTGTGAGCTCCGGGAAGAGCAGCGTGAGCATGCTCGATAATAAGAGCATGTCACGCATACTCGATCCGAGACATGATGAAGCTTTGCTACGTAGCGAAACAGGCGCGACGTTCTCGGCAGACACCGTAACACTTGATGAGTATTTTGACGATCATCACGTAGAACACATCAACGTATTGAAGATCGATGTAGAAGGACACGAACTCGATGTTCTATCCGGCTGCTCACGCCTTTTAGAACGTGACGGAGCGGATTTCATCTACATTGAGGTCGGGCTTGATAAAGCCAATCGGCAGCTGACCTACTATCGCGACGTCGAAGATGCGCTGTCTAAATTTGGCTATGCAATACACCATATTTACGAGCAAAAGAATGAATGGATTCAGGATAGGGCCGTTTTACGACGTGCCAACATTTCATTCATCAGCAAATCATTTGCCTCGCTGAATCCCTATCGGATCACGCAACAGCTATTCTCGCTGCAAAAAGAAATTGTTGCCTTGGGCAAGGCAAGGACAGTCGAGTCTGATATGTACGATCAGCAGCTCGCAGGAAAGGCCCAAGAGTTATTGGAACTGGGTCGGCGGTTTACCGATGCCGAGGCCGCCTTGGAAGCCTCGAAGCTTAAGATCGAGAAGCTCACAGAGAGTCTGAAGCAGGCAAATGCTGAACTTCTGGAGCTTCGTCAGGAGATCGCAGATGCAAAAGCCGGAAGCTCTTCACCGGACGACAGCCTGGAAGCTCAAAGGAAGTTGTCCGATATTGAAAACTCCGTCACGGACCTAGATTTGGTGGTGTCGGCGTTAGAAGCAGGCCAACTTCTTTCAGGTTCCACCGAAGTCGAAAGAGCTCAGCACGTTGCAAAGTTGGAATACCGGTTGCGGCTAGCCGAGGACCGGTACGAAGCTATAGTAGCCAGCACCAGCTGGAAAATGACTTCTGCTCTCCGAGCATACATGAATTGGTATAGGCGACAGCGGCGCCCGAGAAATCGATAATAGCAGGCGAGTTAATTTTATGACCACGCATTCCCTTACCATTCGTATTGCAAACGTTAATAAGCGCCTCGAGTCTTTAACTGAACGGTTGCGTAAATTGCTGGGGGAAAACATTGTTTCCCCCCAGCGCATTGAAGGTTCAACCGAATTGACCTTCGCGACAATTCTGGATGAGTTTACGCACAATTGCCTTTCGCACGAAGTCCGGCTTCTACCTCTCACTAAAGAGCGTTGGCGTGAAGAGATTTCGGGCTCGCACGTGGACGCCTTGATGATCGAGTCTGCCTGGGCTGGGAACAATGGAAACTGGCGCTACCTCATCAGCAACGCAGCGAAGCAGAATAATCCGTTGACTGAGTTGGTAGCGGAATGCCAAGTGCGAGGTATACCAACCATTTTCTGGAATAAGGAAGACCCGGTACATTTCGAGAAGTTCCTTCCTGCGGCAAAATTGTTTGATTATATATTTACAACAGATGAAGGCTGTATTGATCGCTACAAAGAGGCGACTAATAATGCTAAAATCTTTGTCCTTCCATTTGCGGCTCAGCCAGCAATTCACAATCCTATTCGGCGCGGACCACGATCTGACCGGTTTGCATTCGCTGGGAGTTGGCGGGGAGTGAAATACCCGGAGCGAGGCCGCAAGCTGGAGATGCTTTTGGCCCCAGCAATGAAGCGAGACAAACTGGATATTTATGATCGTCAAAGTGGAGCAAAGCTCGACGCAGATTTTACGTTCCCGGATAAATTCTCATCAGCCTTGAAAGGCGCCCTGCCCTACAACGAACTCGTCGACACCGCTTATCGCGCCTATACCGCCTTCATCAACGTCAATTCCGTTGAAAACTCAGATACGATGCTAGCGCGGCGCGTTTACGAATTGCTTGCCTGCGGCACGCCGGTGATCAGTTCCTACTCCAGAGCAGTGGAACGCGTGTTTGGCGAGGTGGTGCCAACGCCGTCATCGGAATGTGAAACGGCGGCTGTTATGGATCGGCTTAGTAGCGATTTGATCTACAGACCTACGCTCGCCGCCAAGGGTGTGAGGTTGGTGCATTCACAGCACACATATAGAGACCGAATTAACCTCATAGCAAACGCAGTCGGTTTGCCCGCGTTGTCAAAAGGGCGACGGAAAGTCTCCGTCATATGCAGCTCAAAGCGACCCGACTTCCTCAATCACATTGCCCAGCAGATCAGCAGACAGTCATACGAAGATATTGAAATCATTTTCGTCGCTCACAGCGATGCCTACGACGAGGGTGAAATTCGGAAGGCATTCGGCAAAAAGCGCGACCTAATAGTGTTAAAGGGAGCGCCAGAAAACGTACTGGCCGACAACCTTAATGCGGCGATCGCAGTAAGCTCTGGAGATACGTTTGCGAAAATTGATGACGATGACTTCTATGGTCCTCTCTATCTTGAGGATTCTGTTCGATGCTTTGAGTACGCGCCCAACATTGGCGTTGTTGGTAAACATACTTTTTTTGCTTACATTGAATCTTCCAATAAAACGGTCTGTCGTTTTCCTGATAAATATTATAGGCTTACCAATCATGTCGCCGGGGGGACGCTGGTTTTTGATCGGAAGGCCACGGAAGACATTTTGTTTCAAAAAGTTCGGCGGGGAACTGATTCGTTGTTCTTAAAAGATTGTGTCAATCGACAGGTTCCGATCTTTTCATCTGATCCGTTTAACTACTTGCATGTGCGATATTCTGGACCCAACCAGCACACTTGGGACATCGCAGATGGAGAGTTTGAAGCCAAGACCTCTTACGTTGGCGATAGCCGACTGGACGAGGTTGTATTCATCTAAGTGTTTGCGTTGGGAATATTCTAATGGATCCAGTATTGAAAACTGACGCTTGGGGTCTGGTACTGGCTACTTGCGGCTTCAGCGTATCCATTAGCATGAACGATCGTCCTGCCTATACTGAGGACTACATGATCCGGCTTAACAGCGCGGCTCAATTTATGGGACTGGATTGCAAAGATATTTACTTCAACACCGTAGCAGAACGGTACGAGATTGGAAGCGGAAGCATTCGATTAATTGGACCGGAGATTGGTAGATCAGAAGGATTTTGGTTCAGGCAGTTTTGTGCCGATGATACTTCGACCCTTGTCGAGGGTCGTGACATTTTTGATCTTGCCACTGAGTTTCTGGATTTGAATGGCGACAACGCACTTGATTCGGAGCGGATAGACGACAATCAGTCCGCTCCTTTCGATCAAGAGGACATTGAAAGTTTTGGACTTTAACTGAACATCACTACCTCCGCCGCATCTGCAACTCGCGGCGTATCTCCCCCATCTCCCGTGTCATAGCCTCCAAAGCTTCGATCAGTTGATATCCAATCCGGCGTGCTCGTTCCTGATCGTGTCGAAAGGTCTCTATGACTTCAGCCAACTGTCGTACAGACGAGCCATCTACTAGTGCGCCGGCGACCGCGACAGTAGCCTCGTCAGACTTCTGGCTGGGTGATTTCTTCCCCGATCGCCAACCGAGGCCTGCCGCCAATCCCACGATCAGGATGACGAGAGCATTGGCGGCCTGAACGAGGTCGATCTTTGTCACCCATTCCATCATCCCCGCTCCGCAGCATTCTTTCCGACATCCGACCACGAGCGGTAGGTGTTCATTATCTCAAGGAGAACCATCGTCGACCAGGCGACCGCGCCGGAGGGAGCGCCGCCGGCGTTGATCCAAGCCATCAGGAAGCCGAGCGAGACCTGTGACCAGATCCCGACGCCGACGATCGATGCGGCGGCGCGGATGTGTGGCGAGAACGCAAAACCCTTGAACGTGCCGTTGATGGTCAGCGCCAGAAGCCGCATCAGTCCGCAAAGGCCGATGATCGCCGCCCATGTGCGCTCATCGGCCCAGTGCGCAAGGTAGGCGAATGACGGCGATGTCTGGAACATCGCCGGTGATATCTGCAGCCCGACCCAGAGCCCCAGCGCCGGCCAGAGCATCACCCATTCCGACATGCGGATCGGGAAATGGTCCGCGACGCCGCGATAGACGCGAAGGACGATCATCCGCTTGGCTCCGCATTCTTCGGCGCACGGTACGCGCCGATCGCGCCTGCAGCGGCACCGATAAACGCGGTGACGGCGGCGATGAACTCCGGCGTGGTGAAAGCCGCCGGCAGCACGTCAGCCGCGACGACGGCGGTCCAGAGCGCCCCCGCAATGGCCGCCCACTTGCCGGCGCCGACGGCCTTGGCCGATTGCTCGACTGGCGACGGTTTCGGCGTATGCTCGTAACCGGGGCCGAGTGGCGGTCCTCCATTGTGACCGATCGGCGCCGGCAAAGGCTGCGGACCGATGATCGGCTCGGCCGGGATCGTGAGTGGGCCGTAGTTCGCCGCCTTCAGCGCGGTTTCGAACACGGCGGCGAGCTTGCCGATCTCGACGGCGCGGTCCGTGCCATTCACCACCCGTCGCGCGGCCTTGTATTCCCGCATCTGCTCATCGTCGGCATCGTCGAAGTCGTCGATGTGGTCCGAGAGCGCATGCCCGGTAAACCAGCCCTGCGTCATGCCATCGAACAGGATGTTCACTGAGTGGTGTGGCTCAAGCACCAGATCCGGATGCTTGACGAAATCGACGCCATAGAGCGTGCTCGCCTTGCGATAGTTTTCTTCCCAGGTGAGCTGCACAAGCCCGCGGCCATCGAACGGGAAGTAGCGCAAGTTCTTGCGCCGCCAGCTCTCCGGCAGCCAGAAGGCCTCGCGAACGGGCTGCATCGTCCGCCCGCTCTCCCACCAGGCTGTGGCGAGAATGTAGGCGAGGTCATGCAGGCGCGTGACGCGCCGCTGTGCCTCGTCGAGCACGAGTTCGAAGCCGACGACGTTCGCTTGGGTATAGGCGCCAAGCGTCGGTCGCGCGGCTTCGTAGAACGCTTTGCGGTCCATGGCAGGTCCTTTCCCCCGGTGCGGCCGGGTGATCTAAGGTTTCAGTTGTAGGGAACCGCGAGGGCCTCTAGGTCCTGTTGACAAAGAGGATTCCCATATCGCCTGAGGCGTGATTCAAGGCTTCCTTTTAGGAGGCGGCTTTGGCGCGGGGCGATTTGTCGGACGAGGAATGGGCCATCATCGGCGAGCTTCTGCCAAGCGAGCGAGGTCGCAAGGCGCGTCCGTCACATGACAACCGCCGCTTTCTCAATGGAATGCTGTTTGTCC
>JAFAFP010000240.1 GCA_023423415.1 Pseudomonadota bacterium | reverse complement strand
TCCGCCGTCCAGCCGCCATCGACCACGAGCGACGAGCCGGTCATCAGCGACGATGCGTCGGACGCGAGAAACACGACCGCGCCCATCAGGTCCTCGACCTGGCCGATACGGCCGAGCTTGATCTTGTCCACCACCGATTGCTTGAAGGCTGCATCCTCCAGGAATGGCCGTGTCATTGGCGTTTCGATGAAGGTTGGCGCCAACGCATTGACGCGGATGCCATGCGGGCCAAGCTCCACCGCCATCGCCTTGGTCAGCCCTTCGATCGCGGCCTTGCTGGAGCAATAGACCGTGCGGCGTGGGCCACCCACATGGCCCATCTGCGACGACATGTGGATGATCGAGCCGGTTTTCTTCGCTTCGACCAGCTTCTTCGCTACCGACTGCGCGACGAAAAAGGCCGAGCGCACGTTCAGGTTCATCACGATGTCGAAGTCCTCGACTTTCACATCGATGAAAAGGGCGGGGCGATTGGTGCCGGCATTGTTGATCAGGATGTCGAACGGGGCTTCGTGGGCGATGAAGCCGCGCACGGCCTCGACATCCGTCACATCGAGCATTGCGGCGTGGGCCTTGCCGCCCTTGGCGCGGATCTCATCGGCCAGCGCTTCGATTTCCGTACCGGTGCGCGACGCCAGTGTGACGTCTGCGCCGGCATCGGCAAGCGCGACCGCACAGGCGGCGCCGATGCCGCGGCCTGCACCGGTCACCAGCGCACGTTTGCCATCGAGACGGAAGGAGGGGGTGATAGGGAGGGGTGCGCTCATTCACTCCGCCGCCGTTGCATAGGCGATGTTGCGGCCGCCGTAGCGGCGCACGCGGATATTCGCCTGTTCGGCATGTCCCAGGAATCCTTCCAGCACGCAGAGCCGCGAGCAATATTCGCCGATCACGGCGCTGGCTTCATCGGTCATCACCTTCTGATAGGTGCAGGTCTTGATGAACTTGCCGACCCACAAGCCGCCGGTGAAGCGCGCATTCTTTTTCGTCGGAAGCGTGTGGTTGGTGCCGATCACCTTGTCGCCATAGGCCACATTGGTGCGTGGGCCGAGAAACAGCGCGCCGTAATTGGTCATGTGCCTGAGGAAATGATCGGGGTCGCGCGTCATCACCTGCACATGCTCGGACGCAACGCGATCGGCTTCCGACACCATCTCGTCGATGGAATCGCAGACGATCACCTCGCCGTAATCGTTCCAGGCCTGTCCGGCCGCGTCAGCGGTCGGAAGGATTGTCAGCAGGCGTTCGACTTCGGCGATCGTGTCCTTCGCAAGTTTCTCGGAATTGGTGATCAGCACCGCTGGCGATGTCGGGCCGTGTTCGGCCTGACCGAGCAGGTCGGTGGCGCAGATTTCGGCATCGACGCTGTCGTCGGCGATGATCAGCGTTTCAGTCGGCCCGGCGAGAAGGTCGATACCGATGCGGCCGAACAATTGGCGCTTGGCTTCGGCGACATAGGCGTTGCCGGGACCGACGATCATGTCGACTGGCTTGATCGTGTCGGTGCCGAGCGCCATCGCCGCGACGGCCTGCACGCCGCCCAGCACATAGATCTCGTCGGCGCCGCCGAAATGCATCGCCGCAACGATGGCCGGATGCGGTCCGCCATGATGCGGCGGCGCGCAGGCGATGATGCGCTTCACACCGGCCACGCGCGCCGTCACGATCGACATATGCGCCGACGCCACCATGGGATAGCGGCCGCCCGGCACGTAGCAACCGACCGCATTCACCGGGATATGGCGATGGCCGAGAATGACGCCGGGCATCGTTTCGACCTCAAGGTCCTGCATCGTGTCGCGCTGTTTCTGCGCGAAGTTGCGCACCTGCGCCTGCGCGAACTTGATGTCTTCGAGATCGCGCTTCGACACCTGCGAAATCGCGCGCTCGATGTCCTGCTCGTTGAGCCGGAAATTCGCTGGCTCCCAGTTGTCGAACTTTTTCGACAGGTCGCGAATGGCGGCATCGCCGCGCGCCGTCACATCCTGCAGGATGCTTTCGACAGTGGCGCGTACTTTCGCATCGGCCGCTTCGACCGCGCTGGCATCCATTCCGCGTTTGAGGAAGCGGGGCATGAGCAAAACTCCTTTCTTCCCTCGGCCGGCAAAGCGGGAAGAGGGTGGGTCGCATCGAGCAACGCGAGATGCGAGCCGGGTGAGGGGCAATCGTGGTGAACAAGGAGAGCGGCCCCTCAACCGCCTCGCTCATTCCATTCGCTCGGCACCCTCTCCCCGCAAGGGGAGAGGGAAGGGAGGAAATTATTTTATCGCCTGCGGGTTGATCGGCGATCCCGTCCCGCCGGTGATGATCAGGGGCGGACCGGAGAAGAAGAATTCGTACACGCGATCCTTCTCGCAGTCTTCGGCGAGTTCCTTGAGATAGAAAATCTCGCCCATGCACAAGCCCATAGCCGGGATCACCACCCAGTGCCATGGCTGGTTGGCTTCGGTCGTTTCGTTCGGCCGCACCTCGCAACCCCAGGTATCCATGCAGAGCGCAGCGATCTCCTTGTCCTGGCACCAGTAGCAATTCTCGAACATCACGCCGGGCGCGTCGCCGCCGGCATAGCCGCCCCATTCGCCTTCGGAGAGGCACCGCTCCATCTGGCCGGTGCGCACATGCACGAAGTCACCCTTGCGGATCTCGACGCCCTGCGCCTTGGCGCATTTGTCGAGCTCTTCGTTGGAGATGCCTTCGCCGTCCTTCAGCCACGGCACGCCGCGAAACCGCGCGATGTCGAGCAGCACGCCGCGGCCGATCATCTTGCTTTTGGAATGCTCGATGCCGAGCACCGAGAGCCCGCGCGAGTCGATCAGCTTGGCGTCGAAATTGTTGTAGGCCTTGTCCTCATAGAACAGATGGCCGAGCGCATCCCAGTGGGTCGCGCCTTGCACGCACAGCATGATGGTGTCGTCGGCATAGCGGATCTTGTTCCAGTCCTGCTGGCCTGTGACCGCGTCGGTGCCGGTGGCGAGCATCTGATGGATCGGGTTGAACCGGCCGCCGAACAACCCCGTCTGCGGGCCAGTCCGGTCGAGCGGAATGCCGAGCGCGAAGACTTTGCCGGTCTTGACCAGCTTGGCTGCGTTGACGATGTCATCGGGCGTCACGTGATTGAGCGTGCCGATCTGGTCGTCCTTGCCCCAGCGGCCCCAGTTGGACAGCTTCTTTGAAGCCTGCTCGATCGCAGCCAGGCCCACCTTGATATTCATCGACACGTCATCCTCCACGGCATTCTCATTGCTGCTCTTCCCGCATGGGGCATGCGGCGGCGAAGCGGATTGTGGAACAAGGAAGACCGATCCGTCTATGGATAGATTGATGCGGACAGTCATGTCTTTTTCGACGATGTGGAATACTGCCGGATATTGAGGGTTGAACGTGGCATCGGTCGATTCGGGAGGTATTCGATGCTCTTGAAGATCAAGATGATTGCGATGCTCGCGGCGTTTTGCATCGCCACGATGTCTCTTCCCACGCATGGGGCGCCGATTACCGAAGAGTGGGACAGCGTGAAAGCGCCCGCTGCGCCGGCGCTGAAACCGGTCACGGTCGATCCGAAGACTACGGCCCTGCTGATGCTCGATTTCATGAACCAGAATTGCGGCAAGCGGCCGCGCTGCGTCGAATCCCTGCCGGCGATGAAGAAGCTGCTTGATGCGGCTCGCGCGGCGAAGGCGCCGGTGATCTATAGCCTCATTGCCAATACCACAGCCGCCGACGTGATGAAGGATGTTGCGCCGATCGACGGCGAGCCGTCAGTGACATCCGGCCCCAACAAATTCCTGCGCACCGATCTCGACAAGATCCTGAAGGACAGGGGCATCCAGACCGTGATCGTGGTCGGCACGGCGGCCAATGGGGCGGTCCTTAATACGGCCTCCCACGCTGCGTTGACGGGAATGAATGTCATCATCCCGGTCGATGGCATCAGCGGCGATCCTTACGCCGAACAGTATACGGCGTGGCACATGGTCAACGCGCCCGGCGTGTCGGCGAAGTCCACGCTGACGAAGAGTGATATGATCAGGTTTTGATCGGTGCTGTTTTCGGGGATGAGCAGATGTCGCTGCGTCTCGCGCCGAACGGCTTCGCGCCAATGTGATGATCGCGATCATCCTCGTCCGTAAGATTGCCTCATTGATCGAGTCCGCTACCCGTCACGGCGCACGAATGCGCCGCCATGTCCCTCGATTCCGGCTCAACGGCTCGCAACCGAGTGGCGGCGCCCGCAACCACTGAGCCGCAGGCTGGACAATTTTGATTCTGGAACGGGAGTGAAAGAGGGAGATTGGTAGAGTTTACAACCAGGGAGAAAGCAGAATGGCGAACCAACAAGGCATCAGCGGGACTGATCCATTGCAGCAGGCGTTTGGCGCTTGCGAGTCGTACCGGGCCGCTTTCAGCGAAAATTGCGCGACCTTCTGGCGGGGCCAGGACAAGATTCTGGACAGCATGCAGGAATTCGCATCCGGCTGGTTCACGCGCCGACATGAGGCCGCGAAATCGGCAATTGATACGGCTCAGCGCGCGGGGACTGCGAATTCGCCGGCCGATGCTATGCGGGAGCTGCAGAACTGGATGACAAGTTCGATGCAACGCGTCACGGCGGATGGCGTGGCATGTCAGAAACATCTCATGACTGTGGCCGAATGTACCTTATCGGCGGCAGCGACCGCGTCGCACGCACCGGAATTTACATCGCCACCGCGTCCCGCTCCTGACAGCGGCCCGTACCAGCACGCCAGGGCGGCCTAAGCGAGAGGCCCGGTTTCACACGCGGCCAAGCGCCCTCAACACACGCCCCGGCGTGAACGGCATTTCCGTCAGCGGCGCAGCGCCGAGCGGGCGCAAGGCATTGTTGATCGCATTCATCACGCACGCGGGGGCGCCTGCGGTGCCGGCTTCGCCGGCACCCTTGGCGCCAAGTTCTGAATCGGCCGTCGGCGAGACGACGTGACCGATCTCCATGTCCGGCATTTCCATTGCCATCGGCACGAGATAGTCGGCCATGTTGCCGTTCAGCATCTGGCCGCGCTCGTCATAGAGGCAATGCTCGAACAGCGCACCACCGAGACCCTGCACGATGCCGCCGCGGATCTGTTCGTCCACGAGCTGCGGATTGATGACCGTGCCGCAATCCTCCACGCACCAATGTTTCAGTAGCTTGATGAAGCCGGTATCGGTATCGACTTCGAGATAGGACGCCTGAATGCCGTTGGTGAATGAGAACGGCCATGCGCGCGGCACATAGTGGCGTGTTGCCACGAGCTCGGCCTGGAAGCCGGGCGGCAACGTGTCGGGACGGAAATAGCAGATGCGGGCGACCTCGCTGAGGGTGATGCGCTCCTTGATCGTGCCCTTGTCGACGACAACACCATTATTGATGTCGAGATCGCCGGGCTTGGCCTGCAGGATCGAGGCGGCTGCGGCGAGAACATTCTCGCGCAGGGCCTTGCCGGCCTGCCACGCCGCTTCGCCGCCGATGCCGGCCGCACGCGACGCCCATGTGCCGCCGCCATACGGCGTGTTGTCGGTGTCGCCCATGATGACGCGCACCTTGTCGAGCGACACGCCGAAGGATGACGCGACGCATTGCGCGATGACCGCTTCCGCGCCCTGGCCCTGTTCCGACACGCCGGTATGGCAGAAGATCGCGCCGGTGGCGTCGAGCTTCACCGTCGCGCCGTCCTGCGCCGAGATCTTCGCGCCGCCGACGCCGTAAAACGCCGCGCTCGGATTGGTGACTTCGATGAAGGACGCAAAGCCGATGCCGCGATGGATACCCTTGGCGCGCGCAGCGGCCTGATCGGCCCGCAGCGCCTTGTAGTCCATCATCTTGAGAATCTTGTCAGTCGAGGCGTGATGCGACAGCTTCTCGAACTTGATGCCGGAGGCCGCCGTGACCGGATAGGCATCGTCGGCATAGAGGTTCTTCCTGCGCACATCGATCGGGTCCATGCCGATCTTGGCTGCGGCGAGATCGACGAGACCCTCGGTGACTGCCGTTGCGATCGGATGGCCGACAGCGCGGTACTGGCACATCACATTTTTATTCTGGAACACCACACGCGCCCGCGCGCGATAATTCGGGCAGGCATAGGGACCGCCGATCAGGTTGACCACCTGATTGGCTTCGATGCCGCTGGTGCGCGGATAGACCGAATAGGGGCCGATGCCGGTGAGATCGTCGATCTCGAAGGCGGTGATGGTGCCGTCGTTGTTGATGCCGATCCTGCCTTTCACGCGATGATCGCGCGCATGGATATCGGTGACGAAGCTTTCCAGGCGATCCGCCACGAACTTGATCGGCCGCTTCAGCAGCTTCGATAACGCCACGACGGCCATCTCGTCGGCATAGGTGTGCACCTTGATGCCGAACGAGCCGCCGACATCCTTGGTGATGACGCGGACCTGATGCTCTTCCAGGCCGAGGTGCTTGGCGAACAGGTTCTGCATCATGTGCGGCGCCTGCGTGCCCTGGTACACGGTCAGGCGCTGATCGCCGGTGTTCCAGTCGGCGACGATCGAGCGCGCCTCGTTGGTGACCCCGGTATGGCGGCCGAAGAGGAAGGTTGTCTCCACCACGGCATCGGATTGCGCAAAGGCCTTGTCGACTTCGCCGACATCGAGGCTGCGTTCGAAGGTGAGGTTGTCGCCAAGATCGGGATGGATCACCGGCGTTGCCGGATCGAGCGCGGTTTCGGGATCGGTGACCGGCGTCAGCTCCTCGTAATCGACCTGAATCAGTTCGCAGGCGTCTTCCGCCTCCGCGCGTGACCGCGCCACCACGGCGCAGACCGCCTCGCCCTGCCAGCAGGCGCGATCGACTGCGATCGCGAATTGCGGCGCTGACTTGATGCCCTTGAGATGCGTCAGTACGCCGACCCATGGCGTGATGACCTTGGCGAGTTCAGCGCCGGTGACGATGGCGATTACGCCCGGCGCTTTCTCCGCCGCGCTCTTGTCGATGTTCTTGATGCGCGCATGGGCGAATGGCGAGCGCACATAGGCGACATGCGCCATGCGCGGCAGCACGAGATCGCTGACATATTGCGCGCGCCCTTGAGTCAGGCGTTGCAGGTTCGGGCGCGGAACGGCGCGGCCGATATAGGAATTGGGCCGGTCCAGCGCGGTGAGCGGCGAGGGAAGGTCGGAGACGATTTTCATGATGTAACTCGCCCGACAACGTAGTGTGTTGTGCTCGAACTCGCCGTTCGGCGTGGTCTGCTCTCTCCCCCGCTTGCGGGGGAGAGGTGGAGAGGGGGCGCCTTGGAGCTTCTTTGACGATTGCATGCCCCCTCCCTAACCCTCCCCCGCAAGCGGGGGAGGGAAGCGCGCGGAGCAAGCGGCGAGGACAGTGTCTTCATCGCGAGCGTCCTTCATTCCTTGCCACCGCCACCGCTTCCACCGCATCGACGATGGCATGATAGCCGGTGCAGCGACAGTAATTGCCCGAGATATGTTCGCGGATATCGTCGCGGCTCGGCACCTTGCCGCCATTTTTCGTTTGTGAGAGCAATTCCTGCGCCGTCAGCAGCATGCCGGGCGTGCAGAAGCCGCATTGCAGCGCGTTGCGCTTCTCGAACGCGTCCTGCAGATCGGCGATCTCGCCGGTATCCGAGACGCCTTCGATCGTCTCCACAACCGCGCCGTCGCATTGCACGGCCAGCATCAGGCAGCCGCGCACGATTTCGCCGTTCACGCGCACGGTGCAGGCGCCGCAGACGCCATGCTCGCAGCCGATATGACTGCCGGTCAGCGTCAGGTCGTCGCGCAGGAAATCGACCAGCGATTTGCGGCCCTCGACATGGCCGTCGATGCGCTCGCCATTGACGGTGAGGGTGATATCGTAATGATGCGTCATTCATACTCTCCGTCATGGCCGGGCTCGACCCGGCCATCCATCAAGCAATAAAAACTTTCTCGAAGAAGGATGGATGCGCGGGTCAAGCCCACGCATGACCGTGGAGATTTCATGCGCGCACTCCCGTCATCTGCGCAGCGACACGGCGCAGCAGCACGCCGGCGAGATGTTTTTTCACCGCGCCGGTTTCCTGGATGTCATCGGGTGGATCGAGATCGGAGTCGAGCGCCTTGACGGCCCCGTCGAGACGGCCGGAGGCCAATGCGGCTTCGGCGGCTTTCGCGCGAGTGGGCGTGAGCCCCACGCCGAAATAGGACAGCCGCACGTCCTTCAGCGATGTGCCATCCGCGCGCCCCGAGGCGGCGAGACCGACAATCGCGTAATCGCCGTGCCGTCGTGAGAGTTCGGCAAAGCCGTAACGCATGTCCGCTGTTGCGGCTGGCAGGCGGATCGCCGTCAGCACGTCGTCATGGCCGATCGACGTCTCGTACAAATCCTTGAAGAAGTCATCGGCCTTCACATGGCGCTTGCCGCCGGGACCGGTGATCTCGACTTCACCGCCGAGCGCCAGAAAACACGCAGGCAATTCGGCGGCCGGATCGGCAAAGGCGACAGAGCCGCCGAAGGTGCCGCGATTGCGGATGGCGGGATGGGCGATATGCGGCATCGCCATCGCGATCAGCGGTGCATGTTGGGCGATGGTATCGGACGCCATCACCGCCGCGTGCCGCGCCAGCGCGCCGATTTCCACCACGCCGTCGTTCACGGCAATGGTGTCGAGACCGGATATGCCATTGAGATCGATCAGCAGGCTCGGCGCTGATAGCCGCATATTGAGCGTCGCCATCAGGCTTTGCCCACCGGCGAGCAGTTTTGCCTCACTGTGCTCGCCCAGCAACTTGACCGCGTCCGCGACGGAACGCGCCTTCGCATACGCAAATGGCGCCGGTTTCACGCATCCTCCCGAAGATTATATTTTTTCTTATTCTGGCTGGGAAAGCGCGCGCGTCAATGTGTTTTGAAGCTGGATCCCTCCATCGTCATGCGCGGACATAGCCGTCGAAGACGGCGCCGTTGACGCCTTCTGCCCCGCGCATCATCCTCTTCGCAAGAACGTTTTTCTTTTGATGGATCGCCGGGTCAAGCCCGGCAATGACGAAGAGAAAGCGCAGTTGCGACTACTCCGAATGCCGGTTGGTGAACCGCGCATTGCCGAGGCCGGTGCCAATCGTCAGGACGGCCCAATGGTCGATGTCCTGCATGAACGGCACTTCGCTCAGGCCCTGAACCACCGCGTCGTTGTGCAGAACGATGGCGGTATCATCGTCGCCGATCTTCGGAATTGCCTCATGCAACCTGCTCGGCAGGTGGAAGCGGCTGGACTCCCAGTTGCCGCCGGGCAGGTTCTGACCCCCGCGATCGATCGAACCGTCCGCCTCGATCATGCCCGGACAGCCGATGCCGATGAACGGCGCCAGTTCGATCTTCTCCTTCTGTGCTTTGGTAATCAGGCGCTTGAGCATGCCAACGAGGTTCTCCACCGCGTCCTCGCGCTTGACGTCGTTCTCGTCGGCATGGCGCCAGAGTTCGTATTTCCAGACCACGGCTTTCGAAAGATCGCTCTTCTTCTTGATGTTCAGATTGACGATGCCGGCACGGATGTTCGAGCCGCCGATATCGACAGCGAGGATCGCGTCATGCGCCTTGAACATCCAGGCTGGCGCGAGATGGGCGGCGCCGAGCAGCCCCGCTTCATCCGGATCATTGCGGATCGGGACGACATCGATCTTGATCTTGTCGGCTTTCAGAATGACGGACGTGCGGCCGATCACCAGTTCGCCGATGCGGCTGTTGCGGAAGCCGCCGCCGACCACGATGCGTTCGGTTTCGGCCCAGGCCTTCAGCTTCATGAAGCGGCGGATGACCAGCGTCAGCTCCTGCGAGAAATCCTCGATCGCGCCTTGCAGCACGCCAGCGGCTTCAGCATCACCCTTGCTCAGCAATTCGTCGAGTTGCTTCTTGCTCAGATCCGCGGTCGCTATGTCGCCGAACGGATCGTCGCCCGCCTTGCGCAGCGCCTTGCGCCAGTTTTCGATCATGTCGGTGAATGCGCCCTTGCTGGCGCGATCGCCGATGAAACCTTCATCGTCCTTGATTTCAAGATTGTAACTGTCGACTTCCACGGATGGCAGCCGGGCCGCGCCATGCGCCGCCTCGGCCGGAAGTGTCTTGTTATCTGCCATCTGGGGCCCTCGAACGCGGGATAACGCGAAAGGGCGGGAAAGTTTCCTTGCTGTTACCGGCGGCATTATATCCGTTCGTCCCCGCGAAGGCGGTGACCCAGCAACAGTGGAAGACTGGATTCCCGCTTTCGCGGGAATGAGCGGCAAGACGCTAGAGCTTCAAGCCCTTCACGATATCGATTGCCCGCCGCAGTAGCGTTTCCGAGGCTTCGACAGTACGAAACGCCGCGTGTGCGGAGATGGTCACATTCTCCATCTTTGTCAGCGGATGATCCGGTTTCAGCGGTTCCGCATGATAGACGTCGAGACCGGCATGGCCGATATGACCGGAGCGCAGCGCGGCCAGCATCGCCTCTTCATCGACCAGCGCGCCGCGTGCCGTGTTGACGAGGATCGCGCCGGGCTTCATGCGCGCGATGCGCTCGGCATTGAGAAAGCCGCGGGTCTCGTCGTTCAGCACGAGATTGAGCGACACCACGTCTGACTTTTCCAGCAACTCGTCGATCCCGACCAGCGGCACCGGAGCATCGGCATGCTTCGTACGGTTATAGGCGATGACATTCATGCCGATGCCCTTGGCGATGCGCGCGGTCTCAGCCCCGATGCCGCCAAGGCCGATGATGCCGATCGTCTTGCCGAGAAGCTGCATGCCCTCCAGCGGCTTCCAGAGGCCGGCGCGCAGCGTGCGATCCATTTTCGCAATCTCGCGCGCGCAGGCGAACATCAGCGCGATGGTGTGTTCGGCGACGGCGGTGTCGCCATAACCCTTGATGATGTGGACGGTGACGCCGAGTTCCTTCAACTCGGCGATGTTCATGTAGCTCGCCGCGCCGGTGCCGAGGAAGACGATGTGCTTCAGCGCCTTGCACTGCGCGATGAATTCCGTCGGCATGTAGGAATGATCGTCGAGCGCGACGTCATATCCGTCGAGCAGGCGCGGCAGGTCTTCAACCTTGTAGGGAGCTGTGTTGACGGTGACGGCCGGGTCGCCCGTGCCGTGCACGCGATGCCAGATCGGTTCAAGCTGGTGATTGCAGTCGATGAAGATGGATTTCATGCCGATGTTTTCGCCCGTTTCATCGCGTGCCGCAACAGGAGCGCGACGGTGACCCCTGCAATCGTCACGCCCACGAACAGGAAGGGAGCGCGCGCCCAGCCAAAGCTCTGCACCGTGAAGGCCATGACCGCAGGGCCAATCAGATTTCCAAGGTTGGTCGCCTGATTGATAAGCCCCAACACGATCGCCAGCACCGCCGAACTGGCCGCAAAACGCGGTGCCGCGGCAAAGATCGAAGCTGGAATGAAGCCGGTGATAGCCAGACTGGCGGAGGCCAGAATGGCGATGGCGGCGACCGGGAGGCTCTCGGAGAACACGCCGAAGCCGGCGAAACCGACGAAGGTAAAGCCGAAGGCGGCGATGCCCCAGAGCGGGGCGCCGAAGCGGAGAAGAGCGCCGGCGAATAAGTTGCCGACGGCGTTGGCTGCGACCGTCAGCGCGCTAATGGCGCCGGCGGCCGAGATCGACAGTCCGAGACGATCGACCAGCAAGGTCGGCATCAGGCCGGCCATAGCCGCGTACTGAAAGGTGTAGATGCCGAAGGCAAGCGCCAGAAGGATTGGGCCCGGCGTACCGAACGCGTGCTTGATATTCGGTATCAGGGCGCGGCCGGGATTGGCGGCGTGTGCCTCCTCCTGCACCGGCAGCAATGCGATGAGGACAGCATAGGCGAGGACGATTGCGCCGTTGACGATCCACAATGTTTGCCAGCCATAAGCCGCGAGATGCGGGCCGGCCACCATCATGATCACCGAGCCGACCGGCATATAGGCGCCGAACATTGCCATTACGGTATCCCGGTCTTTCGGGGCGGTGACGGCGCGGAGCAGGCGTGGCAATGCGAGCACGGCAGCGAGGAAGCCACAGCCTTCGACGACCCGCGTGGCGATGAGCAGACTGCCGTCGGTCACCAATGCGCCGGCGAGACTGCCGACGCCGGCGGCGATCAGACCGGCGATCAATGTCCGCTTGGCGCTGAACAGTGACGCGATAATGCCGGAAGGCAGGCCGGCGACTGCGCCCAGCGTGCCATAGGCGCTCAGCACCCAGGACGCCACGAAGAGAGACAACGACAGGTCTCGTTGCAGGATTGGTACGGCGATGGCGGCCTTGCCGATCTGCAATGCCACAGCAACGCCCGCAAAGAGAAGGGCGAAGACGGCGCCCCAACGTGTCTTGTCTGTCATGATTGTGTTCAGTCGCCCGTTGGCGAGATGCGAAATTCCACCACGTCAGGCAAACCGCGCAAGTGCCTGGAAAGGGCGTCGGTTGCGTTGCGGTCGCGGCTTTTGATCATCATCCGGTATTCAAACAATTCGCCACGATCGGTCAGGCGGGAGGACAGATTGGCGACGCTGAATCCGTTTTCAGCGATCATCTTGCGCAACGCGGGTTCATCCAGGGTCTTTGCGCGTGGAAAGCCCAGCACAAGATGTGCGTAGTATTCGGATGGAAGTTTGCTCTCAACCCAACGAAATAGCGACAGGATGGCCAGCACCATAACGGTGCCGACGGCGGCGGCGAAATAGAAGCCGATGCCGACCAGAATGCCGAGCGTGGCTGTCACCCAGATCGACGCTGCCGTCGTGAGACCGCGCACCGTCAGTCCTTCCTTGAAGATCACGCCGGCGCCCAGAAAGCCGATGCCGGTCATGATGCCTTGTGCCATGCGGGTGGGGTCGGTGCGGATGGCGTCCAACGGCAATTGCGTCATCCAGAGGTCTTGATAGACGGTCACAAGCATCAGGAGAGCGGAGGCGAGGCACACCAGCGTGTGCGTGCGAAAACCTGCGGGACGACCATGAAAGGTGCGCTCAAAGCCGATCAGTCCGCCCACAAGCACCGAGGCGAGCAGGCGGATCGCAATGACAAGCTCTTCCTGCGCGATCATCATGCGCGGCACCATAGTTGAAATTGCTTCCGCGGCAAGGAGATCAGGCCTGCCCCCGGCGCGTTGCAGGGATGTGATACAAGCGCTGCATGACCACCCTTAAAACAGCCATTGTCGTTATGTTGACGGTCTACATTGGCCTGGTCGCGATCATGTATGTGATGCAGCGAACGCTGATGTATTTCCCGGAGCGAGTGCATACGCCGCCTGCCGATGCTGGATTTCCTCAGGCTCAGGAGGTCATGCTGCGGGCTGCGGATGGAACCGAGTTGGTTGCCTGGCATGTGCCGCCGCGTGGGAGCAAAGCGGTCGTGGTGTATTTCCACGGCAACGGTGGCTCGCTGCAGCATCGCGTGCCGCGCTTCAAGCCGTTGGTGTCGGACGGCACCGGCCTCGTCGCATTGTCCTATCGCGGTTATGGCGGCTCGCAAGGTAGCCCGAGCGAAGAAGGATTGCTGGCGGACGCGCGCGCGGCCTATGATTTTGCTCGCAAGACCTATCCTGAAGCGAAGTTCGTATTATGGGGCGAGTCGCTCGGCACAGGCGTCGCGACGGCGATTGCCGCCGAACACGATGTTGCCGCGTTGGTGCTGGAGGCGCCATATACATCGACGCTCGATATCGCGAAGGCGCATTATCCCTTCATGCCGGTGAGCTGGCTGATGAAGGACCAGTTCCGGTCCGACGAACGTATCGGCAAGGTGAGGGCGCCGATCCTGATCCTGCATGGTGACCGCGATCGCGTGATTCCGATCTCATATGGCGAGCGGCTGTACGCTATGGCGCCGGAGCCGAAACAGATCGTCCGCTTTGCCGGCGGTGATCACGAGGACTTGGACAAGTTCGGTGCCCTACAGGCAGTGCGGGAATTTCTGACGCAACATTAGCGGCTCCGCGCTCGGATTTACCGTCGGCTATTTGATTGCGTTAAGACAAGCGCAATGGCGTGAATTCATAATGCCTGCATAATCAAAACATGGGGAAAGCGCGGTGAAGCTCGTTCAGGAAATGCGCGAGCGGCAGACATTTCAGCAACCGAAAAAGACCAATCTTCTTCCGATGATTCTTGGGGTGGTGATGGCCTTTGGCATTGGCGCCGCGGGTGTCGGTGCGCTGGTGGATGCGTCGCGCTTTACGTCCCTTTGGAACGACGAAACGGTTGCTTTGCCGTCTGCGCTCAAGTCCGAAGCGTCCATCGACGATAGCAGGGCACGCGACGGTGCGGCCGAGGCCGCGCTGCTGCTTCGGACCTGCTTTCCGTTCAGCAAGCTGGGCATTGCGGCCGAGCAGATCATGCCGACGACGGAAATCTACAAGAAGATGCAGATGGCGAGCCAGATGATGCGCGTTGCGGCAATGGCAGGCCTCGAAAAGGAATCTGCAGGCGGTGTGGAGTTCGCCTGGTTGTGGGGAAATGTTGCAGATTGCGTCTATCGGCAGAATGGCTGGGCGCTGTGCAATCCAGACAATCGGGCGTTAGCTATTGAAGCGGCGTCGACATTTTTGCGCCAGTTGCAGGCTGCAGAGAAGGAAAAAGCGGTGGAAAAATTCGACAACACGAATGCAGGCGCTCGTCGTAGACAGGATCGCGCTTATGCGCTTCAGAATGCGAACGCGATCAAGGATCGTGTGTTGTCCTCGCTACGGTACCGCGTTGCGGAAGGGCGCCTCAATGCGTCGGACTTCGGCATGTTCGCGCCATCCGAGATTGCGCAGATCGTGCGTGACACCAAGGTCACCGGCAGCGGCTGCACCGGCGGCAGGTGAACCGAGACTATTTGCCGTGAACGAAGCAGCAATTTGTCGATCCGCGTGCTCGTCGGGTGTGTTCCCGCCGTCCACCTGGCCGGATCGCATCGCGCAGGTGTTGAAGTCGATAGTGCGATAAGAAAAAGAGGCGTGCTTACCAGCCGTTGAAAGCAGGTCCCCAGCGGCCGGCGCGGCGGCAGACGAAGCCGATGTAATCGCCCGGCCAGGGATGCACGCTGGTGATCACCGCATATTTATTGTAGCGCATGCAATGCGCGCCGGCGAGTTGCAGCGCATATTCATCGGCGCCCGGCTGCCAGGGGATGATGCCGCCGGTGTCGTTGCCTTTCACGCCGGAGCCGAACCAGAGAAACGCGCCGAACATTGTCGCCGTCAGTGCGCGGACGTGAGGCCGGTTCAGTCGCAGCGGCATGGGCCACCCCTTCGTTCCTGCCGGTCGAATCCGGCCGACGCAATCGAGTACGCATTATTATGTCAGGTGTTCCTTAACGGTCCAGTGGCGGTCTTGTGGGATGCGGCACTGACGCATCTAAACTTTGATCGCGGCACCCCCTATATCTCGGCACGAATACGTGTCCTGGGAGGACTGAAATGCGGGGTAAAATGCAAATTCGCTTTATCTTATGCGGCCTTGCGGCCGCCGCCATGCTGATTCTGGCGGTGGCCGAAGCTGATGCGGCGCGCCGCGGTGGCGGCTTTGGCAGCCGGGGCAGCAAAACTTATACAGCGCCGCCGACGACCCAGACGGCACCCAATACCGCAGCCCCGATCAACCGCTCGATCACGCAGCCGCAGGCGCCGAACGCGGCGGCCAAGGCCGGTCAGGCCGGTACGGCGGCCAAGGGCGGCCTGTTCAACCGGCCCGGCTTCATGGGCGGCCTGATGGGCGGTCTGCTCGGCGCGGGCCTGATCGGCCTCTTGATGGGCAATGGTCTGCTTGGTGGTCTGTCGGGTCTCGCCGGTTTTCTGGGTCTGTTGATCCAGGTCGTTCTGGTGGTGATCGTTGCGCGCCTGGCCTGGGCCTGGTGGCAGCGCCGCAAGGCACCGGCCTATGCCACAGCGGCCGGTCCGTCGATGCGCGATGCCGGTCCGCAGGATGACGGCGTTCATCAGCGTCAGTCGATGTCGCAGCCGGCTTATGGCGGCGGCAGCGGCGCGCCGATGATGGGTGGCGGCGACGCCATCGAGATCGGCGAGTCTGACTTCAACATGTTCGAGCAGCGCCTGTCCGAAGTTCAGGCTGCCTACAGCGCCGAAGACATCGCCAAGCTGCGTCAGCTGGCGACGCCGGAAGTGGTTAGCTACTTCTCGGAGGAACTGACCGACAATGCCGGCCGCGGCGTGGTCAACACCGTCAGCGACGTGAAGCTGCTGCAGGGCGACCTCGCGGAAGCCTGGAGCGAAGGCAACACCGAATACGCAACCGTGGCGATGCGCTACTCGTCGATCGACTTCACGACCGACCGCAAGAGCGGCAATGTCGTCGAAGGCGACAAGGAGCCGTTCGAACGGACCGAGCTCTGGACCTTCCGGCGCTCGCGTGGCGGCGAGTGGATGCTGTCGGCGGTGCAGGAGGCGTAAGGCCACCGCACAAGCGCAAAAATTGCGAAAGCCCGGCGGTGACGCCGGGCTTTTTCTTTGCCGCGTTCGCTCCCGTCGTGCGGCTTTATTGCGGCAGCGAGCGAAATCCTGCCCATCCCGCGACATGAAATCGGCCGACGCGGGTGATGCATTATCGCACCTCAAGGCTAAAAGCCTGCGCTCCGGAGGGGAGATGCGCGTCGCCGCTATTCTTTTGTCTTTCGCCATCCTGATCCCGCACCTTCCGGTCCAGGCTTCGCCACAGCGCGCGGCCGACTTCACGTCGTCCGACGAGGTGCTCACCTGGATCAACCGCTATCGTCACAAGCCGGAACCGGAGCGATTGCCGGCGGCGATCCAGGCGATGAGCCGGTACGGTGCGCTGCGCGATCCGGAAAACTCCGGCGTCTATGTCGGTTTCATCTCGGGTGTGGTCGGTAGCAATCCGGGTCGTGCGAGCGGTTTGATCGGGCGCGCGTTCCCGATCAACGCGGAGGATCACTGGGCGCTGGTGCGCGCGATCGCTCATTCCGGCTTGCCGAACTGGAAAGAGGTGCTGTCCGAGCAATCGTCGAACATGCCGACGCGTGCGGTGATGATCTCGAAATATTTCGATGGCTCATTGCCGACGCTGACGGCAACCGTTGCGCAGCCGCCGCTGTCGGCCACCGACAAAATGAAAAAGTTCTTTTCCGGCGAGAAGCCGAAAGGCCGCCCGGAGGTCGATTGGGCGCTCGATGCCTCGCCCGAAGTGCTCGATATGCTGTGGGGCAGGTACTTTGCGACCGGTGATTACGGGCCGATCCTGCGTATCGTCGGGATGCTGCCGTGGTCGAAGGAGCGCGACAGTGTCGACAAGCTGACCCTTGGTGTGATGGCGAAATACACGCTGGCCAGTAATTCCGCGCGCAATCACGAATTGCTGGCGATGCTCAAAAAGTCGGCGCGCCATCAGTCGAAAGAGACCACGGATATTCTCAAGCAGATCACCGAGGCCGCCGATACGATGCAATTGTCCGCTATCCGCAAGGAGGCTGTTGGCGCAATCGAAGACCTGAAGCGCAAGGGACCGGGCAGCAAGCGCGATGCTTCGATGGCCGGAAAGATTGGCGAGGGTGCGATTGCACTCGGCTGTCTGGGCGCCGCCGTCGCCGGTGCGGTCGCGATGGGCTTGCCTTGCGTTGTCGGCGGTGCTGTGACATCAGCCGCGCTGAAAGCCTGGACGACGCCATAACAAGATCATTGTGACCAACGCACAGACTCATTCGCCATCGACCGACCGCTTCTTCGTCATCACCGGTGGCCCCGGTTCTGGAAAAACCACGCTGATCGAGGCGCTGGAAGCGGCCGGCTTCACGCGCACGGTCGAAGCGGGGCGGGCTGTGATCCAGGAGCAGTTGGGCAATGGCGGTGAGGCTTTGCCGTGGACAAACCCTGCCGCCTTTGCCGATAGGATGCTGGAGCGGGATATCCGCTCATACGAAGCAGCGATCACGCAAGCAGGTGCGGTCTTCTTCGACCGCGGCATTCCCGATGTTATTGGCTATCTGCGATTGTCCGGCCTGCCGGTGCCGGCGCACATGACGAAAGCCGCGGGTGACTTTCGCTATCATCGCCGCGTGTTCATCGCGCCGCCGTGGCGGGAGATCTACGCGCAGGATGCCGAGCGCAAGCAGGATTTCGCCGAAGCGCAGCGGACGTATGATGCGATGGTCGGGACTTACACCGGGCTTGGGTATGAGCTTGTGGAATTGCCGCGCGTGAGTGTGGAAGAGCGGGTGGGGTTTGTTGTTGATGCCATCTCTGTGATGCAGGCGCAGGTGGACTGATAGGTCCGCTCATTCCCGCCAACGGACCGCGCTTGCGCGCGCCCGATGACAGGCTCCGTCGGGAATCCGGTTCGCAACTCCTGGGTCCCCGCTTTCGCGGGGACGAGCGGACGATAAGCCGACTCAACGCAACAAGAAATTAACTTACAGCCTGATCTCGCCGAGATTGATGCTCACGCCGAGCTTGGCCTCGACGGTCTTCTTTCCATGGCCCTTGGCCTCGATCTCGACGACATAGGC
>JAFAFP010000158.1 GCA_023423415.1 Pseudomonadota bacterium | reverse complement strand
CGTCTTGAAATCACGGTCGCTTCTCCTGTGTTTGCTTAATGTCCGCCCGCGCCATCAGGCGCAGCGGATGCTGTTTGGATGCCCTCGCCACCACCACCACCGCCGCCGCCCGTAACAGCCACTTGGAGGTTGACGCTTGAGAGCCAGAACTCGCGCTGCGCTTCGATCGCCTGGACGTTGGCGGCAAGCCGCTGACGCGCTTCGATCAACAGATCGAAAACGTCGATCAACATCGCGTTGTAGCGGAGCAGCGTTTCGTCCGAGATGATCTTGCGCAACGGCACGACTTCATCACGGTAGTGACGGGCGATGTCGTAACTGGCGCGATAGCGGCGATAGGCCTCTCTCGCTTCCGACCTTGCATTCACTGCCTTTTCCGTCAGCAGGTTGACTGCCTGCATGTAGGTTTGCTCAGCCGCCCGCACCCGCGTTTCGCCAAGATCGAAGATCGGAATCTGAAGCTCGGCCTCAAGCCCGCGCGTACGTTCCTTCTCGCCTGTGCCTCGATCTTTTACGCGCTTCTCAATGCCGGTCAGATCGAGCAGATTTACAAACCGCGATGCCTGCGTCAGTCCATATGTCTTGGCGAGTGCGGCGAGTTCGATACGCGCGACCTGGACATCCACGCGTCGTGCGACCGCCTCAACTTCGATTGTCGGCTGTGCATAGGGTCGCCGTGGTAGCGGCGGCAGCGTGGCCGGAAGCCGGAACGAAAGATTGCCACCCCATAGCCCCATCGAGCGGATGAGCCGTTCGCGGTCGGCGTCCATGCTCTGGCGGGCGACGCCAAGCTGTCCGGTGATCTCGGCGTAGAACACCTGCTCGCGCGCCTGATCGATCTTGTTCATGGCGCCGGTTTCACCGAGCCGACGCGCCGTCTTCGTCGCCGCTTCGGCTGCGCCCTTCGAATCGTCGAGATAGATCGCACGCTGACGCGCCGCGACCGCGCGGTAGTAGTTCCGTCGCGTTTCCGCCGCGAGACTCAATGTCGCTTCAGCCGCCTTCAGCTTGGCCTGTTCGAAGCGGTCGGCTGCAATCGACGTGCGGGCGGGCAGTGTCGCGAGTGCGAGGATGCTGCCGATGATGCGCCACTCGATCTCACGTTCGAATGGATTGGTCATCCTTTCAAGCGAGACCGTCGGTACCGGCGGCAAGCTTGCTCGCACCATCTCCGCCTCGGCAATGCCGAGCGCGTTATAGGCGGCTTGCAAGCCCCTGTTGTTCAGGAGCGCCACCTGAACAGCCGCGTCGGCAGAGAGCGGCTTCCGCAGGATTTGACCGACACGAGCCTGAATCTGTTCTGCTTGTTCAGGCGTCGCGATAACTGCAACGTCCTTCTGCAGATCCTGTGCCGCAACTGATGCGACAAGGTCCATTCCACCATCCGGCGAAAACGTCTTACATCCGACAAGCACTGAACTGACGACAATCACCCACGCGATTGGCAACAGCGAAGAGGATTTCCGTTTCCTGGTCATCACGTCCTCAATGCTGCGACTTCGGCGTGACGCGTTGATTTTGCTCCAGCCAGTCGCCAGGACCGACTGGTCGCTGGCTCACATAGGGACCCAGCGCCGACTGGTAGCGCACAGGGGCGACACGAGCCGACGGATCAGCCGGATCGGGGCCGGCGATCGGATAGGAATGGGGCGTGCACGCTGCCCCCAGCAGCGCCAGGCCAAGCACCAAAAATCTCATGATCACGCATCTCGTTAGGATAAAACCGCCATTGGCAAAATGCCGACATGGCCGCGAACACCGTGACCGATGATGGTGCCGCGTGCCTGCAAGCCCGCAATCAACGCATCAATAGTCACGTGACTCCACACGGCAGGCAGCCAGCCTGCGCGCAGACAGAGTCATCCTGGGGAGCGTGTTATCGAGGTGGGGGATCGTCTGTGGTACGTGTTGCGATAACAACAGAATCCAGCGGCGCAACGACAATCGGCCCTGCTGTCCGTGTCATCGACAAATCAACAGTCGCGAAGATGAACGCCATTGCGGCGCACGAGGTCACACAGCAGTTGACGATCGGGACTCCGGCACCGTCGTCTTGTGCAGCGTCGACAAGACCAGCTTCACTCGCCAACGCATGGTCATGCCGATCCGACGCTTCATCATGGTGATGATCCTGATCAGACCCATGATGAGAATGCTTGGTCACGTGCTGGTCTACGCCGGCATGGCTGCTTGCCTTCGCGTGGGCGTGCTTCGGCGCAAGGCCGTTGGCAACCGCCAGCGACGCGCAGATCAGACCGATCAGCATCTTGCGAATGAAAGCACACATGACATTGACGATAATGCACCGATTCTGGAACCGCCAGTTATTTTTCCTCTGGATAAATGGCGTTCCTGTCCATGATTTTGACGATTTCCCGCCGGTTCCAACGCACTCGGGACAACAGTAAAATCACCGTAATGACGTAGTTCGATAGCATCCGGTGCAAGGTTACAAATGCACGACAAAAAAAGCCGTTGAGCTCCCCGTCTTGGCGGGAACCGGGCATCGCTAGCCTAGGATAAGCAATCAATCTTCACGTCAGGTATTGGTGGTTCTGACGAAGGCCCAAGCAAGCCTTCGAAAGGCGCGCCAGTTCGACAGCAACAAACTCACTCGACGGCACCTTGCGCATGCGCCGTCCCCACCCTCTGTTTTCCCGGACGCAGACTACGACTTTCACGCCTCCAATGATTACGGAAGTTCGGATATGAGCTTTTGAAATTCAGACTGAGGCCAGGCCCTACTGGTGCAGGTCCGAACGTTCCCCTGCGAACCCAGCGCAAGCGCGAATTTCGTCACGTTATCCCCGTTCGGGGCATCGACAATAACGAGCAGATCCTTGTCGCCGGACGTGAGATAGACCTCCTTGATGTCGACCTCGACTTTTTTGGCGAGGTCGCGCGCCGCCTGGGCTCGTTTGGGAGCATCCTTGACCGTACGGATTCCTTGGTCAGTCCAGTTGAGCGACAATATAAAGGTCGGCATTCGATCCTCCATCTGATGCTCAGAATGGTTGTGACCCGCAGCGAAAAGCGAGGCACAACCTGTGGAATCTGGATAAGTCTGATCGTGTTGGAGACCCGAAAAAGACAGCGGTCTCACCAGAAAAAAGTGCTCGCCGACGGCACAATCGCTGCCTCTTGACCCCGACTGGTACTTCGGCACGTCCGGTTTACGCAGGGCAGCTCATAAGATGCTACACCGCTTGCGGTGCCTTCGGGAAGCACCACACGAGCGATTGATGTGCTGTGCCAATCGTCGTCATGGATGGACCATAACGATGGCACCCATAGCCCGCTTTCACCTCTGCGAACTCTTCGCATCGGTGAAAGCAGCCGTAAATCTGATGTTATTTTTTTGCCCGGCCCGCGTACGGATTCTTCTTCTCGCGCAGCGTCAGCCGGATCGGCGTGCCGGGCAGATCGAACGCTTCGCGCATCTCGTTGGTGAGATAACGCTTGTAGGAATCCGGTACCGCGTCCGCACGGGTGCAGAAAATCACGAAGCTCGGCGGGCGTGATTTCGGTTGCGTGATATAATTCAGCTTCAACCGGCGGCCAGACACGGCGGGCGGCGGATGCGCCGAGATCGTGTCCTCGAACCAGCGATTGAGTTGCGACGTCGAAACGCGCTTGTTCCAGACCGCATGCGCGTCGATCACCGAACGCATCAGACGATCGAGCCCCTCGCCCGTCATCCCGGACATCGCGACGATCGGCACGCCCTTTACCTGCGGCAGCCAGTGATCGACTTCCTGCCGCAGCTTGCCGGCAGCATGGCGATCATCCTTCAAGTCCCACTTGTTCATGCCGATGACCAGCGCGCGCCCTTCCCGCTCGATCAGATCGGCAATGCGCAGGTCCTGCTCCTCGAACGCCTGCGCCGCATCCATCAGCACGATCACCACGTCTGCGAAGCGAATCGATTCCAGCGCGTCGGACACCGCCAGCTTTTCCAGCCTCTGATCGATGCGGGATTTGCGGCGCATGCCGGCGGTGTCATGGAAGAGAAACTTCTGCCCGTGCCATTCGAGCGGCACGGTGATCGAGTCGCGGGTGATGCCGGCTTCAGGACCGGTCAGGAGCCGCTCCTCACCGAGCAGACGATTGACGAGGGTCGACTTGCCGGCGTTCGGGCGGCCGACCACCGCGACGCGGATCGGTCGCGCGGTGTTCTGCTCGTCCGCTTGTTCCGCCTCCTCAGAAGACGGCAGACCATCGCAGATAATCCGCAGAGCATCGTACAGATCACTCAGACCTTCGCCGTGTTCTGCCGAGAAAAGGATCGGCTCGCCGAGGCCGAGCGCGTAGGCTTCCATCGCCCCCGCCTGGCCAGCTTTGCCTTCGGCCTTGTTGGCGATCAGTATAACGGGCTTTCCGGACCTGCGGACAACTTCAGCAAAGGCTTGGTCGGCCGGCAGCAGGCCGGTGCGGGAATCGATCACGAAGAAGATGCCATCAGCGTCCGCGATCGCAGCCTTGGTTTGCGACAGCATTCGCCCCGCAAGACTTTGTGGTGCGGCTTCTTCAAGTCCCGCAGTATCGACGACGGTGAAATCGATATCGCCAAGGCGGCCCTGTCCCTCACGACGATCGCGCGTTACGCCAGGGGAATCGTCCACCAGCGCCAGCCGGCGGCCGACCAATCGGTTGAACAGCGTCGATTTGCCGACATTCGGCCGGCCGATAATCGCGATCGTGAGATTCATGAAACCATCTTAAGCGCGGGCTTTATGCCCCGCGCAACATCGTATCAGCACGTCAGAAATAGCGTTTTAACGGGTGAAAGTACCCGCAGCAGGTGGCGACGGCCACGCTGACGCGGCTGGCGCTTGTTGCTGTTGTTGCTGCGCGGCCTGCGGCGATGGCCAGGCTCCCGACGCAGCGGGTTGGGCCTGCCGTGGTGCCGGCTGCTGGGAAGGCCGCGCCTGCTGTTGTTCGGGTGGCGGCTGGATCGGTCGCACAACCTTGCGCGACCGCGGTTTCGGCTTTTCCTGCACTGCCGGCGGCTCGGCTTGGGGCACCGTCGCACTCGGATCAACCTCGGCCTGATGGGCCGGATTACCCTTGATCAGTTCTGGCGGCACGCCCTGCACCACGCCCGGCACGCCTTCTGGAAAAACCTCCCGACGCTCGCCCGGCAGCTTCTTTTTGTTGTCGGGCAACCAGTAGGCCGGATCCATGTTCTCGCAGCCAGCCAGCGCCAGGCTCAGGCAGAGCAAGGGCAAGGCGAACAGACTGCGTCGCATGGCCATGTCCTATCCCTTGGCAACATTCGACAACGCCAGCATGGCTTCAATGCGCGCACGCATCGAGGCCGGGCTTTCGGCGTCGTTGGTGATCATATCGGCCCAGCGTCGCACACCCTGGGCATCGCCAGCCTTGAAGGCCGACAAAACGAGCAATTCGCGGGCGCTGTGCCGGAACGGACGCTGGGCACCGGTGGCGGTCTGAAGGCGCTTCTCCAAGTCGGAAAAGGCAGCAGTATCAACGAGAAGGAAGCCGGCCCTCACCGCGGCAAGATCCTGAAAACGGGCGCCTGCGGAGGTATCTGCAGCAACTTTATCGAACGCTGCAACAGCGGCGGCGCGGTCGCGGGCCGCCATGGCTTCGGCTTCGCGCAATCGCGCCAGAAGACGGTAACCCGTGGTTCCGTCGGTGGCGATCTTGGCGAAGGCCTTTTCGGCCTCCTCGAGCTTGCCGCCTTCGGCCAGCGCCATGGCCGCCTCGAATTGCGCGCCGCTCTCCGCAGCCCTTTGATTTTGCAGGTATTCATAGCCGCGCCAGCCGCCGATGCCGGCCACAACCAGCAACGCAGCCGCCAGGATCAAGGCGCCGTAACGGTCCCAGATGCGTTTCAGGCGCTCGCGCCTGATTTCCTCATCGACTTCGTGAAAGATATCGGCCAAGCGCTTGTCCCCGGACGGCTTTGAGCCGGGCACGCGCGGCCGGCTCAATGTGAAAGTCGCGTAAAATATCGATGTGGCGCCGGCAAGGCAAAAATCCCCTGCCGTCGTCATTAATCCTCGTAGAACACCCGTTGCCCGAATGCGAGGACCGTTTCGTCGCTCTTCGTCAGCCCTTTGGTCAGCCCTTTGGTCAGCCCCTTGCTCAGCCCTTCTTCGGCTTCAGAGGATAGACGTGCTGATCGGTCGGAAATGCGCGCGAGCGGACCTCGTCGGCATAGCCCTTGATCGCCGCCTCGATGCCCGGTCCGAGGTCGCCGTACCGCTTCACGAACTTGGGCACCCGCGGGGTCAGCCCCAGCATGTCCTCCATGACCAGAACCTGGCCGTCGCAGGCCGGACTGGCGCCAATGCCGATGGTCGGGATCGGGATCGCCCCGGTGATCTTGCGCGCCAGCGGCTCGGCCACCGCCTCGACCACCACCGAGAAAGCGCCCGCATCCGACACCGCCTTGGCGTCGGCCTCGATCGGCGCCCAGTCCGACTCGTCCCGGCCCTGCGCCCGGAACGAGCCGAGCGTGTTGATCGCCTGCGGCGTCAGGCCCACATGCGCCATCACCGGCACGCCGCGCTCGACCAGAAAGCGGATCGTCTCCGCCATACGCTGACCGCCCTCGAGCTTGATGGCGCCGCAGCCGGTTTCCTTCAGCACCCGCACGGCCGAGGCAAAGGCCTGCTCCCGCGACGACTCATACGAGCCGAACGGCATATCCACCACCACCAATGCGCGCTGCGAGCCGCGCATCACCGCGTGTCCCTGGAGGATCATCATGTCGAGCGTGACCGGGATCGTGGTCTCGAGCCCGTGCATCACCATGCCAAGCGAGTCGCCGACCAGAATGACGTCGCAGTATTTGTCGGCGAGCCGCGCGGTATGCGCGTGATACGACGTCAACGATACGATCGGATCGCCGCCCTTGCGGGCGCGGATATCAGGCGCGGTCAGACGCCGGATCTCTTGCTGGATAGACACGATGCTTTGCTCCCGGCGAGGCCTTCGGCCCCATGGGGAATGCGGGTTACCGGATTAGCGGCGGGATTGGAAGCTTTGTCCCTTTGATCGGCCACCGACAACGGTGGCACGCCAGCGGTGCGGGAACTGCGGACCATCGCCGCCAATGAAGGCCATGGCCCAGCAGCCGCCGAACATGGATCCGTCGGTCTGACGCAGTCATGCTGAGCAAATGCTCATCCGCGGAAAGCGATTACCGCGCGACAAAGGCCAGCGCGGCCGCGATAGTCGCAGCACGAATTCACCTATGGGACTTTGTGGTTAAGGTCACCTTGGACCCGCGCGGCATTTTTCGGTTGAAAACCGGTCCGTCAGAAAGCCGGTTCAACTGTCTTCCGCAGCACAATTTTCGGTATCATTCGGCTGGGGAGAAGCAAAATGACATTGCCAACTTGGATTCTGCAGCTCGGTTCGATTGCAGGACTGGGATCGCTCGCCTTTCTTGTAGCAGATCGTGTGCTGGCTGGCCGACCAACTTTGTTCATTCGACGGACGGGATACCGCACTCGCGATCTAGTTATATCAAACGCTTCGAAGCATGACATTCTTGTTCGAAGGATCAGCACTTACCCCAAAGATGTTCGCGTCGCATCCTCGGATTCGACAAAGGCGATTGTGCACTCGCAGTTCGGAAGCTTTGCCGCCATCCTCCCAGCAGAACAAAATCGCGAGTTTCCAGTCTATTTCAATCGAGGCGAACTAGTGGACAGCGATAGCAGGGAACGCGCTCCATTTGCGGTCCTTGTTTCGTGGCGACGCATGCGGGCGACTTGGCTTCCGCAGATGCCCATCATTCTATTTTCATCGGCCAAGACCATTCGAATCATCGATTCAGCCAAATAGGCGATCATCTAATGCCCGACTGGTCTACGATAGCAGCAGCTTTCACGAAGCTGGGCGGATGGACCTCCGCATTCTTTGCCGCCGCTGGCGTGGTGTTCTTCATATTGCGTGAACGGCAGCTATTGGATTTGCATCTTGTTGAGCCTTGGGTAGGAGCCGTAATCGGTTTGGCTACGTTGGGCTCGGCCGCTGTATCGCTTGGTGCACTGGCGACATGGCTGACAAAGTGTGCCAGCCGAGGATGGAATTATTGGTCAGAAGTAAGGGCCACTAACCGACGCAAGTATGCAACATTGCTACATCTGAGAACGCTCACTGAAACAGAGCAAGCGATTTTTGGCTATTTACTCGCAAAGAACGAGCGATCTTTTGAAAGCGCGCAGGATGGCGGTTGGGCCAGCAGCCTGTATGCCAAAGGCCTAGCAATTCCTCGCCACGATATCCCGTATCATTTGGACGATCGCACTTTCATCATCCCCGATTATGTTTGGCAGGAGCTCTTGAAAATGAAATCGGAACTACCGAACACGCACAAACCAGGCGAAGCACTACCGTGGCGGCGACCGTGGTATGTTGGGTGAAACCCATGCTGATCGGCCATGAATAAGCGCGACGATGATACTTTCAACCGTTTTCTGGGCGGGGTCTAAAAATCCGCGCTTTCGCCTGAGGATAGTTGATTTCGTGAGCTACGCATTGTCTGGAGTCGGACTGGCAGCGTCGTTGATCGATGCCGATCAAGATAGAAAGAGAACCCCAGTTGCTGCGGCTTCGAACACTGCTTCTTGCTCAACCTGGTCCGCACACCGCAGAATCGCGTTGCGCGACCGTGCACGCAACACGGCCGGCGCTTGAGCCTTCACAGCCGCGCAACTGCTGAGCCGCTTATTCCTCGATCTTGATGTCGAGCTTCGTCATCAGCCCTTCCCACTTGGCGATATCGGCGGTGTAGAAATCGCCCCAGTCCTGCATCGTCCCCGCGCCGGTTTCAGCGCCGAGCGTTGCCATCAGCTTGGTCAGTTCGGGCGTGGCGAGAATCTCGCGCATGTCGCGATTGAGCCGTTCGGTGATGGTGCGCAGCGTGCCGGACTTGATGGCGACACCATGCCACTGTGCAAGGTCGAAGTCCTTGAAGCCCAACTCCTGCATCGTCGGCACATCAGCGTTCAAATCCGGGGTCGACGGCTGGCAATCCCCGCGATCAGCACCGGTTGCGTCCCGGCGGGCCAAAACCCCTGCGGATTACCATACTTGAGCGTCTGCAGCGGCGCAGCGCAGGCGACGAACGCTTCGTGAAGACCGTCATCAAGACGGAGGCACGGAAAGTGCGGAACGACGAGCCGCTGATACGGGTGGTGGAAGATTCTCGGCTTCAATGCCAAGATAGCTGACACGCACGTATCCATCGGACAGCTGTTGAGGTCATGCTCATGGCAGGTTCAATCGGTTCGGCACCGTTACCGATCCTGACGCAACTGCGTGGCTATCGACGCGACTGGCTTGCGCCGGACTGCGCCGCGGGTTTGTCCGTTGCCGCCGTATCGCTACCGTCCGCCATCGCCTATCCGGCGATCGCAGCCTTGCCGACGGAGGTTGGGTTTTTCGCCACCATCCTAGCCATGGTCGGCTACGCGATGTTCGGGCCTTCGCGACAGCTCATGGTCGGGCCTGACGCTGCCACCTGCATCATGCTGGCCAGCGTTCTCGTTTCCCTGGGCGCCGCCACGACGGCCGATCGCGTCGCCTTCACTGTGGTTCTGGCAATGGAAGTCGGGATCCTCTGCTTTGTCGCGGGAGTTCTGGGCCTTGGCTTTGTCGCGAACTTCCTCTCGCGTCCCATACTGGTCGGGTTTCTGGCCGGCATTTCAATCAGCCTGATCATTGGCCAGATCACGCGCCTCACGGCGGTCAAGATTGAATCGAGCGGCCTGATAAGACCGATCGTCGAGTTCGCAGAAAAAATCAGCGACACACACATTCCGACCGCGATCGTTGGAATGGGGACATTGATCTTTCTGCGGGTCCTGCGACACGCAAGACCGACAGCGCCAGGCTCCCTGATTGCGATCGTTGCCGCCATCGCCCTGTCGGCCGGGCTGGGATTGGCGTCGCGTGGTGTGTCGGTCGTCGGTGCACTGCCGCCCATCAATTTCACCCTGTCTCTTCCGTCGCTCGACACCTTCGTTAATTTGGACCTGCTGGGAGGCGCCGTCGCCATCATGATCGTCGGCTTTGGATCAGGCATTGTGACTGCGCGCAGCTTTGCAGCAAAAAGCGGGAGCGACGTCGATGCAGGCAAAGAGCTGATCGGATTCGGCTCGGCCAACATTGCCAGCGGTTTGTTCGGCGGCTTTCCCGTCACCGCATCCGACTCGCGCACGGCCGTCAATTATGTGGTTGGCGGAAAAACGCAGCTGGTCGGATTGATCGCTTCCGCCGCATTGGCTGGCGCGATACTTTATATCGGCAACGTGCTCGCCTATTTGCCGATCGCCGTTCTTGGTGCAGTTCTGGTGTCAGCGGCCATTGATCTGATCGACTTGCCTGAACTGAGGACTCTTCACCGCATCAGTCGTCCGGAATTCGCGTTCGCCATTGCCACGATGCTTGGCGTCGTGGTCATCGGCGTCCTGCAGGGAGTCTTCATCGCAATCGCCGCTACCCTCGCTCATCTGTTGTGGCTCGCGTCGCAGCCCCGGATCGCCCGTCTTGGCCAGATCGACGGAAAACCCGGACTCTACAAACTACACCGCTATCCGGAAGCTCGCGCGATTCCCGGACTGACCATTGCGGCCCTGCAGGCCGCTCTCATTTTTTTCAACGCTGACTATGTGAAGCGTCAGATACTGGAGATTGCCAATCCTTCCAGCGATGGTCGCAACTGGTTTGTGCTAGACGCCGAGGCCATCAACGTGCTCGACAGTACGGGCGTCGCGAAACTGGAGGAGTTGCAAATCCTTTTGAGCGAGCGCGGCGTGGCATTCGGCTTAGCCAGTCTGAACAGCCGTTCGCTGCTGATGGTTGAACAGGCTGGACTCGCTGACCGCATGGGTCGGCACATGATTTTCACGAATTCCGAGGCGGCCGTGGCCGCCTTCAGCGAAAGTCGGTAGGCCCTTAAAGTTGGTGTCTGGCTCGCCTGTCATTTAAGCGGAAGGCACACCCGGCATCGTGGGCGCACGGCATGGCACCCTCGGCGTCGTTGTCGTACCACAGGCAGATTGTGTTTTTGGCGATTGTCTTAGACGTTGCTCTGGACGTTGCTTTGGACATTGCGTGACCACCCCCGTGTTCAGGTATTCACGTCCCGTCGACATTAGCGCAGTGACAAGACCATTCCACGATCACTTTCGGACAAACACCAAGGCGCGCCTCACCGTGTCGGCAACACCGGTACCCCGATCACGGCCGGATGGAACCAGAACGCCAAGGCAAGATAGACCAGCGTGCCGACAATAACGGCCGCGACATCGCGCGGCCAGCCGCCAACCGGGATCGCCAATCCGCCGGTATCGGTTCGGCGCTTGAGCGAGATGCGGTCATAGACCGCCCAGGCGAGGATCGAGCCGAACAGAATGATCGAGCCAAGATCGCCATTGGCAATGAGATGCGCCAGCGCCCACAGCTTCACGCCAGCGAGCATCGGATGTTTGAGCACGCGCTTGATGTTGCCGGGGATGTAAGCGGCGACGATCATGATGATCGCGGGCCAGACCAGCAGCACAGCGAGGTGGCGCGTCCAGACTGGCGGAGACCAGACATTGATCCACTCGCTGGCGCGATACCAGCCAAAGCCATACGCGATCAGCACGATGCCGATCGCCGACACGATCGAGAAGCCGATCTTGTAAGGGCCCTCGCCGATCCGCGCGATCAGATCGGCGCGTGCTTGCCGGCGCGTGACGAACACATGCGGGGCGATGAAGATGATGAGGCCGAGAACGAGTGTGACAAGTCCCATGTGGCCTCCCGCCGATTGCGATTGGAATGACTCCAATTAGGCGATGACCGCGCGGGAAGCAAGCAAGGCCCGCTGTGATGACCGGGGATAGCTTCGGTCAATGACACCGCCACGGCGTTATTGCGCAAACTCCACGACCGTCAGATCGAGTGGCAGCACGTTGTTCATCGGCTGCGGCGGCGACACCTTGGTCAACGTCATCGGCGCGCCGGTTTCTGCTGCCTTGTCGAAATCCTCCGTGCCCGCCTTGTCGATCGCCGACAGCGTAAAGTTGTCGAACACATAAGGGATGCCGTTCGACATCAGAGGATTGGGGCCATCCATCACATGCAGATGAAGGTGCGGCTCCTGGCTGTTGCCGGTGTTTCCGACTTTTCCGAGCACCGTGCCGCGCTTCACGATATCGCCGGCCTTCACCGTGACGCTGCCGGGCTGCATGTGCGCGTAGTTCACATAGGCGCCGTTGCCGATATCGAGCACGACGAAATTGCCGTCGACCTCATCGACCGGCAATCCTTCCGGTAATTTTCCGGGCACCTGCTCCTTCAGATCGTTGCGGGATGACGCAACCTTGCCATCGGCGACCGCATGAACCTCGCGGCCGAAGATGTGGTAGCTCGTTACGCTCTTCGGATCGCCCTTGAGAAGACGCCCCTCGTCGTCCACCTGCTCCCAGTCAATCGCGAAACGCTGCGCCAGATAAAAGCGGCCATCGAGCGGAAGCAGCGCGCGGACATGCCGGATGGTGTCGCAGCAGCCGTCACCCGCGACAAATCCCTTTCCGCGCAACGGCGCGCCAATGACCACCGGCGCGCGATCAATCACCTGCGTTGGCGCAACAGTGATCTCGAAATCGCGACCAAGCTGCGTCAGTTCGCCCGCGATGCGATGAACCAGCACCTTTGGGAGCGGATCGTTCAACTGCGTCACAATATGCAGAAACACCACGCCGAACTGACCGACGCCGATCTCGGACGATTCCGCACCGCGCCGGCCGCCAAGCGACAACCGCTTTCCAAGCGCATCGCGATCCAGCTTGAGCAGCACACGCTGATCCGACGGATCGACAACTTCAATCTGCTTGACCTGCACGGCGTCGGGCGTCGCATTGCCGAGGCGCAATTCATAGACGAGATGACGTTTGCCATCCGAGCCCGTGACCGGCCAGGGCGCGCTCAGCACATCGGCGATCAACGGCGAAAGGACCGGCGTCGCAGCGTGCGCGATAAAGGGTGACAGAAGAACGGTGAACAGGACAAGGGCAATACGAAACACCGGGCGCATGGCAATGGCGAATCTCTGAAATGGACCTCGTCGATCATAGAGGGTCGATCAAACGACGTCCAAGTGACGTGCGCATGGTTATGCTCGATTGCGACCTCATGCCTCCCAGGGCGGGACCGGCGACAGGAACGCCTCCAGCCGATCAATCAATGCGACAACGGCCGGCGCAGTAGCGCGGCGGATCGGAGTCACGGCCTTGATCCACAGATCGGGAATTGGGAAGTCGACGAGCAGCGGCATCAGCCGGCCGCTGCGAACGAGATCCTTCACGATGTAGGTCGATGACAGAACAATGCCGCGGCCATTCAGGGCTGCATCGACAAGCATCTGACCGTCGTTCGATGCCAGGTGCGGCGTGACGTTGATCGTGATCGGCCCATGCCGATGCTCGAAGGTCCAGGCATTGCCGGTCGGGATAAAGCTCAGGCAATCATGATCGATCAGATCGCGTGGATGAACGGGGCTGCCTCGTTCGGCAACGTAGTCCGGCGATGCGCAGACGATCCGCCGCAACGGACAGAGCGGCTTTTCCAGCACGCCTGCGAACGACCTGTTCCAATGCGCTCCGACTGAAACGTCGAAGCCTTCGAGGACGGGATCGACGGCGCGATCGATCAGCACGACCTCCAGGCGCACCTTGCGAAACTCCGCCTGATAGGCGTCGAACACCTGACGCAACTGAAACACCGTCAGGGAAGTCGGCGCCTTGATGCGGAGCGCGTCGCCGATGTCGCCGGGGTGTCGCGACGGGCCCTTCAACAGGTCGTCGAACTCGGCCAGCAACGGGCGCGATCGCTCGAGATAGTGGCGGCCGGCTTCGGTGAGCGTGAGCTGCCGGGTCGTGCGCTCGAACAACACCGCATGAAGCTGATGCTCGAGCTGGTTCACCCGCTTGGTCACCACCGAAACCGCGATGTCCAACTCGCGGGCGGCCCGCGAGAAGCTGCCGAACCTGGCCGACGCCTGGAAAGCCTTGAAATTCAGGTATGTGTCCACCTGATTTGATCCAATTCACACTAGATGCTGCCTCATTTTGAGGCATTCTACTCCAAAATGCAGGATGATACTCGCCCGTCAAGCGCCTGAGAGAGCGCCGACAGCGGAGGACCCATGACTGCCTTGAACCGATTCACACGCCGCAACCTGCTCGCCGGAGCGACAGCCGGGATCGCCGCCACTGGCCTGGCGCAGGCCACCGCGCAGACGCCGGCCAGCGGCCGAACCTTCGTTCTGGTTCATGGCGCCTGGCGCGGCGGATGGTGCTGGCGGCGCGTCGCCGACCGTCTTCAGGCGCGCGGCCACAAGGTCTTCACACCGACGCTGACCGGATTGGCCGATCGCTCTCACCTGCTCGACGCGAAGGTCAATCTCACCACCCACGTCAGCGACATTGCCAATCTCATCAAATGGGAGCGGCTCGACAACATCGTGCTGGTCGGCCACTCCTACGGCGGCTTCGTGGTGTCGGGCGTGGCGGAAAAGGCCGGCGGCAAGATCGCATCGATCGTCTACGCCGACGCTTTCGTTCCCGAGAATGGCGAGAGCTGCGCCGATCTCGTGCCACGCGTCAGCGAATCCATCGCCAAGCTGTCCAGCAAAGGCGAAATCGTCATGCCGGCCGCGCCGGCCTCATTCTACGCGGTCAACGAAAAGGATCGCGCCTGGGTCGATGAAATGTGCACGCCACAGCCCAGCGCCGCGTTCCTCGAGAAGATAACGCTGACCGGTGCACGGGATCGCATCGCACGAAAGACATTCATCCGCGGCAAGGGCTTCGCAACCCCGGTCTTCGACACGGCGCAGGCACGCGCGCAAGCCAAGTCGTGGACCATGCACGAATTGCCGTGTGGGCACGATGTCATGGTCGATATGCCCGATCAAGTCACCGATATCCTGCTGCAGGCTGCGGCATAACAACGCCAGCGTTCAACGAACGCTTGTTCAAAGACACTTGGCCGTTTCCTGTTCGGGACGGCCAAGTCTGCCAAGGGATACTTCGCCGTGCTCAACATCCAGGAACCCGCGCGAGAAACCCCGCTCTTCGGGGAATTCGATATCGCTGTCCTTGGCGGCGGACCGGCCGGCATTGCCGCTGCGGCCGCCGCGGCCGCGCTTTGCCGCAAGGTGCTGCTGATCGAACGCTATGGCTTTCTCGGCGGCATGGGTACGGCGGCGGGCGTGACGAATTTCTGCGGCCTGCATGCCAATGTTCATGGCGACATCCGGCAGGTGGCGCATGGCGTTGCCGACGATCTGCTTGGACGGATCGATAGGCTCGGCGGTCTCAACGAACCGCACATGATTTTCGGCAAGACCAAAGCCCAGGCCTACGACACCGCAGCGCTCAAGATCGCCGCCGACGATCTGTTGCTCTCGCGCGGTGTCAGCATCCTGTTTCATGCGGTCGCTGCCGGCGTACTGATGGACGGCGGCCGCATCGATGCGCTGTTGATCGAAACCAAGTCGGGCCGCATGGCGGTCCGTGCCACCGTCTATATCGATTGCTCCGGCGACGGCGATCTCGCAGCCTTTGCCGGCGCGCCATTCGAGATCGGTCGGGGCGAGGACGACATGCTCTACCCGACCATGATGTTCCGTCTCAACGGGGTCGATCCGAATGCGGCGGGCGAAGCGTGGAAGACCATCCCAACGCTCATGGATGAAGCCGAGAAGCGCGGCGTTCACTTTCCGCGCAAGGGCGCGATCGTGCGACCGATGAAGCACGAGACGGAATGGCGGGTGAACGTGACGCAGCTCAAGACCGACGACGGGCGCGCCCTCAACGGTGCCGATGCCGTCGAACTGACCATTGGCGAAATCGAGGGGCGTCGTCAGGCCCTCGCCTTCTTCGAATTCCTGAAGCAGAACGCGCCCGGTTTCGAGAACGCGTATATCGTCGATCTGCCGCCGCAACTGGGCATTCGCGAGACCCGCCGCATCACCGGTCACTATCAATTGTCACGCGAGGACGTGCTGAACTGCGCGAGCTTCGACGACACCATCGGCGTGAATGGCTGGCCGATCGAGGCGCATGTCGCAGGCGACGTGAAATGGGAGTGGCCGGACATCCCCGGCTCTCGCGGCTACAACCACCTGCCCTATCGCATGCTGCTGCCGCAGCGGATCGACAACCTCCTCGTGGCTGGCCGTTGCGCCTCCATGACGCATGAGGGCCAGTCTGCCGCGCGCGTTTCGGGGGCGTGCTTCGTCATGGGCGAAGCCGCGGCCACGGGCGCGCATCTCGCGATTGCCGTTGGCAAGTCCCCGGCCGATATTGAGATCGACAAACTGCATGAAACGCTGGAAAGAAACGGCGTATTCCTAGGGAAGGACTAGCATGAAACGGCGTGCATTCATTCTGGCAGCGATGATCGCGGCCATCGTTCCGGCGCAGGCGCAGGAGTGGCCGGCGAAGACCGTTCGCATCATGGTGCCGTTCGGTCCCGGCTCGACACCCGACATCGTGGCGCGTCTGGTCGGCGAACAGTTGCAGGCGAAATATCCGAACTCGGCGTTCGTGATCGAGAACAAGCCGGGCGCCAGCGGCAACACCGGCACCGACGCCGTTGCAAAAGCCTCACCGGACGGTGCGACGCTTGGCGTCAGCATCGGCGGACCGCTCGCGATCAATACGCTGCTGTTCTCGAAGCTCCCCTACGATCCCGCCAAGGATCTCGTGGCCGTGACCCAGCTTGTCACGATGCCGAGTGCGCTCGCGGTTCATCCCGACCTCGGTGTGAACACGGTGGCCGAACTGATCGATCTGCTGAAGAAGAATCCGGGCAAATACAATTACGGCTCGATCGGCAACGGCTCGCTGTCGCACCTGACGATGGAAGCGATTGCGCAGAAGAGCGGCGCCAAGATGGTGCATATCCCCTACCCGTCCTCACCAGCGGCGATGACGGCGCTCATTCGCGGCGACGTGCATATGGCGGCTTTGCCTGCCATCTCGGTGACGCCGCAGGCCGACGCCGGCAAAGCGAAGATCCTCGCTGTGTCGCTGCCGAAGCGCTCCCCTTTCTTGCCGAATATCCGGACCCTGAAGGAAACCGGCATCGACGTTGAGGCTGACACCTGGATGGGCCTGATCGCACCGGGTGGCACTGCGCCCGCCGTCATTGAGGCTATCAACAAGGACGTGGCGGAAGCGATCACGTCCAAGGCGTCGCGGGAGAAGCTGGCGACACAATTCATGGAGCCGGTCGGCAACTCTCCTGCGCAATTCCGCAAAGTCATCGACAGCGAGATCACGCGCTGGGCGCCGATCATCAAGGCCGGGGATGTAAAGATTAACTAACGCAAGACGTCACACGGCTAGTGTGGTGGATCGAAAGCCCGCTTCATTGTTGCCGCACCCTCGCAACGCGGATTTCCGATCCAAACCACACTAGAAATCAATACGTTGCTAGTGTCCTTTGAATCCGAAGTTCGCAAACGGAGTTGCGGCAAAATCATGCGAACTTCGGATTCAGGACACTCGCGACAATCTTAATAAAGCCGGAGCCGATCCTTTACACGATTGGTTCATGCTCGCGCTGTACTGCCAACAGGCAATCGATTGGACGCGCACCTGAAAGGGGCGCATCCGTATTTCTTTGACCCACGGCAGTCCGGAAGGCGCAACGCGAATGGCACGATATCGTCCCTTGAAAAAAACCGTTTCAGTCATCGCGACCTGCGCGATGCTGATGGCGAGCGGGGCACAATCCGTACAGGCCTGCACCGGCATTTTTCTGAAGGCAACGGACGGCACGGCCGTTCACGCGCGAACGCTGGAATTCGGCATCGATCTCATGTCCGATGTCATCATGGTGCCGCGCGGCTATGCGCGAACCGGAACCACTCCGGACGGCAAGGACGGTCTGAAGTGGAAGGCGAAATACGCCAGTGTCGGCATGAACGGCGCGGGTGTCCCGTTTTTATTCGACGGACTGAATGAACAAGGCCTTGCGGTCGGGCTGTTCTACTTTCCGACCTCGGCGGGCTACATGCCTTACACCCCTGCCGATGCGAGCAAGACGATGGCCCCGTGGGAACTGGGATCGTGGTTGCTCGAGAATTTCGCCAATATCGACGAAGTGAAGGCTAATATCGGCAACGTCGTCGTTCCCGCCGTCGTGTTTGGCGGGTGGGGCTTCGCTCCCGAAGTGCATTTCATCGTCCATGATGCGTCGGGCAAGAGCATCGTCATCGAATATGTCGGCGGCAAGCTCAACATTCACGACAACCCGCTGGGTGTGATCACCAACTCGCCGGCCTTCGATTGGCACATGACCAATCTGCGGAACTACATCAACTTCTCAATGGACAACACGCCGCCTGTCCAATTGGGACCGATCAAGCTCGTGCCGACAGGCCAGGGCTCGGGCATGCTGGGTTTGCCCGGAGATTTCACGCCACCCTCGCGTTTCGTCCGCGCAGTGGCTTTCAGCCAGTCGGTGTTCAAGTCAAAGACAGGTAACGAAGCCGTCCTTCAGGCGTTTCACGTGCTGAACCAGTTCGATATTCCGAAGGGTTCGGCGCGCGACGGACAGAAGGATGCAAACGGCAATATCCAGGCCGACTACACGCTCTGGACCGCTGCCAGCGACCTGAAGGCCAAGCGCTATCACTTCCGCACCTATGAGAACAGTCAGATCCGCTCGCTCGACCTGATGAAGATGAATGTGGACGGCAAGGACATCGTCAAGATCTCGATCAAGGGCGATGAGGTGATAAAGTCGCTCACGCCGTAAGGAGCGACGGCGTCGCACGCAAAGAGGCCGTCCGGCACCGGACGGCCTCTTTTCTAATGAACCCGACTTGCGTCACATGCGGCCTCGCGCCGACTCAATGCCGTTGCTATGAGCGGACGAGCAAGATTGCCGCTGGATGACCATCCGATGCTCTTTACGTTGCTTTTTGTTATCTGGACCTGTGTTCTGCTCTCTGCCTGGCTGGCGGCGCGCATCGTGACGTTGGCGATGTTCGCGGTGGCACTGGTCATCACCCTTGCCTTGTTCCTGCACCACATGACCGACCCGCTAACGCTTTCATTCTGAGCCGACATGAACCGCAGTACCGCCAACGTCCTGAACATTCTCGCACTCTATGCGATCAGCGGCGTGCTGATCGTCGCTTTCGCGATGCAGTTCGCGCTCGGAGAGCTGCCCTGTCCGCTTTGCATGCTGCAGCGCGTGTTCTTCTGCGCGATGGCGATCGGCCCGATCCTCAATCTCCGTTACGGACCGAGCCCGGCGCATTATGCAATGTCGATGCTGGCGGCGATGGCCGGCGCGGCCGTGGCGATGCGGCAGATGTTCCTGCATATCGTGCCGGGCGATCCAGGCTATGGCTCGGCGATATTCGGCTATCACTATTACACGTGGGCCTTCATTATCTTTGTGGTCGCGCTTCTTGTCTTCACGTTGCTGCTTCTGTTCGAACAGCAATTCGAAAACGATAAAACGCCACAGACGAATACAGCGGCAGCGAGCGTTGCGGTTTGGCTGACGATTGCGGTGACGGCCGCAAATGTCGTTTCGACCTTTGCGATCTGCGGGCCAACGGAGTGCCCGGACAATCCGGTGCGATACGAATTGTTTCAGCGCCGTTGAGAACCCGTGCCTCGATCGGCAATCTGTCTGGCTGACCATGCGGGCATACGCCTGTATCCTTCACGCAGCCCGATGGTCAGGATCGCGAGCGTGACCCACAGACGTATGGCGGCAAAGCCGAATACAAACACGAAATAGACAACGCCCATCACCGTCTGGGGCGCGCCGGGCGCCAGCCACACCACGCCGAGCAGATAACGGGCCTGCCCTTGCACGACAGCTAGCGCAATATGCGCGAAGGCCACGAGCACGATTGCAGGCAGCGCCCATCGCCACATCAGCAGCAGGGTGCGCATCGTCCGCAATAACGACGGCTTGCCGTGCTGCTCGGCATCGATCAGCATCAGGTAAACAAGAGCTGCGAGGAAAGCACTCCAGAACCTGCCGGCATTGGTGAACTGGTCGAACGCGATGCCGTCGAACCCCTTGAGCAGATGCGGCGCAAACGATCCGAAGCCAAAGAGGCTCACCGCAACGGCCATACCGAACAACAGCAGCAGCATCCGATTCAAAATCTGCTGGCCCACACGCAACTGATCGCGAAGCGGCCAATGACCGAATTGGACGCTGCCACCCGTCCATTCAATCATCCGCCGCGCGGCCAGCAGGAAGGCCAGAAAGATGGCCAGATTGACGAAAATGAGGACAATCAGCGCCCCAAACCCGCCCACAAAGGCGACGAAACGCAGCGCCGAGGCCAGCATCAACCAGGGCACGGCCTCAAGAAATGGATTGCGACCATAAATAAAGCCGACCATGCGTGCGAGCATGGCCGGGCATACCACATGCCGGTCAATGAAGTTTCACTTTGACGACGACAATTCGAACAATTACGCCAAAGAACCTGGCGAAACATACCAGTATCTCGTCCAACTTTCTGAATGCGTGAATGGATTCACTGTCTCAATTCGCCCTCGGAGCGGCCATCGGCATTGTTGCCATGCGCCGACGCACGGCGCCCTGGAAGGCCGCGCTGATCGGCGGCCTCGCCGGGACGCTGCCCGATCTCGACGCTTTTTATAATCACGGCGATCCGATCTCGAACATGACGCTGCACCGGGCCAACAGCCATGCGCTGGTCTGGCTCACGCTCGCTTCGCCGCTGGTTGCGTTCGCTGCCGCGTTCGTCACTCGCGAGATGCGAAATTTCCAGCGATGGTGGCTGGCGGTGTGGCTCGCGCTGTTCACTCATCCGCTGCTCGACTGGTTCACGGTCTATGGCACGCAGTTGTTGCGGCCCTTCACGGATTTTCCCTATGCCATCGGCTCGATGTTCATCATCGATCCGCTTTACACGCTGCCGCTACTGATCGGGATCATCGTCGCGCTGATCTGGCGCAACAACACCGGCTGGCGCTGGGCGGTTGGCGGACTGGCCGTGAGCACGCTGTATCTGTTCTGGAGCGTCGCGGCGCAGGCCTACATTACCGGCGCTGCCGAGGCATCGCTGCGTGCGGACGGACGCAAGGTCGAACGATTGCTGGTGACGCCGACAGCGTTCAACACGGTGCTGTGGCGCGTGGTGGCGGTCACTCCCGACGGTTATCTCGAGGGTTTCCGGTCGGTGCTCGACCGCGGCGATACGATGACCTTCGACCAGTTTCCGCGAGGGACCGCGCTCTACGACGCGACAAAAGGCAGCCGCTCCGTCGATCGCATCGCCTGGTTCACGCACGGCTTCTTCAAGATGAGCGAGCGTCACGGCCGTGTCATCATCACCGATCTGCGGATGGGACAGGAACCGTATTACAGCTTCAACTTCGTGGTCGGTCAGCGCCAGAGCCCGACGATCGCGCCGGTTCGCCCTGTGCACATTCGCGAGCAGCATAACGTGCGGGCGGGCGTGTCGTGGATCTGGCGGCGCATGTGGGGTCAGCAGTTGCCGCCGCCGCGGTAGTCCAGCGTCGATCACTGCGCCCTCTTCCCTTGAGGGAGAGGGCGCAAATGCATGCCCCTACTTTTTGAACGCGGCCTTGTAGTCATCCGGCTTGAAGCCGACGAGCAACGCCTTGCCGTGCTCCAGCACCGGCCGCTTGATCATCGACGGCTGCTCCATCATCAACTTGATGGCTTTCGCGGCGGTGAGACCTTCCTTGTCCTTCTCGGGCAATTTGCGAAATGTCGTCCCCGCACGATTGAGCAGGACTTCCCATCCGACGTCCTTACTCCAGCGCTCAAGCTTCGCCTTGTCGATGCCCTCCGCCTTGTAATCGTGAAAGCCGTAATCGACGCCGGCCTTGTCGAGCCAGGCCCTCGCCTTCTTCATCGTGTCGCAGTTCTTGATCCCGTAGATCGTCGTCGGCATGCGGCAGGTCCCTACGTATTCGCCCGGGGCCTATATCACGCAGTCATGATTCCTAAAACTTAGGTGTTGACCTAAGTATTTTTCATCGATAGCAATGACGCCGTTCGAAAGGGAAAGACGATTTCCAGGGTATCTCGATGCAGGCTGCACTCGCCACCAACCCGTCAGTCGATAACGTCTTTCGCGCCCTCGCGGATCCAACGCGCCGTCACGTGCTTGAACGATTGAGCAAAAGTCCCGCCTCGGTCAGCGAACTGGCGGAACCCTTCGAGATGGCGCTGCCATCATTCGTGCAGCACCTCCGCATTCTTGAGGACAGCGGGCTGGTGCATTCGCAAAAGACCGGGCGCATTCGGACTTATCAGCTTGCGCCCAAGCGATTGAAACTCGCTGAAGACTGGCTGTCACGCCAGCGCTCAATGTGGGAGCGCCGCCTCGATCAACTCGACGACTATCTTATCAAACTGAAGGAGCAAGGTTCATGAGTACTGTGATTAAGCCCGATCCCAAGCTTGACCTCGTATTGGAGCGGATCGTCGATGTACCGCGCGAACTCGTATGGAAGGCATGGACCACACCCGAACATGTCCGCCACTGGTTCGTACCCAAGCCCTGGACCATTACCGAATGTGAAATCGATTTGCGGCGCGGCGGCATATTTCGAGCGGTGATGCGCTCTCCCGAGGGACAGGAATTCCCGAACACCTTCTGCTTTCTCGACATTGTCCCGAACGAGCGACTGGTCTGGACCGATGCGCTCCTGCCCGGCTACCGCCCTTCGGAAAAGCCGTTTTTCTCGGCCGTTCTCGATCTGGAGCCGAGCGGCACCGGCACCCGATATGTCGCAACGGCGATTCATCGCGATGCGGAAGGCCGCAAGCAGCACGAGGAGATGGGCTTCCACGACGGCTGGGGCACCGTGCTCAATCAGCTTGTCGAGTACATCAAAAAGTCGATGTGACGGGCGGCAGCCCACCGATGAATACAGGATCTGACGCCCACGCGTCGGATCCTTTTACTTTCAGCTTCCTCTGAGTTGACTCGGACGAAAATTGTATACAGCCTACCGGAAAACAAAATCCGGGAGGCATCGTTGCGCGATCAGATGGACGCTCCATCGTCGCAGAATCTGACCGCGCTTTTGACCCTGCGCGAGTTGATCCTCGGCGGCGAGCTGAAGGCGGGCGAGCGGTTGTCGGAGCTTGCACTGGTCGAACGGCTTGGCGTCTCACGCACGCCGATCCGCACCGCCATGATGCGGCTGGAACAGGAAGGGCTCGCGCATCCGATCGCAACCGGCGGCTATGCTGTCAGCGCCTTCACTGAACGCGACATCCATGCGGCGATCGAAGTGCGCGGCACGCTCGAAGGTCTTGCGGCTCGGCTCGCAGCCGAGCGCGGATTGACGCACGATGATCTTTCAAGCCTGAGACAATGCCTCGCCGAACTGGATGAGCTTGTGCTCGGAGCGGGCGTCACGCCCGAAAATTTCTCAAGCTATGTCGAACTCAACGGCCGTTTCCATCAACTGGTCATTGACCTCGCCGATAGCGCTATCCTGTCACGACAGATCGCGCGTGCGGTCGCCCTGCCCTTTGCATCGGCCAGCGCCTTCGTGACCGTGCAGGCCAGCCTGCCGGAGGCGCGCGTGTTGTTCACCGTGGCCCAGGATCATCACCGCTGCATCGCCCGCGCCATCGAGGATGGCGAAGGTGAGCGCGCCGAATTCATCATGCGCGAGCACGCCCGGCTCGCGCGACGCAACCTCGAACTCGCCCTGCGCAATCAGCAGACGCGCGATCTCGTTCCGGGCAGTTCACTGATTACGTTCAAGACCAAAGTTGCAGTCTAAGATTCTACGCCATCTAAGGTTCCAAAATGCGTCAACGAGAAGCTACTTCGGGAGGATGCAATGAAGTTACCTTGGTTACGCCTGACGGGTGCCCTCGCTACCGGACTTGGACTATTGGGACTTCACGCAGCGCCAGCAACCGCGCAAGACAAGCCGGTGGAAATGCGCTTCTCGCATTGGGTGCCGACGGCACATCCGATGCACGCCGCCGCCGTAGCCTGGGCTGAATCGATCAACAAGGCGTCGAACGGCACGATCAAGATCTCGATTTTCCCGGCGCAGCAGCTCGGCAAGGCCTTCGACCATTACAACATGGCGCGCGACGCCATCGTCGATATCTCGCACGTCAATCCGGGTTACGAACCCGGCCGCTTCCCGATCGTAGCGGCGGTCGAGATTCCGTTCATCTTCAACAACGCCAAGCAGGGCAGCGCAGCGATGGATGAATGGTATCGCCGCTATGCCGACAAGGAGATGAAAGACGTCCGGTTCTGTCTGATGTTCGCACACGATCCCGGCACCTTCCACTTCACCAGAAAGAAGGTCGTCAATCCGAGCGACATGAACGGCGTCAAATTCCGTCCGCCGAATGCAACGATCGCCAACTGGATGCGCACGCTCGGCGCCACCAACGTGCAGGCTTCCGCGCCCGAAATCCGCGATGTTCTCGAAAAAGGCGTCGCCGACGGGGCTGGCTCGCCCTGGGGCTCGATCGGATTGTTCGGCATCGACAAGGTGACGAATTTCCACATCGACGCACCCATCTACGTTTCGCAGCAGGTGTGGGTGCTCAACAAGGCAAAGTATGACTCAATGTCGCCTGCACAGAAGAAGGTGATGGATGACCATTGCTCCAGCGATGCTGCGCTGAAGATTGCGACTCCGTGGGCGGATTTCGAAGCCGGCGGCAAGGAGAAACTGAAGGCCATGCCGGGCCAGGACATCTATCCCCTGACGCCAGACCAGGTCGCCGCATGGCGCAAGTCGGCCGAACCGATCGTTGCGAACTGGGAAGCCGATGTGAAGAAGGCCGGCGGCGACCCCAAGGCCATTTTCGATGACCTGAAGAAGACCGTCGCGGCACGCAAGTCGGCCTATTGAACGAGAGCCACACGAACCTGAGGGCGCGGTCGTATGCGCTGCGCCCTCGATCTTTCCTCTGCACGAACTGACAGGATCACTTGACGATGAAGCGTAGCGAAAACCGCATCCTGACGACCCATGTCGGCAGTCTCATTCGATCGAAAGCGGCGCTGGAAGCCTCGAAGCAGCACAACGAACAACAGCTCGCGCACGAGATTGAAGAGGTCGTTGCGCATCAAGCCAAAGCCGGCATCGACATCGTCAACGACGGCGAATTCGGCAAGTCAGGCTGGGCGAACTACATCCTTGAGCGCATGACCGGCTTCGAATCGCGTCCGAACAAGCTTTACGAGGCAGTCTGGCTTGGCCGCGACCGCATCCGTTTTGCCGAGTTCATGAAAGATCAGTTTCCGCGCGGTGCTGTCGGCTCGCCCGGTCATGCCTGCGTCGGCCCGATTGTCTATAACGGCTATGACGCCGTGCGGAGCAACCTTGCGGCTCTGAAAGCGGCCGCCGAAAAGGTGAAAGTCGAAGACGTGTTCTTCACCGCGGTTGCGCCGGCGAGCGTCGGCTATGACGCCGAGAACGAATATTACAAGAGCGAGGAAGACTACGTCTTCGCCATCGCCAAGGCTTTGCGCGAGGAATATCTCGAGATTGTCAAGGCTGGCGTGGTGCTGCAGGTGGACGACGCCGTGCTCGCCAACATGTTCGATCATCTGACGCAGGAAAGCCCGAAGCGCTATCGCGAATGGGCGGAGCTGCGCGTCGCCGCGCTCAACATGGCGCTGGAAGGCATTCCGCAGGATCGCATCCGCTATCACATCTGCTTCGGTAGCTGGCATGTGCCGCACGTCGCCGATGCACAGCTCAGCGATATCGTCGATCTGATGCTGAAGGTGAATGCGGGCGCCTATTCGATCGAGGCGGCCAACGTGCGCCACGAGCACGAATGGCATCTGTGGAAGGACGTGAAGCTGCCGGCCGGCAAGATCCTGATCCCCGGCATCATCACGCATCACACGACCACGGTGGAACATCCGAAGCTGATTGCCGAGCGCATCATCAATTTCGCGAAAGTGGTCGGCAAGGAGAACCTGATCGCCGGCACCGACTGCGGCTTCGCACAAGCCGAGGGCCTGCAGCGCGTGCATCCGCAAGTGATGTGGGCAAAGTTCGAAAGCCTTGCAGAAGGGGCGAAGCTCGCGAGCAAGGAACTGTGGGGCTGACAGTGCCAGCGGCGCATTGAAGAAGAGGCCATGCACTCATGAAAGGCCAATGTCCGCTTGCAATCCATAGCGATCGAAAAGCGGACATTGCTTGATGCCGGCGATATGCCCCGGCCTGACGACAAGCGATGGCTCGGCTGGACCGTGAGCTTAGCCTTGCGGCGGAGTCGGCGGCGGCGGCGTTACAGGCGTATTGGTCAGCACCGGATCGGGAACGCCTGGCGTCATAATTCCCTGGGTGGCGAGCCACGCGCTCGCAACACTCCCAACCGCAATCAGAGTGGGCCGATGTCGCCAATGGGCAACCCCTGCAAAACTCGACGTGCAGATCATTGGTCAGCGGGCAGTGCATTCATGATTCGGGCCCGGATGTGCGTCGATCAGGCTGCGGGTTAATGACGCCATATCCTCAATGACTCACCATGAACGCGGCAGGTCATTTGCGCTTCATCCTCAAAGCTCGCCGGCGAGGAGTTGCGGGGGGCCACTGAGCTCAGATGACGTTGATGCCCGAAGAGCGTGCGCATACGGAGCCTGGCTCCGTATGCGGGTTTACCCGCAAGCATTGTCTGCGGGAGCGTCCATCCCCGTGAATAGCGGGTCGCGACAGTCTCAATGGGTGCTGCCACTCTTGACCTGGATATGGCGCATTTTTTCCTGCCCCTGGTGCTTGGGCAGGATCACTGTCAACACACCATTCTCGACGCTCGCCTGCACCTGATCCGCGTCGATGGAGTGCGGAACGCGCAGCGTGCGCCGGAACTGGCCGAATGACCGTTCCACGAAGTGATAGTTTTCCTTGTCCTCTTTCTTCTCCATCCGTTTCTCGCCGCGGATGGTCAGCATGTCGTCGTCGAGCGTGATGTCGACATCCTTTTCCGACACGCCGGGCAATTCCGCTGTGATCCGAACTTCGTTCTCAGTTTCCGAAACGTTCATTTGCGGCAGGATCATGCCGCCCTCTTCGCCCTGTCCCGTCAAAGGCGCTCCGCTGCGGAACATGTCGTCAAACAGCCGATTCATACTGCGTTGCAGCGACATGAATGGATCGCCGCTTATGAAGCCGCTGCCGACGGGAATGAGAGAATGTCGTGCCATGGCATCGCCTCCTGTACGCTGAAGCAAGCCGGCCAATCAGATGACAATTTCCGGTCCCCCGGCCGGCGCAAGGCTGACCGGAAAAGCACAATCACCGTTCCTCACAACGTCTGTCCTAAAATTAGGGCGGCCCTATGACTTCGGATCCCGTTCCGCGAAACCGAACCAGCCGACAACGTGGCCCCGGGTCCGATCTACTCCGCCCACGTCTTGTCGGCCGTGAAGGCGATGGTGAGCCAGCGGTCTGGCCCCTCATCCCCGATGGCATCGCCGATTTCGTCGCGGAGCTGATCCCATTCTTCGATGGTCTTTGGCGGCAACCCGTGCGGAACGATGAAATAGAGCTCCACCTGATTCAGGCGGCCGACCTTGGCCACGTAGGCGCGATGCGAGAGAAATCCGTATTTCTCGACCACCGACGCCGCGACGGCATCGACATGCGACTTCAGCGCTTCCGGCGTGATCAACAGGATATCGGCCAGCGCCTGCCGGACCGTAGCGACCGGCATCGGAATGATGACGAGACACACCAGAGCCAGCACGGCCGGATCGATATACGGAGTGATCCAGGCCAGCCGCGTTCCGTTGACAAGATATCCGCCGCTGAAAGCAACGAGCAATGCCGCCGTGATCCCGGCGGACATCAACCAGGCGGTTGCATCCAGCGCGACAAACTCTGAACCGAGAGAACGGTTCGCTCGCCTGGCGATGAAAGCCATGGCAAGACACACAACAAGCGTCACGGCGGCATAAATGATGGCATAGTCGAACTTCAACGTGTGCCCGCCGGCGAACAAGCTGCTGATGGCGGTGATCAGCGCGTAGATCGACACACCCATGAGCAGGACGCCATTCATGCCGAGAACGATCGGCTCCAGATGCCAGAACCCGAGCGAGAACCTTTCGCGCAATCTGGCGCTGCCCGCATTCGACGTATAATTCGCGATCAGCCGCGAAACGATCAACGCGAGGATCGTCATGCTGGCATCCGCCAGCGAATAGACGCCATCGAAGGAGATGGAAAACGAGCCTGTCAGAATGCCGAAGACAATACCGAAGCAGGCTACGAACACGGTAACGCCGATGGAGGTTTGCAGGATGCCTTGCTCTGTCCGCATGTTGCGTGCCCTTTCACGACCATCCCCACGTCAGAGAGATCGGCTCAGGACACCATATTAGCAACCTTGGATATCGCGCGCCGCCGAACGTACCGGCCTTGGCCTCAAACCGGACCTATAGATCAGCCTCAGCCAGGGCGACACATGAAAGACACTCATCAGCACATACATCACCACCATTCCGCTGAAGGGTGATCCCTGCGCGGCCAAGCACAATGCATCCGGCGCACTATCGAAAATTGCCGTAACCAGCGCCATGACGGCGAAGGTCGGTGCAGCCGCAAGGGAAAGCCAATCGGCCACACGAATGGCGGCCACGCTGGATGCACGGCGGGATATCGCCATATTAGCCATGGTCGTATTCGTCATGGCGACGCCACCAGGGGCCTTTGTTTTCATTGCGTCCCTTGGGCGCGCGATCGAGCCACGGATAGATACCCCAGATGCTGTCGAGGCCGCGCGCATATGTCGAATACGTGTGATAGATGACACCGTCTTCCAGCGCGAATGCGCTCATGCCCGGTCTGTCGCGTTGATACGTGGCCGAGTCGGTTCCGCACATGGTTGCGAAATTGCTTTCAGCGCTTTGACCGCCGCCGTCCTGCCCCGCGCGCCACTCAAACTTCGGCTCGCGCGCGTAATTGTACTCAATGTCGCCGGCACGCTGCTGGTCCTCGGTGAACCAGACGTTGAAGTCGGCATTGAAATCGCCGCCGGCAGAGGACGCCCAGGGAAAGCTCCATCCCATCCGCTGCTTGAATGCCCGCAATTTCGCGAGTGGCGCTCGCGATACTGCCCAGAGCATCACGTCGTGATTGGCGAGATGAGTAGTGAACCCGTTGAAGCCATCCGCAATCATCGAACAGGATGGACATCCCGCCTTGTAATCGGGTCCGAACATGAAGTGGTAGACGAGAAGCTGCGAGCGTCCGTTGAACAACTCGGCCAGCGAAACACTCCTCTCGTCGGTATCAAACCGATAGGATTTGTCGATCCTGACCCACGGCAGCGCCTGCCGCTGCTGTGCCAGCGCGTCGCTGCGATGCGTGAGATCCTTTTCAGCCGCAAGCAGATCGCGCCGCGCGGCAAGCCAATCCGCACGGGTTCCGGTGACATGATTTGGCATCGTCCACTCCTTTATGGTCGTCGTCGCGCCGTTTTCAGCACGACGTGCTGGTTGATCGTCGTCAGATAGACTAGGACCGGACCTTCGATAGCGAGAGTGACAATTCTGGCGGGATTCCCATGGACTCGCTGATTACCGCTGCAGCACGGGCACTCGCCGCGGGCGATCCCCTCGGCGCATTGAACCGGGTCGCCCTGCGCGACGATGCCTCCGCGCTCGCGCTGCGTGGCATTGCCATGGCGCAGCTCGGCGATTTCGATCGATCGAAGGTGCTGTTACGCAAGGCCGCCCGCGCCTTCGGACCGAAGGAAGCTGTGGCGCGCGCAAGATGCGTCGTGGCAGAGGCAGAGATCGCATTTGTCTCGCGCGATCTCATTTGGAATATCAAGGCGCTCGAAACGGCGCGCGTGACACTGGATGCGCATGGCGACCGTGTGAATGCCGCTCATGCGCGTTATCTTCAGATCCGGCGTCATCTCCTGATCGGACATCTCGATGAAGCCGAGCGTCTGCTGGCCGCACTCAATCCTGCGGATTTTCCGCCGGCATCGAGGACAGCGCATGAGCTGCTCGTCGCCGGCATCGCGATGCGGCGCCTCGATACAAAAGCGGCGCGTGCCGCGCTCGCCCGCGCTCAGCGCGCCGCGCGTCAAGCTGATATTCCGGCGCTGGCGATGGAGGTCACTACTGCGCTTGATATCCTGACCACACCGGCTGCACGTTTGATTGCACGTGGAAAGGAACGCACGCTCCTGCTCGAAGACGTCGAGGCCTTGCAATTGTCAAAAGCGCTTGTCGTCGATGCATGCCGTTATGTCGTGCGCGATGCACGGACGACCATTTCACTTGCACGGCGGCCGGTGCTGTTCGCGCTCGCACGGGCGCTGGCCGAGGCATGGCCTGCGGATGCGTCAAGATCGGCGCTGATCGCGCGGGCTTTTCGCGGCAAGCACGCCGATGAATCGCATCGCGCCCGGCTCCGTGTCGAAATGGGGCGACTCCGCACACTGTTGCGGAAGGTGGCGAGTGTCAGCGCAACGAAGGACGGATTTGCGCTGGTGCCGCCGCGCGCAAGGAACGTCGTGGTGCTGGCGCGTCCCGTCGAGGAGCATCACGCGCCGGTGCTTGCGTTCCTTGCCGATGGTGAAGCGTGGTCGAGTTCGGCTTTGGCGCTTGCCCTCGGCACCAGCCAGCGCAGCGTGCAGCGCGCGCTCGATGAGCTATCCGCGGCAGGCAAGGTGCAATCGTTCGGGCGCGGACGCGCGCGACGCTGGATGACACCGCCGATGCCGGGATTCACGACGACCTTGTTACTCCCGGCCCCGCTACCGAGCGACTAGTCTTTCCTGACGACAACAATCGAACGCTCGGCACGGGCTGGAACATATCAAGAGTCAGGAGACCATCATGAAGCGATCAAACGCAGACATCATCCGCGAATACGGTCCCTTCCCCGGTGTCGATCACGTGCATGGTCTGACCTATGACCACCAGCATGTCTGGTTCGCCGTGGGAGACAAGCTGCTCGCGCTCGATCCCGCAAGCGGAATGACACAGCGTTCGATCGATGTCCCCGCGCATGCCGGCACCGCGTTCGATGGCGAGCATCTGTTTCAGATCGCCGAGAGCCGCATCCAGAAAATCGATCCGAAAACCGGTCACGTGCTGTCCACCATTCCGTCGCCGGGCAATGGCGGTGACTCAGGTTTGGCCTGGGCCGAAGGCTCGCTCTGGGTCGGGCAATATCGCGACCGGAAGATCCATCAGATCGATCCCGATACGGGCAAGATCCTGCGCACCATCGAATCCAAACGCTTCGTCACCGGCGTGACATGGGTCGATGGCGAGCTTTGGCACGGCACTTGGGAAGGCGACGAAAGCGAATTGCTGCGCATTGATCCGCAGTCCGGCGAGGTGCTTGAGAGACTGGACATGCCAGCCGGCACAGGCGTCTCGGGACTGGAGTCCGATGGTGCCGATCAGTTCTTCTGCGGTGGCGGCGCCAGCGGAAAAGTGAGAGCCGTGCGTCGGCCGAAGCGGGTCGCCAAGAGCAAATAAAGGTCAGGCTTGGGAGACTTTAGGGAGATGAATATCACCCTGCTCAAAGCCACGATTGGATATGCTCCTCGTACGCGCCGCCCTTGTCGTCATCACTTCAATCGAGCTCCTGAACCCCGCCGCCGGACACAGTGAGGATTTGTCCGCTAACCCAGGACGCGGCAGGGGAGCAGAGGAACAGGGCTGCGTTCGCTATGTCCTGGGCAGTGCCCAAGCGTCCGAGCGGCGTGTGCTTCAGCATCGTCTTTTCGACCTCAGGCGTCAGGACCTTGGCCAAGGCGTCGGTCCTGATTGCACCCGGCGCAATGGCGTTGACGCGGATACCCATGGGACCGAGGTCGAACGCGGTGTTGCGCGTGAGATGATTGACCGCCGCCTTGGACGATCCATAGGAGGCCATTCGAACATTCCTGTTTTCACCGGACATCGACGAAATGTTGAGAATGGCCCCTCCACCGGCTCTCTGCATGTGCGGCGAAGCAAGCTGCATCAGGCGGAATGGCGCGAATACGTTGAGCCTATAGGCCCATTCGAAGTCCTCAAGCGGCATGTCGAACGGCTTGGGGCCACCGCCGCCGGCATTGTTCACGAGGATCGATATTTTGCCGAAGCTCTGCAGCGCGGCATCGACCGCCGCTACGCGATGCGCCTCATCGGTCACGTTGCACTCAACACCGATAGCCTCGCCGCCAGCATCGCCGATGGCCTTGGCGACAACATCGGCCGTCTCCTTCCGAAGATCCGTCACCATCACGGCTGCGCCCGCCCCGGCGAAGGTCTCGGCAATGGCTCTGCCAATCCCAGCGCCAGCTCCGGTGACGATCGCAACGTCGCCTTCGAGGCGGAATGAATTTCCGGTCGACATCGCAAATCGCCGCTTTCATGTCGGAGCAGGCCGCCCGCGTATGCGGAAGGCGCTGCGCCCGCAACGCGCGACGACATGACACGGTTCCTCCGGATCGGGAGCGGCGCCGTTTCGCAGACCGAAGCGCTACTAATCCACAACCGAGCTTACGCTTCCGCCAATGGGAGCCGTCATCCACCCAACCGAGAGACTCGCATTAAAAAAGCTCACGAAATCGTGGGCTTAGTTCTTAATACATGCGTCTTGCATAAGGCTTCGCAAGCAATTCCGAGGATTCCTCACTCCCACTCAATCGTCCCAGGCGGTTTTGACGTCACGTCGTAGACGACGCGGTTGACGCCCTTAACCTCGTTGATGATGCGGGTTGCGACATTCCCTAAGAACTTCATGTCGAACGGATAGAAATCCGCCGTCATGCCGTCGGTCGAGGTCACCGCGCGCAGGCCGAGCACATGCTCGTAGGTGCGGCCGTCGCCCATCACGCCGACCGTCTTCACCGGAAGGATCACCGCGAAGGCCTGCCAGATGGTGTCGTAGAGACCGGCCTTGCGGATCTCGTCGATATAGATCGCATCGGCCTGGCGCAGGATATCGAGTTGCGGCTTGCTGACGGCTCCAGGGCAGCGGATCGCAAGCCCCGGTCCGGGAAACGGATGACGCCCGACGAACACATCCGGCAAGCCTAGCTCACGACCCAGCGCGCGCACCTCATCCTTGAAGAGTTCGCGCAACGGCTCGACCAGCTTCATGTTCATGCGTTCGGGCAAGCCGCCGACATTGTGGTGCGACTTGATCGTCACCGAAGGCCCGCCGGTGAACGACACGCTCTCGATCACGTCGGGATAGAGCGTGCCTTGCGCCAGAAAATCCGCGCCGCCGATTTTCTTCGCTTCCTGTTCGAACACATCGATGAACAGCTTGCCGATGATCTTGCGCTTCTTCTCCGGATCGTCGACGCCGGCCAGCTCCTTCAGGAACAGGTCCTCGGCCTGCACATGCACGAGCGGAATATTGTAGTGGTCGCGGAACAGCTGCACCACCGTATCGGCTTCATTGAGACGCAGCAGGCCGTGGTCGACGAACACGCAGGTGAGCTGCTCGCCGATCGCTTCGTGCAACAGAACAGCCGCAACCGATGAATCGACACCGCCGGACAGGCCGCAGATCACCTTTCCCTTGCCGACCTGCGCGCGGATCTTTTCGATCGCCTCGTCCTTGAAGGCGCGCATGGTCCAATCGCCGCTGAAGCCGGCGATCTTGCGCACGAAGTTGCGCAGCAGCGCCGCGCCCTGCGGCGTGTGCACGACCTCGAGATGGAATTGCGCGCCGTAGAATTTGCGCTTGTCGTCGGCGATCACCGCGATCGGTGCATTCGGCGAGGTGGCGATGGTGCGGAAGCCTTCCGGCGGCACGGTGACGCGGTCGCCGTGGCTCATCCACACCGGATAGCTCTTGCCCTTCTCCCACACGCCGTCGAACAGCGGCGAGTCATCGCTGACCGTCACCTCGGCGCGGCCGAATTCGCGGTGATGGCCGCCCTCAACCTTGCCGCCGAGCTGCTGCGCCATCGCCTGCTCGCCGTAGCAGATGCCGAGGATCGGCACGCCGGCGTCATAGATCGCGGGTGGCGCCAGCGGCGCGCTCTGCTCGTGCACCGAGGCCGGACCACCGGACAGGATCACGGCTTTCGGCTGCATCGCCTTGAAGGCTTCTTCGGCTTTCTGGAACGGGACGATCTCGGAATAAACGCCCTCCTCGCGCACGCGCCTTGCGATGAGCTGCGTGACCTGCGAGCCGAAATCGATGATGAGGAGTTTGTCGTGCTGGGGTGTGTGCGCCATGGCGGCTTTTAGAGGTGGAGAAAGAGTCTGTCGAGCGGCGGAAAGGCTAGGTTTGCCGCAGGACGCTGACGAAAAATCCGTCGGTTCCGGTGCGGCGCGGGGTCATTAGCAACCCCTCCGCCGAGATAAGGGCCGCCTTGGCGAATAGATAGCCGCGCTCGCCCAAGACCGCCGCGACCTGATCGGGCTTTTCCACGGAAAAGGCGGGGTGACGGCCCAGAAAGGCGCGGATTTGTGCGCCGTTTTCCTCATCCAGCACCGAACATGTGATGTAGGCGATGCGGCCATCGGGCTTGAGCAGCGGCACGGCGCGGTCGAGCACCGCTGCCTGGTCCTTCTGCCGGATTTCCAATGCGCCGGGTCGCATGCGCCATTTGGCGTCCGGGTTGCGGCGCCAGGAGCCGGTGCCGGTGCACGGCGCGTCGATCAGGACAAGGTCGATCGCGCCCTTGAGATCGTCCAGGGTTTCCGCCGCGCCGCGCGGGGTGCGGACCTGGACGTTGCGGACACCGGCGCGCTCCAGCCGGGCATGGATCGGCGACAGGCGGCGCTTGTCGGTGTCGGTGGCGAAGATCTGGCCGGTATTTTCCATCAATGCCGCCAGCGCCAGCGTCTTGCCGCCCGCGCCGGCGCAAAGGTCAACCACCTGCTCGCCGGGCCGAGCGGCGGAGAACAGGGCCGCGAGCTGCGAGCCCTCGTCCTGGATTTCGATTCCGCCCTTGATGAAGTCGGGCTCCGACTGGATCGCCGGGCTCTTGGCGTCGGGCGCAACGCGGATCCGCAGACCGAGCGGCGACCAATCGGTATTCTGCGGATTGTATTCGCTGAGTTCGGCAGAGACTTTCTCACGTTCTGCCTTCAGCGTGTTGACCCGCAGATCAAGCGGGGCTCGCTCGGCGAGGGCCGCCAGTTCCTCCGTCCGCGCCTCGCCGAATACGGTGGCGAAGCTTGCATCAAGCCATTCCGGGTAATCGCCGGCGATATGCGGCGCGGCACCATCGAGGCTCGCCGAAGCCACGCGCTCGCGTTCGGTGTCACTCATCGGCTCAGGCGCGAAACGCGCGCCGCTGAACAGCGCCGCAATCCCATCCACATCGAGTTTGCGCTCTAGCCGTAGCATGCCAAGAATGTTTGCCCGTGGCGTTGCCTCTCCCATGACGGAAGCGCTCGACGCACGGCGACGCAGCGCATCGTACACAAGGCCCGCAATCGCCGCGCGATCGCCGGAACCGGCAAAGCGATGCGACAGTCCCCAATCCTTCAATGCATCGGAGGCCGGGCGACGGCGCGTCTCGATGTCGGCAAGAACCTCGATCGCGGCAGAGATACGGGCAGCAGGGGTCATCTTATTCCATCATTACGGGACGGCGCGAAAGCGCCGGACCCGGTATCCATTCACACATTCATGCGGCGATTCATTCCGGACGCGAAGCTTCGCGGCACCCCGGAATAGCCGACCCTATACCCAAGGCAGCGTGAGAATGCGAATAATATAGATCACCCACATGATGATGAGGATGAGCACACCAATACCGAAGATCGCACCGCGCGACGGCACGTGATTGCTGGTGACGAATACGCCGGCATGCAGCACACGCGTAATCACAAAGATCCAGGCCAGCAACACAAACAGCAGATCGGCCTGCTTGGTGATCAGCGCCAGGATCGTGAGCACATAGAACAGCACCGGGATTTCGAACTGGTTGGCGAAGGCGTTCGCGGCCTGTGTCGCCTCCCTCGGCCACTTCTGCTCGCGCAAGGCGATGTCCTGCCAGCGCGTTCCGCCTGACGCGAAGGCGCTGCGACGCTTCAGCGCCATGTTCATGCCCAGCGCAATCGTCAGCAGAACCTGGACAAACAAGGGCAGCAAGATCATCTGCACCGACATGACGTTCCCCCAATCAGTTCTCAGCAACGCGTACGAGAAGCTTGCCGAAATTCTCACCGCGTAAAAGGCCGATCAAAGCGCGCGGCGCATTTTCAAAGCCATCGACGATGTCTTCGCGATACTTGATGCGACCCTCCTTCATCCATCCGGAAACGTCGCGCAGGAAATCATCATGCAACGCCGCGAAGTCGGTGACGAGCAATCCACGCACTGTCAGACGCTTGGTCAGGATCATGCGCCAGACCGCCGGCAGCTTGTCGGGGCCGGGTGGCGGCGCGGTGTCGTTATAGTGCGCGATGGTTCCACAAATCGGAACACGCGCGAATGTGTTCAGCAACGGCAGCACTGCATCAAGAACAGCGCCGCCGACATTCTCGAAATAGATATCGATCCCGTTCGGACAGGCAGCCGCCAGCCGCGCGGGCAGATCCGGTGCACGATGATCGATGCAGTCGTCGAAGCCAAGTTCGTCCTTCACGTAACGGCATTTGTCCGGACCACCGGCAATGCCGACGACACGCAGGCCTTTGATCCTGGCGATCTGCCCTACAACCGACCCCACCGCCCCTGACGCCGCCGCAACGACAAGCGTCTCGCCCACCTTTGGTTTCCCCACTTCGAGCAAGCCCGCATAGGCCGTCATGCCGGGCATGCCAAGCACGCCAAGCGCCGTCGAGATCGGAGCGAGCGATGGGTCCACCTTGCGCAGGTTTGCGCCATCCGAGAGCGAATGCGTCTGCCACCCCGTACGGCCGAGCACGATGTCGCCAACAGAGAACTTCGGATTGTTCGATGCAATCACTTCGCTGACCGTGCCGCCTTCCATCACCCCGCCCAGCGGGACCGGCGCCGCGTAGGACTTGGCGTCGCTCATGCGGCCGCGCATGTACGGATCGAGCGACAGGAACAGCGTGCTCAGCAAGACCTCGCCCTGGCCGGGCGACGGCACGGCAAACTCCTCAAGCTGCAGATCGGATGTTTTCGGCTCGCCGATTGGGCGTGAGCTAAGCACGAAGCGGCGGGCGGTGTCGGTCATGGTCGCTGGTTCCGTCCTCCCTCCCCTTCAGGGGAGGGTGGCCGCGCAGCGGCCGGGTGGGGTAAGCGGTCAAGCAACACGGTGTGAATTGTGTGCAGCACCCCTTCGATATTCTGATCGATTTCGTGATTCCAGAAACGCAGTGTCATGTAGCCTAGCCGCTTCAGATCTTCGCTTCGCGTATGGTCACGCTTGACTTGTTCATCGTGATTATGCTGCCCGCCGTCCAGCTCCACCACGAGCCGCGCTCTCCGGCATTCGAAATCAACAATGTATCGTTCGATTGGTGATTGTCTGCGAAAATGAAATCCGAGCTCACGCAAAGTCCGCAAACGCGCCCAAAGTCTGACTTCTTGTCGAGTCATCGACTTCCGCAACTGCCTGGCACGCTCGATCGCCATGCCGCACCCCACCCGGCGCCTCGCAGCCAAGTCACGCTGACTGCGTCAGCTTGGCTGCGGGCGCCACCCTCCCCTAAAGGGGAGGGATAAGCAAGATCACGCCCGTCCCGGATAGTTCGGGCTTTCGCGGGTGATCGTCACATCGTGAACGTGGCTTTCGCGCAGACCCGCGCTGGTGATCTTCACGAAGGTTGCCTTCTTGTGCAGATCCTCAACGGTTTTCGCACCGACATAGCCCATCGCTGCACGCAGACCACCGGCGAGTTGATGCAGCACCGTCGATGTCGGTCCCTTGTAGGGCACCTGACCTTCAATGCCTTCCGGCACCAGCTTCAACGCGTCCTTGATGTCCTGCTGGAAGTAGCGATCGGCCGAGCCACGCGCCATCGCGCCGACAGAGCCCATACCGCGATAGCTCTTGTAGGAGCGGCCCTGATAGAGGAACACTTCGCCGGGTGTATCGTCGGTACCGGCCAGCAACGAACCGACCATCACGCAATCCGCGCCGGCCGCAATCGCCTTGGCGAGATCGCCTGAATACTTGATACCGCCGTCGGCGATGACTGGCGTACCGGTCTTCTTCGCCGCTTCCACCGCATCCATGATGGCCGTGAGTTGCGGCACACCGACACCGGCGACGATGCGCGTGGTGCAGATCGAGCCCGGACCGATGCCAACCTTGATGGAATCCGCGCCTGCATCGATCAGCGCCTTGGCGCCATCGGCGGTCGCGACATTACCAGCCACCACCTGAACCTTGTTCGACTGGCGCTTGATGCGGCTCACGGCATCCAGCACATACTGCGAATGTCCATGCGCTGTATCGACAACGACGAGATCGACGCCGGCTTCGATCAACTGCTCACTACGATGAAAGCCTTTGTCACCCACCGTGCTGGCTGCGGCAACGCGCAAGCGACCCTGTTCGTCCTTGCACGCGTTGGGATTGGCGACAGCCTTTTCGATGTCCTTCACCGTGATCAGGCCGACGCAACGGTAATCGGCATCAACCACCAGCAACTTCTCGATGCGGTATTGATGCAGAAGCTTCTTGGCTTCGTGCTGCCCGACATTCTCGCGCACCGTGACCAGACGGTCCTTGGTCATCAGGTCGGAGACCCTTTGCGACGGGTCCGTCGCAAAACGGACGTCACGGTTGGTGAGAATACCGACCAGCTTGCCGGCTTTCCCGCTACCACCGCCTTCGACAACCGGAATACCGGAGATACCGTTTTCCTTCATCAGCGCGAAGGCGTCGGCCAGCGTCGCATCGGGCGCGATGGTGAGCGGATTGACCACCATGCCGGATTCGAACTTCTTGACCTGACGCACCTGCGCGGCCTGCTCTTCCGGCTCCATGTTGCGGTGAATCACGCCCATGCCGCCGGCCTGGGCCATGGCGATGGCCATTCGGACCTCTGTCACCGTATCCATCGCCGAGGCGATGATCGGGATATTCAGGGTGACGTCGCGGGTGATGCGGGAGCGGATATCGACGTCCGACGGCATGACGTCGGAAAGGCCCGGCTGCAGCAGGACGTCATCAAAGGTCAGCGCCTCGCGCGGGACGCCATTCATGAAATGCGGTGTGGGATTTGCCATTGCCATACCTAGCGAGTGATTCCGGCTGCCGCAAGACGGTTCGGAATTGTGGTTGGCAAGGGCGGATAGCATGGACCGGACCGCCCGAAAAGCCGCTGTCAGGCTGTTGTTCGTCCTGTCCCGTGTAATATTTCTGCGGTTTGTGCGTCGGCCGGAAAGAAGGTTTCCAGGGCCAATTCGGAGAGCGTGATTTCCTGCGGCGTGCCGAACACCGTCGTCGTCGAGATGAATGACAGGACAGTATCGCCGGCACGAAGCTGCAGCGGCACAACCACGTCGGAAACCGGTTTCGGTGCGGGCCCGGAGGAGCGCGGGACAGGGTAGGATTGCAGTTCCCGCGACAAGTCGATGAGGACGGGATCCCCGGTCAGTTCGACCTGACGGCGCAGCCGCTCCAGAAGATGCGCGCGCCACTGCGCCAAGTTGACGATGCGGGTGCTCAGACCATCCGGATGCAAACTGAGCCGCAGCACGTTGACCGGCGCCTTGGTCAGTTCTGCCGATGCGTCAGCGAGCAAAGGTGGCACCGCGGCATTTGCAGCGATCAATGTCCAGTGCCGATCGATCGCGAGCGCCGGATACGGCTCGTGGCCTTTCAGCACCAGATCGACCGCCTTGCGCGCATCCCGCAACGCCGGATCGTCCAGCTTGCGCTCGGAAAAAACCGGCGCAAAGCCGGCGGCACTCAGCAACACGTTGCGATCGCGCAGCGGCACATCGAGCCGTTCGGCAAGACGCAGCACCATATCGCGCGAGGGTTGCGATTTTCCGGTTTCGACAAAGCTGAGATGCCGCGCCGAAATCTCGGCCTCAAGCGCGAGATCGAGCTGACTCATGCGGCGGCGCTGCCGCCATTCGCGAAGCTGTGAACCAAAATGAAGCGTTGTTTGCATTCTTCGACGTTACCGGCGGCGCCGGTCGATTTCCATGACCTCCGAGGTAATCGACCCACATCCGATGCCGCTGCATGGTCGCGACAACACCGGCCGCCCTGGCTGGCCCACCGAAGGAGAAAGACGATGACGACCACGATCCAGAAGGCTGATGCCCACCTGTTCGTTCGCCGCGCGCTGCAAGCCGATGCGGTCGCCAGCGCAGCGACAGGACTTCTGCTGACGGTCGGCGCAGATTACCTCACCGGCCTCCTCGGTTTACCGGTGGCTCTGATGCGCATTGCCGGACTGAGCCTCCTGCCCTTCGCGGCCATCGTGCTGTTCGTCGGTCTCCGCGAGGTGCCCTCGCGCACTGCGACGCTGGCCATCATCGCCTATAACGCGATGTGGGCGGTCGACAGTTTCGTGCTGCTCGCCTCGGGATGGGTCGCACCGACGCTCATCGGCTCGGCATTCGTCATCATGCAGGCGGTGACGGTCGGCGGTTTCGCAATCCTGCAATGGATCGGCGTCAAGCGCGCCGATCACGGCTGATATCGACGTGTTTGCAATACTTGGACCCGCTGCGCTTGCGCGCGGGTTCAGGCAGTTTGTCGTTGGGGAGCGCTGCGGGCGACCAGCGTCGTTAACGCACGACTAAGTTCGTGGAGCTGATACGGCTTTCGCAGAATTGGAATTTCACTGTACCCGTTGCTCACCGCATGGCTGTAGCCGGTAACAAGGAGAATGGGCAGAGTTGGGTATTTCTCGCGGATCGTTTTGGCGAGCCCGAGCCCATCCATCGTGCCAGGCATAACGATGTCGCTGAACACCACATCGAAGCGATTGCTTTCGATCTCCTGAAGCGCCGTGGCTGCATCCGGTACCCAACGAACGGAATAGCCGAGCTGGTTCAGAAGTTCGGTACTCACGATCGCAACATCGGGATTGTCCTCGACCAGAAGAACCATGCCAGTCTGGGGAGCGGGATCCGGAGCGCTGAGCTCATTCTCGCTCAGAACGCAACCGGTCGCGCGCGGAAGATACACTGTCATCGTTGTGCCCGCGCCGAGCGTGCTCGACACCTTCACCGTACCGCCGGCCTGATGCGCAAAGCCGTGGACCTGCGATAATCCGAGGCCGGTGCCCTTGCCGACTGGCTTGGTCGTGAAGAAAGGATCGAAGATCCTTCCAACAACGTCTTCCGGGATGCCGACCCCCATGTCCTGAACCGACAGGGCGACACAGTCGCCCTCGAAGGCATCCGGGTGATGACAGTTTTTGACCGACAGTGTGACGGTTCCGCCTTTGGGCATTGCATCGCGCGCGTTGACGACCAGGTTGACCAACGCGATCTCCAACTCGCTGACATCCACCGTGATCGGCCAGGCATCCGGCGCAACATCAAAGACGAGTTGGACGCCGCCGTTGCCCAGTCCGCTCTTGAGCACCTGCTCGATCGCTGTGATCCGCGCCGCAATATCAACCGTCTGCGGATTGACGCTCTGCCGGCGCGAGAAGGTCAGCAATTGCCGCGTCAGCGAAGCACCGCGCTGCGTTGCCAGTTCGATCGCCTGCACCGTACGTTCAAGCTTGGGATCATCGCTCAGCGCCTTCTTGATCGTCCGCACATGGCCGGACACGATCATCAGAAGATTGTTGAAATCGTGGGCCACGCCGCCAGTCAGATGGCCGAGCGCATCCATCTTCTGTGCTTCGGCCAGTTGCCGCTGGATCTTGTCGAGTGCGATCTGGGAATTGCGCCGTTCGGTGATGTCGCGCGTGATCTTGGCGAAGCCGATCAATTCACCGTTTTCATAAATGGCGTCGATGACAACGGAGGCCATGAAACGAGTGCCGTCCTTGCGCATCCGCCAGCCTTCAGCTTCGAATTTTCCGTACCGAGCCGCAGTCTCAAGCGATTTCGCCGGCATGCCCGCTTCGCGGTCCTCCGGCGTGTAAAACTTGCTGAAATGCGCGCCAATAATTTCGGTTGCGTGATATCCCTTGATGCGTTCCGCGCCGGCGTTCCAATTGATGATACGACCGTCCGGGCCCAGCATGTAGATCGCGTAATCGACGACTCCCTCCACCAGAAGCCGGAACCGGCGTTCGCTTTCGAATAAATCCCTCGTAACCGCTGGTTTGGCCAGCTCATCGTTAGACATGCCAATTCCTTTGGCGCCCGGATATCGCCCCTAAATACCTTGGCGCGAAATTTGTTCCAAAAATCGAGGTAAATTCCCGTCCAGTTCGACGGGTAGAGTTAACAAAGTTAGGAGCGCCATTTCCGCACAGGCAGACTTGCTCCGCGGGATAAGACAATTGCCGCAGACGCTCAAATTTTGTAGGAAATCAGTCTATTTCCCAAGCCCGTGACAGTGAAGCCCCGTGACGGACATGGAACTGATCGGGCGTCATCGCCGCGGCGCGCCTGCTTATTCACATCATTGTGACGTGCCGCGCCGCTCCCTGCGCCCCGCCGCCACCCCCGTTCTGTCCATGACCCTCGCACCCTTTCAAACCCACCTCCGGCGCTGGTCGCTGACACCGGACGGCGACCCGATCGTCACGCCAAGCAGCCGGTTGCTAGCCGTCCGGCAACGTGGCGTTCCCGCCATGCTGAAGATCGCGTTGGAAAAGGAAGAGCGCTTCGGCAGCGGCCTGATGGTCTGGTGGGATGGCGATGGCGCGGCCTCCGTGCTGGCGCATGACGGCGATGCTCTTCTGATGGAACGCGCCACCGGCACGCGATCGCTCGAAACGCTGGCTCGCGCAGGCGAAGACGACGAAGCCAGCCGCATCATCTGTGCGATTGCCGACCGGCTGCATGCTCCGCGTTCAAAGGCACTGCCTGAACTGATCCCGCTCGAACGATGGTTCGAGGCATTGCTGCATGCCGCCCCGTCACATGGCGGCGTGGTTCAGCAAGCAAGCGATACGGCGCGCGCGCTGCTCGCCGACCAGCAAGAGATCGCGGTTCTGCACGGCGACCTGCATCACGGCAATGTGCTGGATTTCGGTGCGAAGGGATGGCTTGCAATCGATCCGAAGCGGCTGTTCGGCGACCGCTGTTTCGATTACGCCAATATCTTCTGCAATCCTGATGCGATCTGTTTCGAGCGCAACGCGCCAGTCGCGACGTCGCCTGGTCGTCTCGCGCGTCAAGCGCACGTTGTTGCAAAGGCCGCGCGTATCGAACGCACGCGGCTGCTGAAGTGGATCCTGGCCTACTCAGGCCTGTCGGCGCTCTGGTCACTGGAAGACAACCAGCCGGCAGACCTCGCTTTGAAGATTATGGAGATTGCTGCGGCAGAGATCGCGCGCGGCTGATGCGCGCGCGACGTCGCACTGTTGCGGTTACCGCCTCCAACTGGGAGGCGCGCCATGCTTCTCGATCGCATCGACGATCTCGCGATGCCGACGATCTTCGCGCCGCATGTAGATCGCGATGATCGCGTGCGCGGGCGCAATCGCCCACAACCAGGGCGAAAGGGACAACAGCCCCAGCACCAGGAACAGCACGAACAAGACAGCGTTGAAAACAGCCGCGAAGACCTGGCCGTTGAGCAACAACGCCAGCGGCGGCAGGAAAAACGCGAGAACGTAGATCATTCAGGGTCTCTCCAAATTCCAGCAGGATGATGCTGTCCAGTCTGTGTTCCGATGCCGTCCGGCATTCGCTCGCAAGCCATCTTGCAGCCATTCGATGTAGGAATGTCAGCCACCAGCGCAAGATGTTGGGTTATTGAGCAGGCTTAAATAAAGAAAGCCGGTCTTCGCCGAACCGTTAGAAAGCTTCATGAAACACCACCCCCGCCTCGTCCCGCTCATCGTGGCTTGCGCCCTGTTCATGGAGAATCTCGACTCTACGGTGATCGCGACCTCGCTGCCCGCGATCGCAGCCGATATCGGCACCAATCCATTGGCGCTGAAGCTCGCCGTCACATCCTATCTGCTCTCGCTCGCCGTTTTCATTCCCGCGAGTGGCTGGACCGCCGACCGATTTGGCGCCCGCACCGTGTTTCGGGCCGCCATCGCTGTTTTCATGCTGGGATCGATCGGCTGCGCGCTCGCCTCATCGCTCGAAGGCTTTGTGGTCGCACGCATCATTCAGGGCATCGGCGGCGCGATGATGACGCCGGTAGGGCGGCTCGTCCTGGTGCGCACGATCGAGAAGCGCGAACTCGTCAACGCCATGGCCTGGGTGACGATCCCTGCCCTGATCGGTCCTGTCGTCGGCCCGCCGCTTGGCGGCTTCATCACGACCTACGCGTCGTGGCACTGGATCTTCATCATCAACATTCCGATCGGGCTGATCGGCATCGTCCTGGTGACGCTCTATATCGATCCGGTGCCGGCCGAGCATCAGGAACCGTTCGATGGCATTGGCATGGTGCTGGCTGGCATCGGCGTTGCCGGTCTTGCCTTCGGCTTATCAGTCGCCGGACTCGATATGCTTCCGTGGCCAATCGTCGTTGCGCTGATCGGCGTCGGCGCGGTCGCCATGACTGCATATGTCTTCTATTCAAGGACAGTCCCTGCACCGATCCTTGATTTCTCGCTGCTGCGCATTCCGACATTCCACGCCAGCGTCGTCGGCGGCTTTCTGTTCCGTCTCGGCATCGGGGCGCTGCCGTTTCTTCTTCCGCTGATGTTGCAGTTCGGCTTCGGCATGACTCCGTTTCAGTCAGGACTTGTCACCTTCGCGGGCGCCATTGGCGCCATCGGCATGAAAACGGTCGCATCCCGCACCATTGAACGCTACGGCTTCAAACGTGTGATGATTGTGAATGCAGTTATCAGCGCAGCCTTCATCGCCGCCTGCGCGATCTTCCGGCCCGGCATGCCGGTGGCCGTGCTGACCACGATCCTGCTGATCGGCGGCTTCTTCCGCGCGCTGCAATTCACTGCGGTCAACACCATTGCCTACGCTGACATTGATGCGCGCCGCATGAGCCGTGCAACGGCACTGGCATCGGTCGGTCAACAATTGTCGATCTCGACCGGCGTCGCGGTCGGGGCACTGTTGGTGGAACTGTCGATGAGGTGGCGCGGCGCCGCCGTTCTTGAGCCGGCCGACTTCACGCCAGCATTTCTCGTGGTTGCAGCGATTTCGGCGTCTTCGGCGCTGCTATTCTGGCGATTGCCCGCCGATGCAGGTGCGGAAATGTCGGGGCGTGTACCGGCAAAAGCCGAAGCTACCGCAGTCAAAGCCGAGCCGATCGCGGCCGGCGAAACATCCGACCAACGGGCCGGGTGACGGCCTCACAGTAGGGTGCGAGGCCCTCATCCTTGTCATTGCCGGGCGCCTCCCGGCAATCCATCTTGAAAGAACTTCTTTGACAATGGATGCGCGGGTCAGGCCCGCGCATGACACGTCAGAAAGAGGTGCGATCGATTAGACCGATTCTTTCAGTTCTTTGGCGGCGCGGAAGGCAATCTTCTTGCTCGCCTTGATCTTGATGGCTTCGCCGGTTGCCGGGTTGCGGCCCATACGCGCAGCGCGCTTGCGGACCTGCAGGATGCCGAGACCGGTGAGACGAATACGATCGCCCTTCTTGAGGTGCTTGGTGACGATCGCAACGAAATCGTTGAGCATCGCCTCGCCCTGCTTCTTGGTCAGTTCGTGATCTTCAGCAAGAACCGCCGCGATCTGCTTCAGCGTGACCTTGCCCGCTGCCGCAGCCTTCGGAGCCGCTGTCTTCTTTGCTGTCGACTTTGCAGCCGCCTTTGTCTTGGTTTTTGCCGCCATAGGATATGCCCTCTAAACTGCGCGGTTGTGCGCAAGGGCTCCGGAATAAGAGATTCGCAGGCCCATGCGAAGCGCCCGCAAGCCCCAAAGCCTCAAAAATATCGGTAAAATGGGCGTCCGAAGGCTGTCGTACACAGAAACGTCAATAAAACCGGGCCAAATCGAGGCATCCTTACGTCAATTTTGCCCGCGGAAGCCGGCTGCAAACACATATAATTCAGCAGAATCGGCCCGGCTGGCCGCTGGTTTGATGTGTTTGACGCTCGAAAAGCTGCGTTTCAGAAGACTTAAAAGCTCCCCCTCGGTACCGCCCTGCAACACCTTGGCGAGGAAAACACCGCCCGGATTCAATATCTCCGTTGCGAATTCCGCCGCCGCTTCGACCAGCCCCATGATCTTGAGATGGTCGGTTTTGCGATGGCCGGTGGCATTCGCGGCCATGTCGGACAGGACGATATCGGCCTTGCCGCCGAGCTTCTCTTTCAGAATGTCCGGCGCATTGGGATGGAGAAAATCGAGGAGCAGAATATCGACACCAGGTATTGTATCCATGTCGAGAATATCGATGGCCACAACGCGGCCTTTGCCCTCGGTCGCGCCAACGCGCTTCGCTGCGATCTGACTCCAGCCGCCAGGAGCCGCACCCAGATCGACGACGCGCGCACCCGGCTTCAGAAAGCGATGCTTATCGTCGATCTCCATGAGCTTGTAGACCGCGCGTGAGCGAAAGCCTTCGCGTTTGGCGCGCGCGACATAGGGATCATTGAGTTGGCGTTCGAGCCAGAGCTTCGACGACAGCGATCGGCTTTTGCCGGTCTTCACGCGCGTCTTCAACTCACGCTCGCCACCGCTGCTACTGCGCGAACCTTTCACGAAACCACACCCGTCTCGCGCCACACACCATCGGCGCGCATCATCTGCACCAACATGCCTTCGCGCAAACCGCGATCGGCGACGCGCAGCCGCGCGCTCGGGAAAACCCTGCGGATCGCTTCGAGAATGGCGCAACCGGCCAGCACGAGATCGGCCCGATCCGCACCGATGCAAGCATTCTCCACGCGTTCCTCATAAGACATGGCGAGCATGCGCTCCATCACATCTGTGACTTCGCCGTCCATCATCCAGCAGCCATCGACCCGGCGCCGGTCATAGCGACGCAAGCCAAGATGTACGCCGGCGATCGTCGTCACCGTCCCCGATGTGCCGAGCAGATGCATATCACCGGAATGATCGTCCGCATGCTCGCGTGCGAAATCCCGCAAATGGAGCGTGACCTCATCGACCATAGCTTCGAAGATCTTGCGCGTGACCACAACGCCGCCGTGACGTTCGGCAAGTGTGACGACGCCGACCGGCAGCGAAATCCATCCGCGCACGTCCGGCCCGGGTGGACCGTTGCGGTGTGCTTGCGGTCGACCGAGCTTGGCGATCTCCGACGATCCGCCCCCGATATCGAACAGGATCGCGCCCTGGGAATCGGGATCGACCAGCGGCGTACAGCCGATCGCCGCGAGCATGGCTTCGGTTTCACGATCGACGATTTCAAGCGCAATGCCGACATCGGCGCGCACCCGATCGAGGAAATCGCCACCATTCGTGGCGAGACGACAAGCCTCAGTCGCGATCAGACGCATCCGGGTCACGCCGCGATTGCGCATCTTGTCCCGGCAGATCGTCAGCACTTCAACAGCGCGAGCGATCGCCGGCTCACCGAGCCGCCCCGATGCAGTGATTCCCTCGCCCAGCCGGATGATGCGGGAAAAAGCATCGATCACGCGGAAGCCGTCGTGAGTCGCGCGAGCTACCAGCAACCGGCAATTATTGGTGCCCAGATCGAGCGCTGCATAGGATGGACCGCATAAATCAGCGCCCGCAGCGGCGGAATCCGCGCGACCATCACGGCCCAGTTGTACCTGAGGCGAACCTCGATCCCCCTGATAGCCGAACCTTTGCGCAGGATCGACCGGCGCTCGATCACGCGCGGGATCGAGGCCGGTCGCCCGCACCTCGTCGTTGATTTAGCTCGTCCTGCCCCGCATGGCCCAGGGATGTGGTTCCGGGCGTTCCGGCGGCGTTGTGTTCAAAGTTCACTCAAAGTCTAGAGAGTGGCAGCGGGCGTTGCAACTGATGGGAAACTGGCATGCCGCCGGCCGTCCTTGTGGCGGAGGAACTGGCCCGTTATCTCGGGACAATCTCCCGTCATCCCCATATGTCACCGATGCCCGTATGAACATTCGCGAAAATGCCCCGCAATTCGAGAATCCGGATCAGGATTGGTCCCTGACCAAGTTCGGCGTCGGCCAGCCTGTCCCGCGCACCGAAGACCCGGTCCTGGTCCAGGGCCGTGGCCACTACACGGACGACATGAACCTCGCCGGGCAGGCTTATGGGGTGATGGTGCGCTCGCCGTATGCGCACGGAATCATCAACGGCATTGATACGGACGCGGCGCGGACCATGCCGGGCGTGCTTGGCGTTTATGCAGCGCGCGATCTCGTCGGATACGGGACGCTGAAATGCTTCGCCCCGTTCAAGAACCGCGACGGCTCGGACATGAAGAAACCGGCGCGCCATGCGCTGGCTGACGCCAAGGTCCGCTTTGTCGGCGATCCGGTCGCGGTCGTGGTCGCCGAGACGGCGGCACAGGCCCGCGATGCGGCCGACGCCGTGATCCTCGATATCGATCCCCTGCCCGCAGTGACGCTCGCCAGCGAGGCGGCGCAACCGGGCGCTCCGCAACTGTTCGACGAAGTGCCGGACAATATCGCGCTCGATTATCACTATGGCGACAGCGAAAAGGTTGCCGAGACCTTCGCCCAGGCTGCGCATGTAACAAGGCTATCGCTACGCAATACCCGCCTTGTGGCTGCGCCGATGGAGCCGCGCGCCGCGATTGGCGAATATGACGCGACACAGGACCATTGGACCCTGCATTCGCAAAGCCAGGGTGTGTTCGGCATGAGGGCACAACTGGCTGACATCCTGGGCGTCAAGCCGAACAAGGTCCGCGTACTGACCGGCAATGTCGGCGGCTCGTTCGGCATGAAGGCGCAGATCTATCCCGAATATGTCTGCATCCTGCATGCGTCCCGACAACTCGGACGGCCGGTGAAATGGACGGACGATCGCTCCGGCTCATTCGTTTCGGACTCGCATGGCCGCGATCATGAAGTCGATGTCGAACTGGCTCTGGACAAGGACGGACGCTTCATCGCGCTCCGCGCCACAAGCCACGCCAATATGGGCGGGTTCCTGGCGACGGTCTCGCCGGTGCCAGGCACGCAGAACCTCGTGAAGAATATCGTCAGCGTCTATCGCACGCCGCTGCTCGAAGTCTCGGCGAAATGCGTGTTCACCAACACGACGCAGGTTTCCGCCTATCGCGGCGCAGGGCGCCCGGAGGGCAACTATTACATGGAGCGATTGATCGACGCGGCTGCTGCCGAGATGGGCATCGACCGTCTCGAACTGCGCCGCCGCAATCACATTGCGCCGACAGAGTTTCCGTACACAGCTTCATCGGGCATGAACTACGATAGCGGCGACTTCCCGGCCCTGTTCGAGGAAACGCAGAAGATCGCCGACGTCGCCGGCTTCGAGGCACGCAAGCACGAGAGTGCATCGCGTGGAAAATTGCGTGGCATTGGCATCGGCTCGTTCCTCGAAGTCACTGCGCCCCCCAGCAAGGAAATGGGCGGCATCCGCTTCGAGCCGAATGGCGACGTCACCATCATCACCGGCACGCTCGATTACGGTCAGGGTCATGCCACCTCATTTGCCCAGGTGCTGTCGCACGCGCTCGGTATTCCGTTCGAACGCATCCGTCTTGTGCAGGGCGATAGCGATCAGCTCATCGCCGGTGGCGGCAGCGGCGGCTCGCGCTCCGTGACGGCCAGCGGCGCGGCCATCATCGAAGCATCCGCCATCGTTATCGAGAACGGCAAGGCGATCGCCTCGCACGTTCTGGAGGCATCGCCCGGCGATATCGAGTTCACCAATGGCCGCTTCACGATCTCCGGCACCGATCACTCGATCGGCATCATGGAGCTTGCCGGGAAACTCCATGCCGGAATGCGATTGCCGGATGACGTGCCGCAGACGCTCGATGTCAGCCATACCTATAACGGCGCGCCATCGGCCTTCCCAAATGGCTGTCACATCGCCGAGGTGGAGATCGATCCGGAGACCGGCGCGACGGATGTCGTGAGATACTCGTCGGTCAATGACTTTGGCACAATCATCAATCCGCTGCTGGTCGAAGGCCAGGTGCATGGCGGCGTGATCCAGGGCATCGGTCAGGCGCTGATGGAGAACGCGGTCTATGATGCGGACGGTCAGTTGCTGACCGGCTCGTTCCAGGACTATGCGATGCCGCGCGCCAAGAGCGCACCGAATATCGGTTTCTTCAGCCACGCAGTGCCGGCGACCACCAATCCGCTTGGCACCAAGGGCTGCGGCGAAGCCGGCTGCGCCGGCGCGCTGGTTTGCGTGATGAATGCGGTCGTCGATGCACTGTCAGTGTATGGCATCCGCCATATCGACATGCCCGCATCGCCATCGCGGGTGTGGGCAGCGATCCAGTCGGCCCAACAAAACAGAGCTGCATAAGCGGCATGCAACCATGCCTTGACGCGGTTTCTGCCGGGGCGTAAGAGCGAATTCGATCCGTGGTCAATTTGAGCCGGCCGGCTTGCAGCCACGTAAAACAACTCGCTAAAAGGCCGGGGACGTTTGTGCCCGGCCCGGATTTTCCGGCCGGGATTTTTTGTGCCCTGCGCATGGATCGCCATGCTCAGGGACAAGCTCGGTGTGAAACGTTCTGGAAGGAAGCCTGCGATGTCACCACGCAACTACCGCCCCGAAACCCGCCTTGTTCAGTCCGGCATTCTACGCTCACAGTTCGGCGAGACGTCCGAGGCTCTATTCCTTACGCAAGGCTATGTTTACGACAATTCGGCGCAGGCCGAAGCACGCTTCAAGGGCGAGGATCCGGGCTTTCAGTATTCACGCTTCGCCAATCCCACCGTGCGCATGTTCGAGCAGCGCATGGCGGAATTCGAAGGCGCTGAAGATGCACGCGCCACGGCGACCGGCATGGCCGCCGTCACGTTGGCGATGATGGGCCAGGTCAAGGCCGGCGATCACGTCGTAGCGTCACGGGCCCTGTTCGGTTCATGTCTTTACGTGGTCGAAGAATTGCTGCCCCGTTTCGGCGTCACCTCGACGCTGGTCGATGGCACCGATCTCAATCAGTGGAAGAACGCCGTCCGTCCCAACACCAAGACATTCTTCATGGAGACGCCGGCCAACCCGACGCTCGAAGTGATCGACATCGCCGCCGTGTCGAAGATCGCGCACGAAGCCGGCGCAACCGTCACGGTGGACAATGTGTTCTCGACGCCGCTATGGCAAAGTCCGCTCGCGCTTGGCGCCGACTGCGTCGTGTACTCCGCCACGAAACATATCGACGGTCAGGGGCGCTGCCTTGGCGGCGTCATTCTCGGCTCGCAGAAATTCATTGCCGACAATATCCAGACCCTGTTCCGCCAGACCGGCCCGTCGATGTCACCGTTCAACGCGTGGGTTTTGCTGAAGGGTCTAGAGACATTAGCGGTGCGTGTCCGCCGCCAAACGGACACGGCCGCGGCGGTTGCCGTTGCTTTGCACAATCATCCAAAGGTCAAACGGTTGATCTATCCTGGCCGTCCGGATCATCCTCAGGCCGACATCATCCAGCGGCAGATGCGCGGCGGCTCGACGCTCGTCGCCTTGGAAGTAACCGGCGACAAAGCCGGCGCCTTCCGCTTCCAGGACGCGCTGCAGCTCGTGCGCATCTCCAACAATCTCGGCGATGCCAAGAGCCTGATCACGCATCCCGCGACGACGACACATCAGCGCCTCACGCAACAGGCGCGCGCCGATCTTGGCATCACCGATGGCTTTTTGCGCCTGTCGGTCGGCCTCGAACACCCCGACGACATCTTGGAAGACATCCTGGCGGCCCTCGACAAGGTGTGACGTCTGATCGCGGGAACGACCGCACCATTGACGCGTTTCGAAGGCGGAGGTTTCCATGAAACAACGTCCGCTTTCGGAAAATCGTGATCGGCTGGAAACCGAGGACGAGATGCAGCGAGAGATTCTTGGCCCGCGCGGCGTGCCCGGCGAGCCCGATCCGGCGCGCATGGTACCCCAGCAACGAAAGAACACGCCGAAGGATATCGACGACGGGCATACCGCCTGAGGTTGCTTATTTTCGGGGGAACGGATGGTGCGTCGGAGCGTTAGAGGCGCTCGGGGGTCGGCATTTCCAAACATATCAGCAGATGAAAGAACAACAGCATCCGTTGTACGGATTCCTTTGCGCGGCTTGCGGTCGGTGTCTTGAAGAACTTTCGGCCTGGCAGCTTGGCAAGGAACGTTTCTATTGCGGCGTGATCTGCAAGGAGACCGATGAATTCGCAGAGGCTTCGGCGCGGCCCCGGGCTGAGGCCGCTCGGCCGTAGGTTTGTTCTGGATTGCATCCCGAATAACGCGAAAAGCGTATTTGAAATACGCGGCGGTGCCGTATATGTATCGCCGATTCCGGCGCTCCCGGGACACGCCTTGGGCGGGGTTTTGGGGAATAGTTCAATGGTAGAACAGCGGACTCTGACTCCGTTAATCTAGGTTCGAATCCTAGTTCCCCAGCCAAATAGCTCATCAATTTCAGCGACTTAGCGACTATCCCCGCACATATCGGGTATCGTTTTCTGCTATTGTCCTTGGCTTCAAACAGTTGCGGCCTCCCTCCTAACCAAGTCAAAACGATTCAACGACAACGTCCCCATCTCCATGCCTTCGCTACATGGAGCCTGCGCGAACGGTGTCATTCTTGCATTGCCGTTCTCGCATTCATGAACGCGATCACACCTTCAGCCTGACCACAGATGAGCCACGCCGCACCTGACCTCGACGTTGTTGTAAAGGAAATCGCCGACGAGATGCGGCAGCGGCAGGATCGGGGACAGGTGGCAACCTACATCCCCGAACTGGCCCGGGCAGACCCGAGTGCGTTCGGGATCGCCGTCATCGACAACGAGGGCAATATCGCCACAAGCGGCGACAGCGACACACCGTTTTCGATCCAGAGCATCTCCAAGGTGTTCACGCTGACACTCGCCCTCGGCAAGATCGGCGACCGGCTGTGGAAGCGCGTCGGCCGCGAACCCTCCGGCAGCGCGTTCAACTCCATCGTCCAGCTCGAATACGAGAAGGGGATTCCGCGCAATCCCTTCATCAACGCCGGTGCGATCGCCGTCACCGATGCGATCCTGTCCGGGCACAAGCCGCGCGAGGCGCTGGGCGATATCCTGCGCTTCATGCAGTTCATCGCCGACGATTCGTCTGTCATGATCGACGAGGCGGTTGCGGCATCCGAACAGCGCACCGGATATCGCAACATCGCGCTCGCCAATTACATGAAGTCGTTCGGCGTGCTCGACAATCCGGTCGATTTCACGCTCGGCGTGTACTTCCATCACTGCGCGATTGCGATGTCGTGCCGGCAACTCGCGATGGCCGGGCGCTTTCTGGCCCATCTCGGCCGCAATCCTTCGACGGGATACTCGGTTGTTCAGCCCGAGCGCGCCCGTCGCATCAATGCGATCATGCTGACATGCGGTCACTATGATGGGTCAGGCGAGTTTGCGTATCGCGTCGGCCTGCCTGGCAAGAGCGGCGTCGGCGGCGGGATCCTTGCGATTGCGCCCGGCAAAGCCTCCATCGCCGTATGGTCGCCGGGCCTCGACGACAACGGCAACTCCCATCTCGGCCGTATCGCGCTGGAAGCGCTCACGAAGCGGATGGGCTGGTCGATTTTTGGCACGTGAAACGGCGCGCGCCTGTCTGCACGCAGAAAAAACGAGAGCTTGCGTCAGCGGCAATTTCTAATTCTTGCGCGGTTGCTCGGCTTCGCGAATGGCTTCGTCGTGATACCAGGAACTGCTGCTTGAGACGCACGGTACGGTAGGGCCGGAAAGACGTGGCCGGCTGTCGTCGTGCTGGTCATCCGCAGCAAAACGGCCCCTGGCGGGAAAAGCGTAAATCTTGGCGGGACCGCGATTGAGACTTCTCATCGTCCGGATCCTTTCGGTCGCGCGAGTCCACCGCGCGTGGACAAATATAATCGCTTTGCCGCCCTATTGATCCGTTTGCCTGAAAATAAATCAGTATTTGACTACATTTTAGGCAACCCCTTCCCTGCTCTTCCAGACAGCACAATGGCTGTGTCGTATATCTGCCGTGGTGCAGCATCTGCCGCGCACGCAGGCGCTGCCCTTTGAATTGGCACACAAAGTGCTAGCAAACGCTCTGCCGGCGGCCGGGCGCGAGCCGGCGCCGAGCACCAGGCTACCGCTCCTTCGCGTCATCCGAGATGAGAGACCAATGACAAAGTACAAGCTCGAATACATTTGGCTCGATGGTTACACGCCGGTTCCGAATCTGCGTGGTAAAACCCAGCTGAAAGAATTCGACAGTTTTCCGACGCTCGAGCAGCTTCCGCTCTGGGGCTTCGATGGTTCATCGACGATGCAGGCCGAGGGCCGTAGCTCCGATTGCGTATTGAAGCCGGTCGCCATCTACCCCGACGCTGCGCGCAAGAACGGCGCGCTCGTGATGTGCGAAGTGATGATGCCGGATGGCGTCACCCCGCACCCGTCGAACACCCGCGTCACCGTCCTCGATGATCCAGATGCTTGGTTCGGCTTCGAGCAGGAGTACTTTTTCTACAAGGACGGTCGTCCGCTTGGCTTCCCGACGGAAGGCTATCCGGCCCCGCAAGGCCCCTACTACACCGGCGTCGGCTACAAGAATGTCGGTTCGGTCGCCCGCGAGATCGTGGAAGAGCATCTCGAGCTGTGCCTCGCCGCCGGCATCAACCACGAAGGCGTCAACGCCGAAGTGGCGAAGGGCCAGTGGGAATTCCAGATCTTCGGCAAGGGTTCGAAGACCGCCGCCGACCAGATCTGGATCGCGCGCTACCTGCTGCTGCGCCTCACCGAGAAATACGGCATCGACATCGAATTCCACTGCAAGCCGCTCGGCGACACCGACTGGAACGGCTCGGGCATGCACTGCAACTTCTCGACCAAGTACATGCGCGAAGTCGGCGGCAAGGCGTACTTTGAGGCGCTGATGAAGGCGTTCGACAAGAACCTCCACAAACACATCGCCGTCTACGGCCCGGACAATCACCTGCGCCTGACCGGCAAGCACGAAACGGCGCCGTGGAACAAGTTCAGCTATGGCGTCGCCGACCGCGGCGCCTCGATCCGCGTGCCGCACTCATTCGTCAACAACGGCTACAAGGGCTACCTGGAAGATCGCCGTCCGAACTCGGAGGGCGATCCCTACCAGATCGCAGCACAGGTGCTGAAAACGATCTCGGAAGTGCCGACCGAAGCCAAGGCCGTCGCAGCGTAAGCCAGATCAATCGACCAGCACGAGGCCCAAAAGCCTCGTGCTTTTTTTAACGGCGCTTGGCGAGCCGGGACGAGTCCGCTAGGTCTTTGCCACGGATCAGTCGTCGGAGATCACTCGTGAGAAGCCTTGTCGTTCTGTTCAGCCTGTTGACGTCTCCGCTTCTCGCCCAGCCTGCGTCGCCTCAGCTCGGCATCGGGATGCGTCTTGAGGATGCCGGCTTCAAGATGAAGGAAGCCAATACGCCGCAGAAGATGCAGCGACTGAAAAGCATCCCGGCGCACACAATGGTCCCGCACCGCAAGAACGGCACCCGCTATTACGTCTATGCCGATCCGACCTATTGCAAATGCGCCTATATCGGCGATGAGGCGGCAATGAAAGCTTATCGCAACATGCCGTCGCTGTTGCAGCCCGACAATGTCGGCCGAAGCACCACCACCGTCGTATCCGAAATGGAGAACGAAATGGCCGACGAGAGCGGCACCAATTTCGACGACATTTTCCATCCAGGTTTCTGACCGGGACACCTCAATAAGCAGCAGACAACCGGCCATTTCACTCTTGCGCCGGCGTGAAAATATGTATCCACTGGTGCTATGGCCGGGGCGGCAGGCGTTTCCAGGGGAACTGAAACTGCCTTGATTGCGGGTGAGCCCGAACGTATCGCGCTGCGCCCCTTCCCGATCGTCCTGATCAAGCCATCGCATTACGACGCCGATGGATATGTCATCCAATGGTGGCGATCGACCATCCCCTCCAATAGCCTTGCCAGCGTCTATGGCTTGCTCCGCGAATGCGCCGACGCCGAGGTGCTGGGTCCCGATGTTGCCATCGACATCGAAGCTTACGACGAATGTAATACCGTCATCGACATCAAGGGTATCACGCGACGCATTCAAAAGGCCGGCGCCGGATTCGTGGCGCTCGTCGGTGTGCAGTCCAATCAATACCCGCGTGCGCTCGATCTGGCCCGCATCTTCCGCAAGCAGAATATTCCTGTCGCGATTGGCGGCTTCCATGTCAGCGGCGTCATTTCGATGCTGCCCACGCTGACGCCGGAATTGCAGGAAGCGCTCGATCTCGGCGCGGTCCTCTATGCCGGCGAAAGCGAAGGCCGGATGGCGGATTTCCTGCGCGACATGGCGTCCGGGCAGGCGAAGCCGATCTACAATCATCTGAAAGACTCGCCGGACATGACGGCGGCGACCTTTCCGGTGCTGCCGCGCAAGGTTGTCACCCGTGTCGCCGGCCACTATGCGAGTTTCGACGCCGGCCGCGGCTGTCCGTTTCAATGCAGCTTCTGCACCATCATCAACGTGCAGGGCCGCAAGTCGCGTTACCGCACCGCCGACGACATCGAAGGCATCGTGCGTGCCAATGCGAAGCAGAACATCACGCGTTTCTTCATCACCGACGACAATTATGCACGCAACAAGAACTGGGAGCCGATCCTCGACCGCTTGATCGAACTGCGCGAAAAGGAAGGCTTCAAGATCCGCCTGCTGCTGCAGGTCGACACGCTCTGTCACAAGATCCCGGGCTTCATCGAAAAGGCCGCACGGGCCGGCTGCACCGCGGTGTTCATCGGGCTTGAGAATATCAATCCGCAATCGCTCGCCGGCGCCAAGAAGCGCCAGAACAAGATCTGGGAATATCAGGAAATGTTTCATGCCTGGCGCAAAGCCAAGGTCATGACGTTCGCCGGCTATATTCTCGGTTTCCCGACCGACACACCGGAATCGATCGCGCGCGACATCGAAATCATCAAAAAGGAATTGCCGGTCGATATCCTCGAGTTCTTTTACCTGACACCGCTTCCAGGCTCCGAGGACCACAAGGTCCTGCATATGAAAGGGATTCCGGTCGATCCCGATCTGAACAAATACGATCTTGAACATGCCTGCACCGCGCACCCGATCATGTCGAAAGAAACGTGGGAACAGGTCTATCGCGACGCCTGGACGCGCTATTACAGCGACGAGCATGTTGAAACCATCATGCGCCGGGCTGCCGCGACCGGATTGAACAAGACCAAGGTGATCGACGGCATCACGCTGTTTTCCGGCTCATCACGGATCGAAGGCGTGCATCCCCTGCAGTTCGGTTTCGTGCGTCGCAAGATGAGGACGCAGCGGCGCTACGGCATGCCGATCGTCAATCCACTGATCTTCTATCCATGGCGCGCCTACGATTTCACCCGGACAGTGGTGCGGTGGGTCAAGCTTGTGCGGAAATATCGCGCAATCATGAAGAAGGTCTATGCCGATCCCGACATTCAGTCCTATACCGATCACGCGATGGACCCGCCCGCCGGGCACAATGCGCCGATGTCGGATTTCGTGAAGGCGTATGCCGACAAAATCCCGCAGACGCATGGCGCGCCGGCCCGCGAGACGGCCGTCGGATAAACCGGCGAAGCGGCAATAGCGTTTCGATTCGGTTTGCGGCAACAATGCCTGTCACGCTAATGCTGCGGCATGACTGACAGCAAGCCAACCGGCCCCCTCGCCGGCATCCGCATCATCGACCTGACCAGCGTGATCCTCGGCCCATACGCGACGCAGATTCTCGCCGACTTCGGCGCCGACGTGATCAAGGTGGAGGCGCCCTCCGGCGACATCATGCGCCATGTCGGTCCCATGCGAAATCCGGGCATGGGCCACATCTATCTCAACCTCAATCGAAACAAGCGCAGCATCGCGCTCGACCTGAAACAGCCGAAGGCGCGCGACGCCCTGCGCAAGCTGGCTGCGACCGCCGACGTATTCGTCAGCAATGTGCGGCCGGCGGCGATGGCGCGGCTCGGCCTTGGCTATGACGATATCCGCACCGTCAATCCGCGCATCGTTTATGCCAGCGCCACGGGCTACGGCGCTGGTGGCCGCTACGCGGGCAAGCCCGCCTACGACGATCTCATTCAGGGGCTGACCGGCATCGCGGCGATCCCGCGCGACGCCTGGGGCGGCGAACCGCGTTACATGCCGATCGCCATCGCCGACCGCACCGTTGGCCTCTATCTCGCGAACGCGATTTCCGCCGCGCTCTTTCATCGCGAACGGACCGGCGAAGGCCAGGCAATCGAAATCCCGATGTTCGAAGTTTTCGCCGAATATTTGCTCGGCGACCACCTCGCCGGACTGACCTTCGATCCGCCCGAAGGGCCGCAATATTATCCGCGTCTCGTCTCGAAACATCGCCGTCCCTACGCAACGAAGGACGGATATGTCTGCGCGCTCGTCTACACCGACCAGCACTGGAAAAACTTTTTCCGGGCCATCGATCGCGAAGACCTGCTGCAGGATCCTCGTTTCTCGACGCATGGCAATCGCGCCAAGCATATCGACGAGGTCTATCAATTCGTCTCTGATACGATGAAAACCCGCACCACCGCCGACTGGGTCGCATTGCTCGATGCCGCCGACATTCCGGTGATGCCGTTGAACAGCATCGAAAGCCTGCTCGACGATCCGCATCTCAACGAATCCGGGTTCTTTCGAACGGTAGAGCATCCGACCGAAGGGCGGCTGCGTGTGACGCAGGTGCCTGGCTCATGGTCAGGCTCTTCGCCATCGGTCCGTCATCTTGCGCCGCCGCTTGGTGAACACACCGAAGAATTGCTGCGGGAGGCCGGCTTGTCCGACGACGAGATCGCGGATATCAGCTCCGGCTACAACAAGGTCGGCAGCTAGTCGTGCCTCACGTTCAGGGCTTCCTGCCGGGAGTCACGAACGGATTGACCTCCGGGCTTTCCTTGGAGTTCTTGTCGAAACACTGATCGAGGCGTTCAAGTCCCGCCGCGCTCCCGTCCAGCGGCAGGCGAAGCGTCGCACCTTCGCCTCGCACTTCGAGCGTGTTTGCACTTCTCAGCCGTTCATTGAACGAACGGTCCGCAAGGGCAATGGTCACTGACTTGGATTCGGCCAGCGCCTTGGCATCGACCGTCTGCGGCCCTGCCGACAGTTTGATCGAATAAGCCTTGCCGCGTTCCAGCTTCCACTTCGCTGAATCGACCGCCAGCAACAGACCATCCGGATTGCGTACGAAGGCAATGCCAAATCCTGTCGTCGTTCGCGCCATCGTGCAATTCTCGAACTTGTCGGCCTTGTACGTCGTTGCGATCGTCCAAGGACCAACAACGACGGTTTGCGTATCAAGCGACTGTTGAGCGAACGCCGGATGAAGCAGCATCGAAATACCCGCGACTGCAAGCACGACCCGCATGGTCGCCTCCTTCGGTAGCGTGCAATTGTTGGGAAGGCAGGTTGAATGGACGTGCCCCTTTAACGCCGCGCCGAGGCGGCAGTTCCAAGCATAGCGATTGGCCGCCCGCTGCCGGTCCAAAAGCAACTGACAAAAGTCTGATCGAACAGCAGAAAACTGTCCCGACATCGTGAGCGGATGACTGTGAGTAGCCGCTTGCGGCGGTAACCCAATCCCTGTCAAATGCCCGCCGCTTAGATCGCTGGGGGGTTCGATGCGTCTTCTGACCGCGACTTCCAGCCTCGCCATGACGGCAGGGCTGGTCATCTCTTCTTGTGCTTTTGCTGCCGAGACTGAACGCCCGGCGTCATTCGATCCAAACAGAATATCGGGCATCCGTGCCGCCGGACCGAACTACACCATCGCCAATCCGGTCCGCAGCGATGGCTTTCTCCGCGTCTATTCGGTGCGCTCACCTTACGGCGACTTCCGGGTTGTCAGCGACGCGATGATGCAGATGCGCAGCCGTGAACTCGCCGCTGTTGCCGAGCTGGACAAGCTGAGCGAGTCCGAAGCGTTCAACAATGCACTCGGTCAGGCTGGGCTTGCGCCAGTGAAGTTCGCTGGCGAGCTCCTCGTCAATCCGGTCCAGGCGATCGGCAACACGCTGGCCGGCATCGGCAATCAGATGAGCCAGATCGGCTCCGGCATGAACAATGCCGGAAAGTCGCAGGATCAGGCATTTGGCGGCTTCGGCGCGGACCAGAAGCGCCGTGAACTCGCTGCGCGGCTCGGAGTCGATCCGTACACTGATTACGAACCGCTGCAATTGCGCCTGCAAAAGATTTCCCAAGCCGCTGCGGCGGGCGGTCTGGTCGTCTCCGGCGCCATGATGGCGATTCCCGGTGCCGTTGGCCTTGTGATTTCCAACACGGCGACAGCGAGCGGCGTTGCCGATGCCATGCGCGACCAATCCGCTGCGCAACTGATGGACCTCAACCGTCAGAAGATGATGGCCATGGGTCTCGATCGCGCGAGCGCCGATGCGCTCCTCGCCAACCGCAATTACACGCCTCTCGACATGACTTCGATGGTGGCCTCGCTCGACATCGTCCCGGCGGCCGGCCGCGACGACTTCCTGCGCCGCGCCACCGTCGTCAACCGCCGCGACGCTGCAGTGTTCAATCGTCGCTATACCGAGATGGTCGCCGATTTCCACCTGAAGACTGGCGCCGTCACGAGTTACGTCTCGCTCGGCGAATTCCCGTTCAACCAGACGCGCAACGGCGTGATCGGCATCTGGCCGGTCGATGCCATGTCCTGGACCGAAAGCACGCGCAAGGCGATGAGCAATGCTGCAGGCGAAATCCGTCGGCGGGGCTTTGGCCGCGCCGAACTGCGGATTTCCGGTCAGGCGACAGCGCGCGCCAAGCAAGGCTTGAAGGAGTTGGGCTTTGCGGTGGCGGAAAATATCCGCTGATCGACCCGCGCCCGAGTCGTGGTTTGCGAGTCAAGGGTGTGGCAGAAGATAAATGACTCGCCCTCACAGGGCAGAATCGCGATTCATGGCCTGACTTGATCGCAACGAGGTCTCGCCATGGTGCCGTTCTCACGGCCGCTCATTGACCAGCAGGACGATCGCCATCTGACACTGGCGGTCGTTGCGTCGCTGTTCGCAGCAACCGTCGTCGTGCTGGTCACCCTGACCGGAGTGACCTGAGCGTCACCGCGTCAGACGATCGATCGTCGCTTTCATTCCGTCCATATCGAACGGCTTGCCGAGAAATCCGATCGGCGCAAATTCTTGCAGCCTGGCTTTCACTTCGCTTTGGTCTTCGCCGCTGGCGACCAGCAGCGGCAGATCAGCATGCGATTGCCGGATCTCCCGCACCAGATCGTCGCCGCGCTTGTCCGGCAAGCCGAGATCGAGCAACACCAATCCATACGCAGCACCGGGCGCGCGGAGCATTTCCAGCGCCTCGCCGGCCGTGCCCGCTTCATCCGCCTCGTGGCCAAGATCGAGCAGCATGTCGACCGCCAGCATGCGGATCAACACCTCGTCCTCGACGATCAACACGCGACCTAAGCTCATAGTCCCCCACTCCTTCACGAAGGCCTTCCTGGCCCCGCGAAACCCGTATCGCAACACAACGGCGACGGACCGAAGTCCGCCGCCGAATCTCAGCAGTCTAAACTAATCGAGTTGCGCGCCACTCTGTTTGATTGGTGCGGCCCATTTCTCGATTTCATCCTTGGTGAATTTGGCCAGATATTCGGGCGACCGGCGATCCGGCGAAACGACGACTGCACCCAAGCCCGCCAGCCGTTCCTTCACAGCCGGCGTATTCATTGCCTGATTGGCGGCATCGGCCAGCTTTTTGACGACCGCCGGCGGCGTGCCCTTCGGCAGATACAGGGCGTTCCAGGTATAGGCTTCCATGCCTTTCGTGCCCTGCTCTTCGGCGGTCGGAACATTCGGCAAGGCCGGCGAGCGATCCTTGGTCATGATCGCAATCGCCTTGACCGTGCCGCCATCGATCTGCGGTTTAGCGGTCGAGACGATCTCGCACAGGAAGTCGATGCGTCCGCCCTGCAGATCCTGCATCGCCGGCCCAGTGCCCTTGTAGGGCACATGCACGATGTTGGTGTCCATCACCATGTTGGCGACGACACAGCCAAGATGCGTCGCCGAGCCTGCACCAGCCGAGCCATAGGTCATCTTGCTGGCATTCGCCTTCGAATAGGCGATGAAATCCTTCAGGTTGTTGGCCGGGAAATCCTTGCGCGCGATCAGCGCGATCGGCACGTCGGCAACCAGGATCACCGGCGTGAAATCGGCCAGCGAATTATATTGCGGCTTCTTGTAGAGGGTTTGTCCCTGCGCATGCGTGCCGACTGTGCCGAGCAGGAAGGTGTAACCGTCGGGCTTGCTGTCCGCCACACGCTTGGAACCGGTCTGACCGCCGGCTCCTCCCACGTTTTCGATCACAACCTGCTGACCGAGGATTTCGCTCATCCTCGCTCCCAATACGCGACCCAGCACGTCGGTGGGGCCGCCCGCGGCGAACGGGATAATCATGGTCAGGGGTCGGTTCGGGTAGTCCTGTGCCGTGGCGGCGCCGGTCAGCGTCAAGAGTCCGGCCAGTACGGCCAATAATTTTGTTTTATACATTGGGCGTCTCCCTTATTCCCCGTTTCACTTTGCCTGCGTGATTGGCCCGGTCAAGCCGGACCTTGTGAACCAACCGTCGCACACGTAAACCACCGCCCTGCACAGGAGATTGGCTGGAATGGCGGATATTCGGATCGCAATTGCCGGGCTCGGGGCTATTGGGCGAACGCTGGCGCGCAAGCTGACCGACGGGATTCCGGGCCTTTCACTCGCCTGTGTCGCAGCCGGTGACACGGCGAAAGCGCAAGCCTGGCTGGACAGCGAGGGGATCAAGGCGCCGATCGTCGATCTGAAGGATTTTCCGGTCCACGCCGACGTCGCCGTGGAATGCGCTCCGTCAGCCCTGCTTGACCAGATCTGCCGGCCGATGCTGGAGGCGGGTAAATCGGTGATCGTGCTGAGCTGCGGCGCCCTGCTGCCACGCCCTGACCTGACCGAACTCGCCAAGGCCAAGGGCGGAACCATCATCGTGCCGACCGGCGCCCTGCTCGGCCTCGACGCTGTGGCCGCCGCAGCCGAAGGCGACGTCAAGTCGGTGCGCATGACCACCCGCAAGCCGCCGGTCGGACTGAAGGGCGCCCCCTATCTTGAGAAGAACGGCATCTCGGTCGAAGGCCTGACCGAAGCCAAGCGCGTGTTCTCCGGCAGCGCCCGCGATGCAGCCGCAGGCTTCCCCGCCAACGTCAATGTCGCCGCCGCCTTGTCGCTCGCCGGCATCGGCCCCGACCGCACGCAAATCGATATCTGGGCCGATCCGGCCGTCACCCGCAATTGTCACACGATCGAGGTCGAGGCCGATTCCGCGCGCTTCACCTTGTCGATCGAGAACGTGCCGTCCGAGAATCCGAAAACCGGGCGGATCGTCGCCCTCTCGGTACTGGCGACCTTGCGCAAGCTCGGTGCGCCAATGCGAGTTGGGACATAGTCACATCGCTCACAGCAAGAAATGTCCGCAGCCTCTCCCACCATTCTTGTGTTTGATTCCGGTCTCGGCGGCCTCACCGTCTTCCGTGAAATCGTCAAGCTGCGGCCGGACGCGCGCTTCATCTATGCGGCCGATGACGAAGCCTTTCCCTACGGGCGTTTGTCGGAAGCAGAACTGACCGCACGCGTTGTTGCGGTGATGGCGGCGCTGATCGAAGCGCATCGCCCCGATCTGATCGTCATCGCCTGCAACACCGCATCGACGCTCGTGCTTGTCGCATTACGCGAGCGATTCGACGTGCCATTCGTCGGCACCGTCCCTGCCATCAAGCCGGCCTGTGCCGCTTCGCAAACACGTCTGGTGTCAGTGCTGGGGACCGAAGCCACGGTGGCGCGCGAATACACCAAGGCACTGATCCGCGATTTCGGCCAGGGCTGTGCGGTCACGCTGATCGGATCGAGGCGGCTGGCGGTATTGGCCGAGGCCCTCCTGCACGGTGAAGACGTCGATGATGACGACATCGCCGAAGAGATCATGCCCTGCTTCCTTGAACAGGATGGTGCGCGGACCGACACGATCGTCCTTGCCTGCACGCACTACCCGCTGCTGCTCGAACGATTGAACCGGCTGTCACCCTGGCCAGTCACCTGGCTCGATCCCGCTCCGGCCATCGCCAAGCGCGTGGTTGCGCTGGTGGGGCCGAACTCCGCCGGCATGTCCGACCGGGCTCCAGCTTTCGTTCTGACGTCCGGCCGCAAGCCTGGCGAGAACCTCGCCGCGGGCCTTGTGCCGTTCGGGTTCCGTAAGGCCTCAACTGTTTGACATATTAGGGCCGAGCCCCTAAAAGACCGCCACGGTTCGGGCCCGTTTGCGGGCCCGTTCCGCGTTTCGCGACCCGTGGGTCCGGCCATTCGCTTTGGCCAGGATCCTGTCAGTTCCGGGGGTTTTCCCCTGGCACAGAGGAGGGCGCGTTTCCTCAACTTAGGTCAATTTCAAGAGGACGCGATGACCAAGCGCAGTGAAGCCAAGTACAAACTCGACCGCCGTATGGGTGAGAACGTCTGGGGCCGCCCCAAGAGCCCGGTCAACCGGCGTGAATACGGCCCCGGCCAGCACGGTCAGCGCCGCAAGGGCAAGCTTTCCGACTATGGCGTACAGCTCCGTGCCAAGCAGAAGCTGAAGGGCTATTACGGCGACATCTCCGAAAAGCAGTTCCACGCCATCTATACCGAAGCAGTTCGTCTGCGCGGCGACTCCGGCGAGAACCTGATCGGCCTGCTCGAGCGCCGTCTCGACGCCGTCGTCTATCGCGCCAAGTTCGTGCCGACGATTTTCGCGGCCCGTCAGTTCGTGAACCACGGCCACATCAAGGTGAATGGCCGTCGCGTGAACATCCCGAGCTACCAGGTGAAGGTCGGCGATGTGATCGAGGTGAAGGACAAGTCGAAGGAAATGCCACTCGTGCTTGAAGCCGTATCGCTCGCCGAGCGCGACGTGCCGGACTACATCGAGGCCGACCACGGCAAGAAGACCGCAAAATACGTACGCGTTCCGAACCTGTCGGAAGTGCCCTACCCGGTCCAGATGGAACCGAACCTCGTGGTCGAATTCTATTCGCGCTGATCCGGCGCAAAATCTGCGAATACAAAAGGGCCGCTCTCACGAGCGGCCTTTTTTTGTTGTCACTACACAAGCAGATAGCGGAACGACTCTGAGGCAGCTCAGGACGGCACGGCATCACTGTTTCGAAGCGAGCGTGCGAACGCCCCGGGCGCACAGCCAACCCGTCGGCGAAAAGCAGTGCTGAAGGCGCTTGCAGACTCGTAGCCGATCTCTTCGGCAAGGCGATCGAGCGGCTTGCTGCCACGGCTCAACGCATCCTGAGCCAATGCCATACGCCAGCGCACAACATACTCCATCGGCGCACAGCCAAGGCGCTGCCCGAAGCGAGCAGCAAACGCCGATCTCGACATGCCGGCGATCTTGGCAAGCGTGGCCACACTCCATCCGGCGCGAACGTCAGCGTGAATTGCACGCAGGGCCGCGGCCAGTGCTTGATCCCGCATACCTGCCAGCAAACCCGTCGTAACAGCGTCCTCGCCGATACCGCGCGAACGCAGGCACTCCACCAGCATCACTTCCAGAAGCCGCCCAAGGATTATGTCCCGGCCAGGATTGTCGGCGATGCATTCTTCGCGGATCAGCTCGATGACACGGCCCAGACGATCCGCGATCGGTCCTTCCGCCGCATGGATGTGAATCACCCGCGGTAGCAAAGCGAGCAGAAGCGGTGCATTGACCGGCTCGATCTGAAAGGTTCCGCCGAACATCTGAAAGTCAGCCTCCCCGTCCGGATCGCCATGGCGCACGGCCTGATCCGACGGCTGGCGCTGAACGCGATCGACATCCGGATGGCTGAACATGGCAAAAGCAGGCGTGGACGGCAGCAGCACAAAGTCGCCGCAAGCGAGTTGCACCGGGCCAGCTCCATCGATCTCAAGCCAGCATTGCCCCGCGAGCACGATGCCAAAGCCTGGCTGACCATAAGACGCATAGCGTGCATCCCAGCGGCCCCGCCCGGTGATCGGCTTCGACAGGACGGCGTGGGGGCGGAGCAAGGCGATGAGGTCGCTGAGGGGATCCATCTTGGACGATCAATAAAGAAATAAGGATCATTAATTATAGATGATCCTGATCAGGTGTCTATTGTTCTCTGACCACGAACATGGAGACTTGAATGACCAAGACAATCCTCATCACCGGTACGTCGTCGGGCTACGGCAAGGCGATGGCCCAACTCTTCCTCGATCATGGCTGGAACGTCATCGCCACGATGCGACGGCCCGATCCGCGCGTATTCGTGACAGCGTCGAATCGGCTACTGGTGCTCCCGCTCGACGTCACCGATGCCCGAAGCATCGACAAGGCCATTGCTGATGGCATCGCCGCCTTTGGCGGCATCGATGTGCTGGTGAACAATGCCGGGATCGGTCTGGCGTCGATTGTCGAAGCGACATCGGACACCATCGTGCGCGAAATCTTCGAAACGAACACGTTCGGTGTACTTGCGACCTGCCGCGCCATTATCCCGCAGATGCGCAAGCAGGGTCACGGCACCATCATCAACGTCACGTCGAGCACCACGATCGGAGTCATGCCGCTAGTGGCGGTCTACACCGCCAGCAAATGTGCCGTGGAGGGATTCACGGAATCGCTCTCGTATGAGCTGGAGTCGTTCAACATCAAGGCGAGGCTGGTGGAGCCGGGCTACGCGCCGACCACGAATTTCAGCGTCAATTCCGGACCGCGCATTCAGGGCCTAATCTCTGCGGATTATGGTTCTTTTGCCCAGTCGTGCTTTGCAAACATGGCGAACTATCCCACTGCCTTCTGTACCGAGGCAGAGGTTGCCGAAGCCACGTACTCGGCTGCGACCGACGAGAGTCGCGCGATCCGGTATCCGGCCGGCGCCGACACGAAGCTTCTTGCTAAGCTGCGTTGGACGACTTCAGAAGATCACTACCTGAAGACAATGCGCGGCATGTTCGGCCCGCAGCCGAAAGGAGCGCTGGCAAGCGCCTGACCTTGGTGCAACAGCCGCCAGATACAAAAAGGGCCGCTCTCTCGGGCGGCCCTTTTTCTTATCCATGACGGTGAAGGCTTATGCGAGCGCCTTGCCCTGAACGGCGAGGCCCTTTTCCTGCATCAGGCTCTGCAGTTCGCCGGCCTGGAACATCTCGCGGACGATGTCGCAGCCGCCAACAAATTCGCCCTTGATGTAGAGCTGAGGAATGGTCGGCCATTGCGAATAGGTCTTGATGCCGTCGCGCAGGTCACCGGATTCCAGCACGTTGATGCCCTTGTAGGGCACTTGCAAGTAATCGAGGATCTGAACGACCTGACCGGAAAATCCGCATTGCGGGAATTGCGGTGTGCCTTTCATGAAGAGCACCACGTCGTTGCCCTTCACTTCATTATCGATGAATTGCTCGATGCTCATTGGTTTCCGATCCTGCTGCTTTCCGGCCGCCGTCAGCCTCTGTCTATCCGCAATATAGGCACCCTGACCGCAGTGCAACAGCCGGGCGTCCCGGCCGCCTGGCTGTGCCAATCACTTCTTTTCAAGGATTCGATCACTTCTTCACAGGCGCGTAGAAAGTGCCCTCGACCTCGACAATATCGTCCTGGTTGAGCCGGTCCACCTCGACAATGGTCCGCGGCGGGTACGGGCCCTGCCCCCAGAGTTCGGCCTGAACCTTGTTCACGATCGGACGGAACCGGTACATGTCGGTGACATAGACCACGAGCCGAACCGCATCGCGCAGGTTCGCGCCCTCGCTCTTGGCGATCAGTTCCATGTTGACGAAGGCCTGCTTCACCCGCGCTTCGTCGCCCGCAACCAGATTGTTGGTTGCCGGATCGATTCCGCGCATCCCGGCGATGAAAACAAAGTCGCCGGCGCGAGTGCCGAGATTCCAGGTCCCCGTCGGCTTGATCGCGCCCTCCGGCGACAACGTCTTGACGCCGTTCGGCGACACCTGTGCGTTGACTTGCGCCGAGAACAAAACCAGAGCCAACGCAATCCATAATGATTTCGTCATTCCGCCCCTCGCTTGTGTGAACCGCCAGCCTGCAAATGCTAAAGGCGGACGTGTTCACTCACAATGCGAGGGCGGAAGATGGCGTTGGATATCAGCCCTCGGGCACACCGGTTTGCAGCGCAAGCGCATGCAGCGCTCCGCCCATCTGACCTTGCAGGGCCTTGTACACGAGCTGGTGTTGCTGCACCCGCGACTTGCCGCGGAAGCTCTCCGACAGCACCGTCGCTGCGTAATGGTCACCATCCCCGGCGAGGTCGCGGATCGAGACCTGCGCGTCCGGGATGTTGGTCTTGATCAGCCGCTCAATTTCGGCGGCGTCCATCGGCATGGCGAACTCCTCAAATCACGGTCTCGGCCCGGGACTTGAAAGCAGCACCCGAACCTGAGCCAAATCGCTGGCTGGCTTTGAATCAGAAATATGGTGATTTCCAGCACCTGACAAATGCATCCACCGCAAACTGCTGACGGCGGGGGGCCAAACGACTATGCTTCCACAATCTTTGAAATGACAGGGGCAAGGAAGCGTGGTTTTCAACATAGGATCGCTGGGCCGCGTGATTAGCGTTGCCACCTTGATGCTGGCTGCAAGCCCAGCGTCGGCGCAATCGTTTTTTGACCTCTTCCAGCCCCCAAAGCCGCAACAGCCGGCGCCGCAAGTGCAACCGCCGCAGCGGGCGCAACCCGCACCGCCACGTCAGCACCAATCCGCTCCTCAGAGGACTCAACCGCCGGCACAAAAGGCCGCCGCGCCGGCTGCCAACGTGCCATACGGCGAAGTGCGATCGGCCTGCCAGGCCGAAATCAAGGCCACCTGTGCCGGCGTGGTCCCGGGTAGCGCCGATTCGGTGCAATGCCTGAAGCGCAACTTCGCTGTCCATTCCCCAGCTTGCCAGGCCGCACTCAGCCGCGCCCGTGCACCGGCCGCGCAGCCGGACGCTGCGATGACGGCAAAGCCCACAGAGCCTGCCGGTACTGCGGCCGAGCCTCGCCGGGTATCGACCGACCGCGTCGCTCCGGCTCCCGCCGTGGAGGAACCGCTGACGATGGCTCCGGCAACCAAGATGCGACCGACCCAGGAAGCCCGGTTTGTCAGCCGCTATTGCCGGGAAGACCACTCGCTGCTGTGCCAAGGGGTGCCGTTCGGGCAGGGCCGTGTCCTGACATGCCTCGCGGGGCAGCAATCGTCACTGACCAACGAATGCAAAAAGGCGCTTACCCGCCGCCGCTAACGGCGAGTTGATATGAAAATCCTGAGGCCACCAGATAGCGTTTTCTGAGAGCAAGGCGCCGGTTAGGGGGACCAATCATGCGGGTTTCGATGCTGCTTCCGGCGGCTGTGGCCGCGGTGTTGTCGCTCTGGACCGGGCCCGCGCTCGCACAACAGCCGGTGAAGATCCGGGTGGCGTGGATCGCCCCTGTCTCCAACTGGGGTTCGCTCCTGATGGAGAAAAAGGAACTCGCGCAGCATCTCGGCAAATCCTACGTACTCGAACCGACGCGCTATGTCGGCACGCCGCAGATGATCACGGCGCTCGCCAACAACGAGCTTGAGATTGCCAGCCTCGCCTATTCGACGTTGCCGATCGCGATCCAGAATGCCGGCTTGAGCGATTTGCGCGTCATCGCAGACGAATTGCAGGACGGCGTACCCGGTTATTATTCACAGGAATACATGGTCGCGACCGATGGTCCGATCAAAAAAATTGAGGATCTGAAGGGCAAGGTCGTCGGTACTGTCGCTGCCGGCGCGGCCGTTGATGTCGCCATGCGGGCGATGCTGCGAAAACACGGTCTCGAAGACAAGCGCGACTATGTGATGCTGGAAGCGCCATTGCCGACGATGCGCGCGATGCTCGCAGAAAAGAAGGTCGATCTCATTCCCGTGGTGCCGCCATTCGCGTTCGATCCGCAATTGCGGAGCATTGCGCGCCCGCTCTTCGTCAATCGCGACATCGGCGGCGTCACGCAGCTTTTGATGTGGTGCGCGCGGCAATCCTTTATCGACAAGAACCGGGCGGCGATGGTCGATTTCATGGAAGATACGCTGCGGATCGTGCGCTGGTTTTCCGATCCCGCGAACCACAAAGAAGTCGCAGCAATTGCGGGCCGGCTGACAAAACAACCGCCGGAGCGTTTCGACTGGGCCTTTACCAAGCGCGACTATTATCGCGATCCCGACATGCGTCCCAATCTCGATGCGCTGCAGAAGAATGTCGCGCTCATCAAGGAACTCGGCTTCGTAAAGAACGACACTGACGTCAAAAAGCATTCCGACATCAGCCTGATCGATGAGGCCGTTGCGCGGCTCAAGTGATTGTCCAACAACACCACAATCGCACCAGCCAATCATTCCAGGGGGAGTAATGACAACAATACGAAATCTGTTTGCGCACATGATCGCGGGCGCTGCACTGATCGCGATCTCGGCAACGGCTCATGCGCAGTCGGCAACCAAGGCCCAGCAAGACGCCATTCGCGCCAATTGCCGCTCAGATTTCATGCGCAATTGTTCGAGCGTGACGCCGGGCGGACGCGAAGCCTTGATGTGCCTGGAACAGAACAAGGCGAAGCTGTCGGCCGGCTGCAAAGGCGCGGTCGATGCGGTGTCCGCAGCAACGGCTCCCAAACCAACGGCGCCGGTCGAAGCCAAACCTCAGGCGGCGCCAACACCGCCGGCCGCTGCTCCTGCCGCAACGGCACCCGCCGAGAAACCGGCGCCAGTCGCAACAGCGCCCGCCGCTCCAGCGCCCAAAAAGCCGGCTGCGAAACCCGTGCCGGCCCCGAAAGCCGCCGCAGCCCCTGCCCGCCCGTCCGCGCCTCCGGCGGCCGCTCCTGCAGCCCCAGTGGCCGTTTCACCTCCGACGACCGCTCCCGAGACAGCAAGGCGTCCGACACTTGGTGAAGCGATGCTGATCCGCCGCTTCTGCGCCAACGATTATCGGGTGCTGTGCAAGGGCACGCAGATCGGCGGCGGTCGCGCGCTGAAGTGTCTAGCCGACAACGCGCCAGCGCTGTCGCCTGGCTGCAAATCGGCGATGGCGAATGCGGCGAACTGAGTTTGTCATTCCGGGACGCGCCTAAAGGCGCGAACCCGGAAACCACCGGCGGGTGCGATCAATGCTCGATCGTGTCCGCCATGTAGGCGGGCAGCCACGCTTCGAAGCGCTGCGACAGGCCGGATACGGCGAGCGGCGTCTCACCGGCCATAGCGACCGCATCACCACCGACCGTGCCGATCCGCGCAAGCGCGATGCCGGCCACTTGCGCGGCTTCGACCACCGCTTTGGCCTGATCGAGCTTCGCCGTCACGATGTAACGCGCCTGATCTTCGCCGAACCAGTAGCCATGCGCGTCAGCGTTTGCGGGCGCCGCATCGAGCTTCGCGCCGCGCGCGCCAGCGATCGCCATCTCGGCAATTGCCACCGCAAGACCGCCATCGGCGATGTCGTGGACCGCCGTGACCTTGCCGTCGGCGATCAGCTTGCGCACGAATTCGCCGTGGCGCTTCTCAAGCTCGAGATCGACCGGCGGCGGCGCGCCCTCTTCGCGGCCGCAGATGTCGCGCAGATACACCGACTGACCGAGCCATGACGGATTTTCGCCGATCAGCAGAATGGCGTCGCCGTCATTCTTGAACGCAATGCTCGCCGACTTGGTGAAGTCGTCGAGCACGCCGACGCCGCCGATGGTCGGTGTCGGCAGGATCGCGCGGCCGTTGGTCTCGTTGTAGAGCGAGACGTTGCCGGACACGACCGGGAAGTCGAGCGTCTTGCAGGCAGCGGCAATACCGCGCACGCAGCCGACGAACTGGCCCATGATCTCGGGCCGTTCCGGATTGCCGAAATTCAGATTGTCGGTGATCGCCAGCGGCAATGCGCCGACAGCGGAAAGATTGCGATAGGCTTCCGCCACCGCCTGCTTGCCGCCTTCGAACGGATCGGCCTCGCAATAGCGCGGCGTCACGTCGGTGGTCATGGCAAGGCCCTTCGGCCCCTCTTCCACCCGCACCACCGCAGCATCGCCACCCGGCCGCTGCACGGTGTTGCCGCCGATGATGTGGTCGTACTGCTCCCACACCCAGCGCTTGGAGCACAGGTCCGGTGTGCCGATCAGTTTCAGCAGCGCATCGGCAACCGACATCGGATGCTTCACATCCTTCGCATCGATCACCGGCTGCTTCGGCGTCTCGACGAACGGACGATTGTAGACCGGCGCCTCGTCGCCGAGTTCCTTGATCGGCAAATCGGCCAGCACGTCGCCATGATGGCGAATGAGGAAGCGCTTGGTCGGCGTGGTCTCTCCGACGATGGCGAAGTCCAGCCCCCACTTGCGGAAGATGTCTTCGGCTTCCTTTTCCTTCTCGGGCTTGAGCACCATGAGCATGCGCTCCTGGCTTTCCGAGAGCATCATCTCATAGCCGCTCATGCCGGCTTCGCGGGTCGGCACCTTTTCGAGATCGAGCGTGACGCCGAGGTCGCCCTTGGCGCCCATCTCGACAGCCGAACATGTGAGGCCAGCGGCGCCCATGTCCTGGATCGCGATCACGCAGTCCTTTTCCATGATCTCGAGGCAAGCTTCGAGCAGCAGCTTCTCGGCGAAAGGATCGCCGACCTGCACGGTCGGACGCTTCTCCTCCGAATCTTCCCCGAACTCGGCCGACGCCATCGACGCGCCGTGGATGCCGTCGCGGCCGGTCTTGGAACCGAGATAGACGATCGGCATGCCGACGCCGGACGCCGCGGCATAGAAAATGCCGTTGGTGCGCGCGAGGCCGACGGCCATCGCGTTGACGAGGTTGTTGCCGTCATAGCGGGTGTGGAAGCGGGTCTGCCCGCCCACCGTCGGCACGCCGAAGGAATTGCCGTAACCGCCGATGCCGGCGACCACGCCGGACACCAGATGCCGGGTCTTCGGATGTTTCGGATCGCCGAACGAAATTGCGTTCAGGCAGGCGATCGGCCGCGCGCCCATGGTGAAGACGTCGCGCAGGATGCCGCCGACGCCCGTGGTCGCGCCCTGATATGGCTCGATATAGCTCGGGTGGTTGTGGCTCTCCATTTTGAAGACCACCGCCAATCCATCGCCGATGTCGATCACGCCGGCATTTTCGCCCGGCCCCTGGATCACCCATGGCGCCTCGGTCGGCAGGCCGCGCAGATGCACCTTCGACGACTTGTAGGAACAATGCTCGTTCCACATCGCCGAGAAGATGCCGAGTTCGGTCAGCGTCGGCTCGCGGCCGATCAGATCAAGGATGCGCTGATATTCATCAGGCTTGAGCCCGTGTTCGGCGACGAGTTCGGGGGTGATCTTCGGTTCGTTACGCAAGGTCTTGCCACTCTCAGCAACGGACATTGTCAGGCTGCCTTGCCAAATTGCGCGACAAGACCGGCAAACAGCCCGCGCCCGTCGGTATTACCGATGATGCTTTCGACATGGTTTTCCGGATGCGGCATCATGCCGGCGACATTGCCGCCTTCGTTGACGATGCCGGCGATCGCATTGATCGCGCCGTTGACGTTGGATGGATCGCCGAGCGTGCCGTCGGCCGCGCAGTAACGGAAGATCACGCGGCCTTCGCTCTCGATCGCCTTGATAGTGTCGTCGTCGGCGACGTAATTGCCCTCGCCATGCGCCACCGGCACGCGGATCACCTGCCCGGCATTATAGCCGCGGGTAAACGGCGTATCGGAGCGCTCGACGCGCAGATGCACGTCATGGCAGATGAATTTCAACTTCGAATTGCGCATCAGCACGCCGGGCAGCAGCCCCGACTCGCAGAGGATCTGCAAGCCGTTGCACACTCCGAGCACGAGGCCGCCCTTGGCCGCATGCGCACGCACCGCATCCATGATCGGTGCACGGGCCGCAATGGCGCCGCAGCGCAGATAGTCGCCGTAGGAAAATCCGCCGGGGACCACGACCAGATCGGTGCCGGCCGGCAGTTCGGTCTCGGCATGCCACACCATCGCCGGTTCGACGCCGGAGACGAGTTTCAGCGTGCGCGCCATATCGCGCTCGCGATTGATGCCGGGGAAAACGAGGACCGCGGATTTCATTGCGACGCTCCCGAGCTCACAGAACCTCGATGCGGTAATTCTCGATCACCGTATTCGCCAGCAGCTTCTCGGCGGCGGCTTTCAGCGTCGCCTCCGCCGCGGCCTTGTCGGCGCCATCGAGTTCGATGTCGAACACCTTGCCCTGACGGACGCTGCCGATCCCCGACACGCCGAGCGATTTCAGCGCGCCCTCGATCGCCTTGCCCTGCGGGTCGAGAACGCCGGATTTCAGGGTGACGGTGACGCGCGCCTTCATGAGCGGATGGCCTTTGCTGGAACCGTCCCGTCGAGGCGGAACGGAGATTCGATGGGGTGTTTGGGCCTCGACCTAGCACCCTTCGGATGGGGTCTCAATGCGCCTTCCTTCCTCCTTTAGAGGTCAGTCGGCGAAACGGAAAAAGGGAGCCCAAAGGCTCCCTTTTCACTCAGATCCATAGCGAGCCAAGTTTTTGCTCAGCCCCGCCAGCGTCAGCCCTTCACAAGAACCGGGCCGGTACCGCGCGGCGGCTCGCCCTCGTTCATGATGCCGAGACGCTTGGCCACCTCGGTATAGGCTTCCAGCAAGCCACCGAGATCGCGACGGAAACGGTCCTTGTCGAGCTTCTCAGCTGACTTGATGTCCCACAACCGGCAGGAGTCGGGCGAAATCTCATCGGCCACGACAATCCGCATCATGTCATTTTCCCACAGCCGGCCGCATTCCATCTTGAAATCGACCAGACGGATGCCGACGCCGAGGAACAGACCGGACAGGAAATCATTCACACGGATGGCCAGCGCCATCATGTCATCGATTTCCTGCGGATTGGCCCAGCCGAAGGCCGTGATGTGCTCTTCCGAGACCATCGGATCGCCGAGTTGATCGTTCTTGTAATAAAATTCGATGATCGAGCGCGGCAGTTGCGTGCCTTCCTCGATGCCGAGGCGCTGCGACAGGGAGCCGGCCGCGACGTTCCGCACCACGATCTCGAGCGGAATGATCTCAACCTCGCGAATCAACTGCTCGCGCATGTTGAGCCGGCGGATGAAGTGAGTCGGCACCCCGATATCGTTCAGATTCTGGAAAACATATTCCGAGATCCGGTTGTTCAGAACGCCTTTGCCCTCGATCACCTCGTGCTTCTTCGCATTGAAGGCGGTGGCGTCGTCCTTGAAATGCTGGATCAGCGTACCGGGCTCAGGGCCTTCGTAAAGAACTTTGGCTTTGCCTTCATAGATGCGGCGACGGCGGCTCATCGGAATATACCGTGGTTTGTGGAAGTCCATGAAATGCCGGGGTTCCTGTTGATGTTCTTAGACCGCGGCTTAAGCGGCTGGCGCGACAAGGGGACGGTACGCGGTCGTCCAGCCCGCTCGGAACAACCTACCCGATCGGGGGAGCAGATACAATGCAGGCCACAAGCCGTCATCCACCGCATATAGGATGTCGCACCCATTCTCCAATGGTTGCCTTGCCCCCTTGGCACCGTTATGCAAGGCGCCCAAATTACAGCAAAATGTGTCACCTACACGTCATCGAGGGTATCCATGACCACGTTCGACAAGCGCGAAGAAGGCTTCGAAAAGAAATTTGCGCTCGATGAAGAGCTGAAGTTCAAGGCCATGGCGCGTCGGAACAAACTGCTCGGTCTGTGGGCAGCCGGCTTGCTTGGCAAGAGCGGCGGCGACGCCGATTCCTATGCTAAGGAAGTCGTCGCAGCCGATTTTGAGGAAGCAGGCGACGGCGACGTGCTGCGCAAGGTCACAAATGACCTCGCCCCGAAGGGCGTGTCGGAACAGGAAGTCAGCGCAAAAATGGCCGAACTGCTCACGGAAGCCGTGAAGCAGATCCAGACCGGCGTCTGAAATCCGTCCTCGCGCGGTTCGTCGCATTGCGTGGCGAACCGCTCCGTCCAGAAGAGCGCCGCTAAGAGCGCAGCGCAGGAAACGCCGATCGTGACAGCCACATCGTCTTTTTCACTCGCCCGCCGACTTCGCGCGGGTGACGTTGTCTATTCGGCCTGGTGCGGCCTGCCCTATCCCAATGTCGTCGAAACCATCGCGCGTGAAGGCTTCACCGCTGTCGCTCTCGATCAGCAGCATGGGCTTTGGGACACCGCCTCGACCATGCAGGCGATTGGCGCCATTCACCTGGCGGGTTCCGCGCCGCTGGTGCGGGTGCCGCTCGGGCAATATTCGATGATCAGCCGCGCGCTCGACTTCGGCGCCGAAGGCGTGATCGCGCCGATGATCAATTCGGCAGACGATGCCCGCGCCTTCGCCGCAACGGCCAAATATCCGCCGATCGGCGAGCGCAGCCTTGGTGCTCACCGTGCGGCGGCGTTGGCCGGTTTCCCGGACCAGCGGCCCTATCTCGCCATCGCCAATCAGGAAACGCTGGCTTTCGCGATGATCGAATCGCGCGTCGCTCTCGACAACGTCGATGCGATCGTGAACACGCCCGGCATCGACGGGCTGTTCATCGGCCCATCCGATCTGTCTTACAGCCTCACCAATGGTGCGGTGCTGGATGCGCATTCGGATGAGGTCGAAAAAGGCCTCGAGATCGTCCTCGCCGCTTGTAAGAATGCCGGAAAAATTCCGGGCCTGTACTGCATCGACGCTGCACGCGCGACCGCAAAAGCGAAGGCCGGGTTCAAGTTTCTCACGGTAGGCAGCGATCTCGCCTTCCTGCGCGCAGGGACTGCGGCGCAGTTGAAGGGCTTGACCTAGGCAGGCGTGTCGTTCCGGGTTTCGCTTCGCTCGTCCGGAATGACCGACAGAATGGTTTCCAATACGGCCGCCGTATCGTGCGCGATATCATCTGCGCGCACGTCGACAATGCAATAGTCGCGCTCCCGCATCCAGGCGAGCTTTTGCTTCCGGGCTTCAGCACCCGGCATGTCCTCGCTGTCGGGCACGACATCGATTACAAGGCGCAGCGGAAACGAGACGAAATCAGCGATATGCGGACCGATCGGCGTTTGGCGCTTAAAGCCGAGTGACGCGAAGCGCCGGTCGCCCGTCATGGCGCTCCACAGCGCGCGCTCCGCATCGGTCGGATTGCGCCGGAGCAAACGCGCAAGACCGCGCACCGGTGAATCGGCCCGCGCAATCTCGGCCTTGCCATGCTGAGCAAGCAGATTGCGCAGCATGTCCGCTTCCGGCCCATCCAGCAGACCACCACGCGCCGGGCCCTTGCGCCCTTCGACCAGCGCCATCACTACGCCATGCAGCGTCCGGATATCCTGCTGTGTCGGTTGCATACGCGTAAAGATGTTGCGCATGTTCACCGTCATGGTGCCGCGCTTCTCGTGCGGCCGGAAATATTCGATCCGCTCCAGCTCACGTTCGAGATCGCTGAAAAAGGCGTACAGTTGTTCCTTCGGAGCCGGCGGCGATTTCTCCGATGATGCGAATGGCAGCGCCCCTTCGCTTTGCAGCTTGAACCACTCGTATCCGACGATCACCACCGCCTGCCCAAGGTTGAGCGAGGCAAAGGCGGGATTTACGGGCAGCGTCAGGATCGCATCGGCCAGTCCGACTTCATCATTCTCCAAGCCATTGCGTTCGCGTCCAAACACCAATGCCACCGTCTGCCCTTCCGCGATCCGCGGCGCAGCGGTGCGTGCGGCCTCCTCGGCACCGACCACCGGCTTGGCCTGATCGTGCGTACGCGCGGTGGAGGCGAATACGAAGTGACAATCGGCGACCGCCTCGGCGAGCGTTTCGAACAATTCCGCTTCATCGAGGATACGGTCCGCGCCGGACGCCATCACCCGGGCGCGCTCGTTGGGCCAGCCCTGCTGCGGCTTGACGAGGCGCAGTCGCGACAGTCCGAAATTGGCCATCGCCCGCGCCACCGATCCGATATTTTCGCCAAGCTGCGATTCGACCAGCACCACCACCGGCGCCGGTGTCACCACCCAGTTCTTGGTCTTGTCTGTTCCCGCTCCGGGCATGTCTTGTCTCCGGAGCCTGCTATAGCCGCACAGTCGCGAGCGCGAAAGATCGCGAGATCGGCTTGAACCCGTTGCCTGACTTGTGGCGATGGCGGTGACTGCGGGATCATCAAGGCATGGCGCAAAGGCTCACTCAACACGTTGAAGCGGTCGAGCGGAGCGCCGTTTGAGCATCACGAAGACGTTTTACCAATTTGGCTCCATGCGGCGCCCGCCGTCACAAACCACGCGCGAAATGTGTGAGTCCTCTTGCCTCCCAAGCCAAAATCCAGCTAATTGGGCGCGTACTCCCCTGGTTGCACGCGATCCGATGTCTCAACTCATCCTAGGGATTCATTCCGGCTCGCACGACGCGGCCGCCGCCCTGTTTGACGGCTATGATTTGAAGGCCGCCGTATCGCTGGAACGGCTGACGCGCAGCAAGGGCGACGGCTCCCGCCACCCCGATCTCGCCATCGACGAAGTGCTGTCGATCGCCGGCATTTCCCGCAAAGACGTCGATGTCGTCTGCTACAGTCGTTCGCTGTTGCCGACGAAGTACTTCCGTCACATCAGCGGCGCCGATTGGCTGAAGGAGCAATATCGCACCCACATCGCACGCAAGCCGCGCCGGCAACTCATGCCGGAATTGTTCCGGCATAACACCGCCGACACGAATGCATTCTTCGATGTCGCTGCCCTGCAACGCGAGAGCGGCTTTCGCCCTGACGCGACGACTTTTTTTTACAATCATCATGAGGCACATGCCCTGCCGGCGTTGTTCTACAGCCCGGCGTGGGATCACGGTCTGATCGTCACCGCGGATGGCGGCGGCGACAACACGCATTACAGCCATCGTCATTTCGCGAACGGCGCACTTCACACGATATACGGCGGTGAGGAACACATCCTCACACCCGCGGTCGAAGACAGCCTCGGCAAGATGTATGGCGCCGCCACCAAGGCGCTCGGCTTCAAGCGCGTGCGCCATGAGGGCAAGCTGACAGGCATGGCGGCAATGGGCAAGCCGCTGCGCGCCGCCGAGCTCGATGCCAAATTCTCGGTCGACGACAATGGCCGCGTCCATTCAACGTTGCGCAGCGACAGCGACATCAACGCCTTCATGCGCGCGCTGGCCAACGGCCTCAGCAAGGAAGACTATTCGGCGACGGTGCAGCAGGTGCTGGAAGACAAGATGCTGCTGTCGATCGCGCAGTTGCTAAACAAATACCCGGCCAAGCATCTCGGCCTGTCAGGCGGTATTTTCGCCAATGTGAAACTCAATCGTCTGCTGGTCGAAAAATTCGACTTGAACGAAGTCTTCATCTTTCCGGCCATGGGCGACGATGGCCTGCCGGTCGGTGGCGTACTGGCGTGGTTGCTCCGCCGCGACGGAATCAAAACCTGGCTCGACAATCGCCGCGATCTCGGCCCGGTCTATCTCGGCCGCGACCATACCTTCCGCACCGATGCCACGCTGACCAATATCCCCGGCGTGAAAGGCACGACCGAGTCGCCAGTCGAAGGGGCCGTGAAGCGGCTGGACGCCGGACAGCTTGGCGCGATTTATACCGGCCGGATGGAATACGGCCCCCGCGCGCTCGGCGCCCGCACGATCCTCGCCAGTCCCGCGCGGCGCGAAACGCACGACCTGCTGAACCAGCGACTCGATCGCTCCGAGTTCATGCCGTTCGCACCCGTGGTGACCGCCGAACGCGCAGCGGATGTTTTCGGCATTTCCAATGTGAACCGGCGAGCCTGCCGCTACATGACCATCGCCACCGACGTGCGGCCTGAATGGCGAAAGCGCATCGCCGCCGTCGTGCATGTCGATCAGTCCGCGCGGCCTCAGATCATCGCGCGCGCAGATAATCCGCTCTATCACGACATCATCACCGGTTTTGAACGCGCAACCGACCTTGCTGCGCTGGTCAATACCAGCTTCAACGTGCACGAGGAGCCGATCGTCGACACGCCTGAACAGTGTGCGCGCGCATTGACCGACGGCCGGATCGATTTCGTCGTCACGGACAAGGCGCTTTACGTGCGCGGATAAGCCCCGGGTCGGCTCGAATCTTTTTTTATTTTTTTAGCCGGTGTGGCCTGGTTCACAGAGGATCCGCGCGGGCCGGTCCATGTTCCTCCCACCGATAGCGATCCCCCGCACATCGGAACCAGAGGAGGCAACCCATGAACGCTCTGAAACTCATCATCTCCACCGTCGTGCTGGCGCTGTTCGCCATCTCCGCCCAGGCCCAGACGATGGGCCCCAACGTTCGCGATTACACCTACGGTAAGAACTACACGGACCGCGATCATACGACCCGCGAGGCCCTGGACACCGGCACCTGGTAACAGGCGTCGTCCTCGGCCCGAATGCCGGTGCGATCCCCTGCACCGGCATTCGTCGTTTTAAGCAGCAGTCCCATTACCAATCGAACCCGCCCTGAAAGGCATAATCCGGCCAGCCGCATTCCGGTCCGCCGGCGGTTATCTCGCACCTGCTAACAAGGCTTTTGCCAGCGCAGTGCGGATGCTATAGGGCGCGCGCCGAACTCCCGTCAGTCGAATTCCCGGTTGGCGGTTTCCGCGCCGAGAACAATTCATTTGAGGGCCCGAGGGAGAGCCATTCTTCCGCGCCCATCGATGGTCAGTTTCCGGTCGGCCCAAACAAGCACGGCGACCAGAGGTGCTAGCATGCCAAATCTCGAAATCATGTGGACAAAGGTCGATGAAGCCCCGGCTCTCGCGACCTATTCCCTGCTGCCGATCGTCGAAGCCTTTGTGGGCGCGGCGTGTGTGTCCGTGAAACTGAAGGACATCTCGCTGGCCGGTCGCATCCTCGCCAATTTCCCCGAGAAACTCACCCCTGCGCAACGGATCAACGACGAACTCACCGAACTCGGCGAGCTCGCGACGAGACCCGAAGCCAACATCATGAAGCTGCCGAATATCTCTGCCTCGATCCCGCAGCTCAAGGCTGCGATCAAGGAACTGCAAGACAAGGGCTACGCCGTTCCGGACTATCCGGACAATCCGACGACGGACGCCGAGAAGGACATCAAGGCTCGCTACGCCAAGGTGTTCGGCAGCGTCGTCAACCCGGTCTTGCGTGAGGGCAATTCCGACCGCCGCGCCGCCGGCGCCGTCAAGCAATACGCCCGCAACAATCCGCACAAGATGGGCGCCTGGAGCAAGGACTCCAAATCGCATGTGGCGCACATGTCGAGTGGCGATTACTACGGCTCGGAAATCTCGACCACCGTCGCGGCGGCAACCAACGCCCGCATCGAACTGGTCGGCGCCGACGGCGCCGTCACGGTGCTGAAGGCGAAGACGCCGATCCAGGCCGGCGAGATCATCGACGCGGCGGTGATGAGCCGCAAGGCGCTGCGCGCCTTCTTTGCCGAGCAGATCGAGGCCGCCAAGAAGGAAGGCGTGCTGGTGTCGCTGCACGTGAAGGCGACCATGATGAAGATCGCCGATCCGATCATTTTCGGTCACGCCGTTTCCACCTTCTTCGCCGACGTGATCGAGAAGCACGCCGCCACGCTCAAGAACCTCGGCGTCAACGTCAATAATGGCTTCGGCGATCTCTTGACGAAAATCGAGACGCTGCCGGACGCCGAGAAGAAAGCGATCAAGGACGACATCGCGGC
>JAFAFP010000216.1 GCA_023423415.1 Pseudomonadota bacterium | reverse complement strand
GTGCGGGTGATCGAACGGCGGCCGCGCGCCAATGCACATGAACTCTCGCGCGCCGACCTCGATCACCGGAACACCGGCATCGTTCTGGAAATGCGGAATGACGTGGTCGGCCATAATGCGGAGCCTCAGGTTGGGAGCCTCGAATTTGTCGGGAACGGCCCCTATATCGAGTGCACCATAGCGGCGGTTTTCGGTGAATCAATGCCGGTTTTGGAATTAACCAGCCGGCCTGAAATGAACCGAAGCGGCCGCCTGAGATCGCGATGAGGTTCTTGAAAAGTCCAGTCCCGGCAACAGGTTGAACAGCGACACACGGCGCGATCGAAAGCATCCCCCAATGCACAGCCCCGAGCCATCTGCCGGACGGATGCGCGCCGACCTTCTGCGTGTGAAGTTGCTGGCCGTCGCTGCCGTGATTTGCGGGGTCGCAGCGCTCGCATTGCTCCCTCGGGCGATCGAGGCCGGTTGGCTCCTGGCGGTGCAGGACGATCCGGCAGCTTTGGCCGATCGCAAGCTGGCCCGCAGTTTCAACAGCGAAGCGGCGACCCGGGAAATCGAGGCGGCGCTGGCGGCCGACGATGCCGAACTGGCCAGGAGTTTCGTCGATCTGGCGCGCGACAGGAACGTAACGGTTGCACCGGAACTCGTCGCGAAAGTCGATGTGGCGGTCGAGAAGGCGGGGAGTGCGCTTGCAACTGCCGGGCAATTCACCCGCGGGCTGATCGTTGGCGAGCCAGATGATCTGGTCAGTCTCGCCGGTACGGCGGTGGGTGATCTGTTTGTGTTCGGCGATGTTCGCGACATGGTGCGCGAAGGGTCGCGTCTCGCATCGGGCAAAGAGGTGGATCATCTCATTCTGGGATTGTCGGCGGTCGGCATTGCCGTGACCGCCGGAACCTATGCCTCGCTTGGGACGGGCGCGCCGGCGCGCGTGGGTCTGTCGCTGGTAAAGGCCGCTCGCAAGACCGGGCGGATCAGTTCGCGGATGGCGGAGTCCGTCACGCGGTCACTGCGGTCGACTGTCGACTGGGGCGCTATGCGCAAGGCTTTTGCCTCAGCGTCGCTGACCGAACCCGCCGTGGCGGTGCGGGCCGCACGCGAAGCGGTCAAACTCAACAAGACTGACGATCTGTTTCGTCTCACTCGCGACGTCGGCAGCATTCAGGGCAAGGCCGGTACGAGGGCTGCGCTCGATGGCCTGCGGATATCCGACAGCCCACGACAAATGGCGCGGGTCGCCAAGCTTGCTGAAAAAGAGGGCGGCAAGACCCGCGCGATCCTGAAATTCCTTGGTCGAGGCGCCATCGCTCTGACGGTCGCCGCGTTCGACCTGTCGTTATGGGTGCTATGGGCCGCGTTAACACTCTTTGGTTTCATCGCCTCCGCGAAAGCGGCTGTGGAACGCGCCACCTGGCGAGGTCTGCAACGGCGGAAGATCCGCCGCGCGAAACGGGAACTCGAGCGCCAGCGGCGCTTGGCAATGGCGCCCGCACAGGTTTAGTGTCCGGCCTCAATCCACAATTCAGGCCGAAATTTCCACCACATGCCGACTTTCAAACATGGCGACGTCGAGATCGCATACCTCGACGAAGGCCAGGGTGATCCCGTTGTTCTCATTCACGGCTTCGCATCGAGCAGCGAAGTGAACTGGGCCTTCCCGAGCTGGGTCACGACGCTGACCGACGCGGGTTATCGCGTGATCGCGCACGACAATCGTGGTCACGGTCAGTCGTCGAAGCTTTACAACCCGGCCGACTATCACACCGACAAGATGATGGAAGATGCACGGGCCTTGCTCGATCATCTCGACATCGAACGCGCCGACGTCATGGGCTATTCGATGGGCGCACGGATCACATCGTTCCTGTGTGCGGCGCATCCGCAGCGGGTGCGCTCGGCCATTCTCGGCGGACTTGGCTACAAGCTCATCGATGGCGCGGGATTACCGGAAGATATTGCCGATGCACTCGAAGCGCCGTCGCTCGCTGATGTGATCGATCCGATGGGCCGGACCTTCCGCGCGTTTGCGGATCAGACAAAGTCCGATCGTCGCGCGCTCGCGGCCTGCATTCGCGGTTCACGGCAGACGATGACACCGGATGAGGTGGCGGCCATCGAGACGCCGACATTGATTGCCGTCGGGACGACCGACGAAGTGTCGGGTCCGGCGGACAAGCTTGCTGCGATCATGCAGCATGCGAAGGTCCTGGATATTCCGGGGCGCGACCATATGCGTGCGGTCGGTGACAAGGTTTACAAGACTGGCGTGCTCGAATTTCTGAGCAAGAGAGCCTGATTGCCATGACCAAACATGTCACACCTCAGACGACGACATTCCTCGGCGACAGCGGCAACAAGCTGATCAGCGATGTGTTTGGTGATCGCGGCGCGAGTGTGATCCTCCTGCATGGTGGTGGGCAGACGCGTCATGCGTGGCGTGCGACCGCCGCGCAACTCGCAGAGCGTGGATGGACCGCATATGCGATCGATCAGCGCGGACATGGCGACTCGGAGTGGGTGGATGATGGCGCCTATACGTTTGAGGATTTCGCGCAGGATGTGAAAGCAGTCGCAACTGCACTGGAGCAGAGAACGGGTCAGAAACCCGCCGCAATCGGCGCCTCGCTTGGTGGCATGTCGTCGATGCTCGCCGAAGGCGAGACCATGCGCGATACCGGCAAGACCCTGCTTTCATCGATTGTCCTGGTCGATATCACGCCGCGCGTCGATTACGAGGGCGTGGCCAAAGTGCAGGGCTTCATGCGCGCGCACGCGAAGGAGGGATTTGCGACGATTGAAGAGGCAGCCGATGCTGTTGCGGAATATCTGCCGCACCGGCCGCGTCCCAAGAGCAACGAAGGCCTGAAGAAGAATTTGCGGCTTTCGTCCGATGGTCGATGGCGCTGGCATTGGGATCCGCGCTTCATGGACTCCCGCAAGGGCTTCGATCCCGACCGCGAGCGGATGGAGCAGATGCTGCTTGAGGCTGCGGCCCATCTCAAAATTCCGGCCCTCCTGGTGCGTGGCGGTTCGTCCGAACTGGTGCAGGAAGCGCATGTGCAGGAGTTTCGCGAACTCGTGCCGCACGCTGAATACGTCGACGTCGGCGGCGCCCGGCACATGGTGGCCGGTGATCAGAACGATGATTTTTCAGCCGCCGTGCTGGATTTCCTTGCCCGCTTCGATCCGGCTTCCGCCCAGAAAAACTGAGGCCACAGAAATACATAGCGCACAGTTGTAGAATAATATTCTACGGCTATGCGGAAACCATCGTCCCCTGGCTCTAAAAAGCAGGGTGGCGGAGACCAATTTCAACCTTTATGTGTTGGCGCACAGTCAAAGACGTCACCGTACGGGCGTCGATCCACATGGCAGCCAAGGGCGTATCATGGCGCATCATCTGACGAAGCCGACGAGCAAGGTCAGCAAGGTCGATCCGGTTTGGGCCAAGGTCCGCGAGGAGGCCGAGGAGATCGTGCGCGCAGAACCCGCGCTGTCCACGTTCATCTACTCGACCATCTTGAATCACGACACTCTGGAAGCGGCAGTGATTCATCGCGCCGCCGAACGGCTCGATCATCATGACATGTCGGCCGAGATCATCCGGCAAGCTTATGCCGATGCGCTTCAGGACGAGCCCTCGATTGGCGACGCGTTCCGCGCCGATATCGTGGCGACCATTGATCGGGATCCCGCGACCAACCGGTTCATCGAGCCGATCCTTTATTTCAAAGGCTTCCACGCCATCGTGACGCACAGGCTGGCGCATTGGCTCTATCGCAAGCAGCGCAAGGATTTTGCCTATTATCTGCAGAGCCGCTCATCGGCCGTTTTCCAGTGCGACATCCACCCGGACGCGAAAATCGGCCGTGGCATCTTCCTCGATCATGCGACGGGTCTCGTGGTCGGCGAGACCGCTGAGATCGACGACAACGTATCGATGCTGCATGGCGTAACGCTCGGCGGCACCGGCAAGGAAGACGGTGACCGGCATCCGAAGATCCGCCACGGCGTCTTGATCGGAGCAGGGGCGAAGATTCTCGGCAATATCGAAGTCGGCCATTGCGCCCGGATCGCCTCCGGCTCGGTTGTCATCAAGCCAGTACCGAACAATGTCACGGTGGCCGGGGTTCCCGCCCGTGTCGTCGGTGCCGCAGGCTGTGCGGAGCCGTCGCGGCGTATGGACATGCTGTTCGATATCGGGAATTGATAGCCGCCTGATTCACGGTTTGATGGCCTGCGTCGCGCGACGCGGGGTACAGGGAGCGCGATTGTGGACGTCCAGGAAATCAAGAAGCTCGATTCCTATCTGAAGCGGCTGTTCGATAACCCGAAGATCCGGGTAGTACCGCGTCCGAAGAAGGATGATTCCGCCGAGGTCTATATCGGCGAAGAGTTCATCGGCGTGCTGTTCGTCGACGATGAGGACGACGACAAGTCCTACAACTTCCAGATGGCGATTTTGGAAACGGATCTCGAACCGTAAGGCGAAAGCCGGTTCCAGATGACGGGGTGAATTTCCGGGCGTGCTCTTTCGCACGGCCCGGAAATAGCCAGGTAGCTATCGCTGCGGGCTTTGCAGCCGCTTCATCAGTCCTTCAAGCCCGGTCACGACGGATGTCCAGTCGGAAAGCCATTCGCGTGGAAAGCGGACGGTGATGTCCGCAGCGCCGACGCGCTTCTCGTAGAGGCAGATGCCGATCATGCCCTTGGCGCCATCGCGCGTGCAGCGGGTGATGAAGCGTTCCGGGTTTGAATGGTCGTAGAGGACGTCTTCCCCCTGATAGGGCGTGCCGTCACGGAAGGACCGCACGGTCAGCCCGCCCGGATCGGTCGTGACACTGATGTCAAGGTAGCGCGGATAGATGGTATTGAAGCGCTCGATCGGCGGCAACGTGTTGCCATACGAGGCAATGGTCAGGAACACGCGATCAACCGCCTTGGCAGACGCGACCGGATCAGTCTTCACCGCGGGATCTGGCGGCAGAAGCGAGGGCCACAGGAAGACGAGGTCGATGCGATCCTGGGTGCCGGGTTTGCGTTGAACCTTGTTGCGGATAGCTGCCGGCGGAATATTGAAGTTAACCCCGTTCACCGTGATCGGAAACGAAGGCGCATCGAGCGCCATGTCCGCTGACGGCCAGCGTGGCCACAAAATGTAGGTCACCCAGACGCCCGCACTGATGACGCCGGCGATGAAGATGGCAACCGGCAACCACAGAAAACTGCGCCGCGTGCGCAGCCGTGGCGCGGCATGGGCATGGTGGGTGTGGCTTATCGCCATGAGGCAGGCTCCGCCTAACAATCGCGAATCATTTGAGTATAGGCGGGGTTCTTAAAGTGACCTCTGAATTGATTTTTTCGCGCGTTAACCGTTTATTTACTGAGTGCTGGCCGCAGGCCGCAGCCTTTGCAAGATGAAACTCCGGAACGGCGTTTTAGGGACGGCTGGGAGTTAGCTGCGGTGTCGGTGAGCGCATTGCATTCGATCTTTGTTCTATTGCTTGGATTTTCCGTCGCGGGTGCGTTTGCGACGGGCTATCAACTCATCACCGCGCGTCCGGCCAGTTTCAACATCTTCGGCGATGGAACCGGGCCCGCCGCCGTGGCCCACGTGCCGTTTCTCGTCTTTGCCGCACCGTTCATCATCATGCGCAACGCGATTCTCGTACGCCGGTCGGGCATCGATAACTTCGTCACCGCCATGGTTGCGACCGTGACGGCAGGGTTCTGGAGCGCGCTGTCCGGAAAATTCGTAATTGCCGCCGTTGCCATGTTAGGGCTGTCCTGAAGCGACATTTTTCGCGAGGGACCAAAGCTGCAATGCCGATCTACGAACTTGACGGAGCCGCCCCGGAATTTCCGGCCGATGGACGCTACTGGGTGGCTGAAACGGCAACGCTGATTGGCCGGGTGCGGATGAAGAGCGACACCAGCATTTGGTTCGGCGCCGTGTTGCGCGGCGACAACGAATGGATCGAACTCGGCGCGCGCTCGCAGATCCAGGACAACGCGACGCTCCACACCGATATGGGTTTTCCGCTGGTGATCGGTGAGGACTGCGTCATCGGCCATCAGGTGATGCTGCATGGCTGCACCGTCGGCAACAACACCCTGATCGGCATGAGCGCGATCGTGTTGAATGGTGCGCGCATCGGTAACAATTCGCTGGTTGGGGCAGGGGCGCTGGTCACGGAAGGTAAATCGTTCCCGGACAATTCACTGATCGTCGGATCACCGGCGCGTGCCATCCGCACACTGACACCGGAAGCGATCGCGCAAATTCGGACTGCCGCGGACCATTACGCCCGTCTTTCACGCAAATATTCCGAACGTTTGAAACGTATCGGCTGAACTCAGACGTTTTTGAGGATCCCCAAAAAAGGTGCGGCCGACCTTGGGGGGAAGGTCGGCCGCCGCGATCCCGGTCTGGGACGGGGAGGGGTGGGGACGTGACCGGAACCGCGTTTCCTGTCTCAGCTCAACGTGACGTCGCGGTCGACATGAGCGGCCGCGGGTCGCCGAGCGAAACCCAGACATTCTGGTCGAACTGCGACTGCCGCTTCACGAAGCGATAGTCCGTGTCGGACCACAGGCGAATGTCCGAATTCTGATTGTCGAGAATAAACTCTCCCTTGTCGGTCTTCACTGTCAGGACCGCATGCCCATCGCCATTGCGTTCGCGCACCACAGTGATCAGGAGCGCCTCGCGAGGCCATCCGGCCTGGATCAGCAGGCGGCGCTTGAGCAATACATAGTCCTCGCAATCGCCTTTGCCATCATCCGGGTAGGACCATTTTTCGACCACGCCCCAGTGATCCATGTCCGTGATCGGCTTGATCGTGTCATTGATCCATTTGTTGATGCGGACGAGATCTTTCCAGGCCTTGGGGGATAAAACGACATCGCGAGGTTCCGCCTGCGGAGCAGAACATTCGCGCGGATTGTCGGCGCAAAATTCGATCCAGCCGATCGGTGGTCGCGAGGAATCGCCAAGCGACACAAACAGCGGACGCGGATTAGCCTGCGCGCCGCCAACCAACAGAGTGATAAAGCAACCCGCTGCGGCTATTCGCAAACATTCGCGCAGCTTGTGAGAGACCCGTCGCACGCTTGACCCCTTCCCTTATTGTTGGGGTCACGTTCTCACAAAGCCTTTGTATTGCGGCTAAGTCGACAAAGTACATTTGAAGCGAAAACAAATCAAAACTGCCGCGAATACTTTCAGTATTTGAGACGATATTGAATAAAATTGTATCTATACGCATTTGATTAAAATGCGATCGATCGGCGCTGAAGCGATTGAGAAGACTGGATAAAACATAAGCGCGCGGCAGGCTTGCCGTGGGCGCGTCAGCACGCCTATCGGCGCGATACACGATAGCTTGATTGAAAGAGTTTACGCGTTTGGCGAAACTTGATCGCGCGGCGTTTACCCGACGCTGACGCTCTCTTCCAGAAAGTCTGGATGCTGCAACCGAAGGAACTCGACAGCGAAGCCCTCGTCGAGGTGTCGGACGACCCGTCCTTGCACTTTTCCGATCGTCACCAGGGCCCCCATCGGCGGCCTTTGGTCGGTCGCGACCGCCGCGCCGGACAGTGAAACGTCGATCAGGCGGCAGCCGATGTTGATGCCGTTTGGCATGATCAGCATCGTCATGGCCTTCTTGGGGGCATAGCGGCCGTGCCGGCGGTCTTCCGGCGATGCGAGCAGGTGACGATTGGCCAGCCAGGTGAGCTGCGCCGCGAGCTTGTCGCGCTTGCGCATCGTCGCGCCGATGGTCGAGGCAAATCCGTTTTCAAAGTGACGCGTGGCGACGCCTTCGAGCCGGCCGACGTGATCGATATAGGCAATCACGCGCTCGCCGATCTGCGGCGAGACCGGCGCGACCAGGGCCATGCCGCCCGGCGACATATCGACGACCTGGCACGGAAATTCGCGACGGTCCGGCAACATGTACCGGCCGAGCAAATTCACCTTCACCCGCTGGAAACGGCGGCGTTCCTCGCTATGCGGCAAAATACGCGCCGTGCCCTCAGTCAAATCGGTACTCGCTAGTGTCATGACACGACGTGATTATTGCGTGACGCAATGAGTCATCAGTCCCCGCGTCAGTGCACGCGGCGGTTAAAACCTATTGAAAGCGTGTTAACGCCCGGTTAGCCCTGACAATTGGCTTAAACAGCTAGTCGATATTGACCTAAATCGCCGGATTGTGACGGGCAGGGTAGATGGTGAAACCCGCCGTCGGCAGCGGACTGCCGCGGCCGGCGATCAGCCTTGACGGCCGTGCCGGATCGATCGCCGGTCCGATATACCGAATATCGGCGAGCTCCATGGCTTCTATGGCGCGCGAGCCGATCCAGTAAGGCGCTTCGACCGGCGTCAATCCGCCCAGCAGTCGCCCGGTGCACTGGCTTCGATCGACCAGCGGCAACAGGATCATTTCGAGGTCGAGAAGGTCCCGCTCGAGATTGGCGCCGACGACGCGCGCCACCGCGCCGGCTTTGTCTTCGACGATGTTGTGCAGCAACTCCGCAATACGGGGTTGGCTAACCGGCGACCACAGTTTCGCGAAGGCCTCGTCCCTTAGCTCTCGGCCAAAAAGCGTGCAGATGGAACTTCCGGCGAGCCGGAACGGATGGCCATGCTCGTCATCGAAATTGAGGAGAAAGATGTTCGCAAGCCGGCCGCGGATGGCGCCGGGATCGATATCGTCGCGCATCGGCGCGCACCGCGTGCCACGCAGGGCGTTCCAATACTCGAACAATTCGCGTGTGACGGGTTGCTTCATCGCTATCCTGTGCCAGCCGTCTTGCCGTCGCTCGCTGAAATGTCCCGATACGGGACGGAAACGCCGTGCGACGAATCGCGCGAGGTTAGAGGAGCAGGTCGCGTGCCCGGCGTCAGACCGGATACGGCGATATCCTCTCCGGGTGGCCGTTATGGTTAACAACGGCTTGCGCTGGACAGCTCGCGCGGCGCCGTTAGTGTCTGCATCGAACCAGACGGCAAGCGCATGGCGCTTGAAGAGACAGTTAAGGGGACGTGACCGGTTTCACGTCGGGAGAGTGGAGGGGGGGGGCGCAAGGGAGCCCCCGGTGCCGTTTACG